>PBSZ01000059.1 GCA_002726445.1 Cellvibrionales bacterium | reverse complement strand
CTCGAATGACGGCTTGTGGCCAGACCGAGCAGTCTTGCCCAAGGCGTACATTGCCTATCACGACTGCCGACGGATCGATAAAAACACCTTTTGCTAGCACCGGCGTATATTCATTAAAGGAACGGATAGTCATAGTCGGTTGACTCCAAGTGATCTGAAAGTGATGCAGTCTCAATTCGTGGTTGATTGTACCAAACTGGCTTGGCCGCTGATATGATAGTCGTTTTTAATCTGCAAGGCTGGCGATAAAAAGTCCATTATGAAGGGTGAAATACATGCATAAAAAAAGATTTATTGCAGGTGCGCTGTGCCCAAAATGTCAGCAACGAGATAAGATTTTTATTTATTTTGAAGCGGGTGAAAAATGGCGAGCCTGTAATCGATGCGATTTTAATGAACCCTTTGATCAAAGAGATAATGGGAAACCGGAAGAGATAGTCACTCGCGTTAACCAAAATCGTCTTGGCGAAAAGCCGCTGGCACATGAGGTTGCTGTTGAGGCAGTCAAACTTATTGACCCTAAAAAGCGCTCTTAGGCGTCTAGTTTAGTGAGCAGGCGTGGGTAATAGATCGCTAAACTAAGCCCTCTGAACGCGGTGAAACAGACCAAGGCAAGCCATAGACCATGATTCTGCCAAGCTTGACTCAGCCACCAAATAGGCAGGTATACCAGCAATAAACCCAACCATAAGCTTAGGTGCATGGCCTTTACTGAGCCATAGCCAATATAAACGCCGTCAAATAAATACGCCACCATACCTGCTATAGGCATGAGCACCAACCATGGCAGATAGTCGCTGGCAATGCGATTGATAGCATCAATATTGCTGAGCGTATGAATAATGGCCTCGCCAGCAAGAAGATAAAAACTGCTAAATATAATCGCCGTGATTGACACCCAAGCCCCACATTGCAAGGTGTAACGATGAAATTGATGCGCGTCTTGGCGGCCTGCAGATTCACCACAAAGCGCTTCTGCGGCAAAGCTGAAGCCGTCCATAATGTAGGCACTTAATAAGGCAAGTTGAAGCAAGATAGCGTTGGCGGCTAAAATATTATCGCCAAGAGCGGCACCTTGGGCGGTAAAAAAATTCAAACTAAATACGATTAATAGCGTCCGGACAAAGAGATGGTAATTTAACTGTAATAGCTCTTTACAGGCGGAAAGTTTGAACCAATGGGGCCAACTTAGGCCTCTATCGAGGGCTTTGGCTTTGATAAGAATACTGATGGCCAGCCCTGCAGCTGCGTACTCAGCGATAACCGAAGCGATAGCGGCTCCTCGGCTGTGCATATTCAGTTCGGCAATAAATACATAGTCTAAGCCAATATTAATGACGTTAGCCGTGATAACAATGGCCAGCGCGGCGCGAGTATTTTGCGAGCCAATCAGCCAGCCTGAAATAACGTAGCCAATTAACACTGCTGGCGCTGAGAACAGCCTGATTTGAATATACTCGATGCATAATGGCGCGATAGCTGGGCTGGCATTCATCGCTTCAACAATGAGCCGGACTATAAAAGGGGTGATTAAGAGGATTAATACACTGCAAACAAGTGCCAGCAAGAGACCTCGGCCTAGAATATTGGCGGCGATTTCAGGCGTTATTTGCCCGGTTTTGAGCTGTTGACCCTTATTTCTAGCGATAAGAGAGGTGGTTCCCATCCGCAAGAAGCCAAATCCCCAATACAGCATACTAATAACACTGACACCGATAGCCACCGCAGACAGGTGCTCGCCACTGCCAATGTGGGCGAGCAAGAAGGTGTCGGTTAATCCCAACAGCGGCGTGGTTAGACTGCAGAGCATCATCGGCCAAGCTATTGACCAAATCTTTTTATTATCAGCTTGGTTAAAAATCATTCTGACCTGTGAGATAATCCTTTAATTCGTGCGTATAAATGTTGTGATAATAGGGCAAAATAGAGAAATCTACAGGCTATTTCAGGATAATTTTGACAAAGCGTAGAGTGAAGTCTGGCTTTGACCGTTTAAAATGGTATTTCTGCCAAGAAATAAGATTCTTGCAAAAATTAGACCTGCATTGATAGTCAGATATTTATTTACTTTGCTATAATCGCCGCGCTTTTTTGCGTTCAATGGTTGCCAGTATTTCCGCACGATAAATTCCGCGGCCAGTTGGTTCGGCCCATGTTCGAGAAGCCATAATAAAGTTGAGCCAGTTAACTTTCCATGACTGGAGTCATGCCCTGTCTTGATTGAGGAAAATGGCTAACTATATGAATTGAATGGAAGTTATGATGGCAGAAGGAAGAGTTCTGTTATCCGACCGTTATCTTAACGAGTCAAATTAGTACGTTATGTAAGTGTTTAGGAGAGTGTAGATTATGCTATTTTTTAGCAAGCGACCGACCATTAAGTCGCTAATGAGTGTTAAGCCCTTTGTTGTATTTTCCCTGTTAGCCCTGAGTTTTCAAGCGTTTGCAAAGAGTGGTGAAGTGGCTGCCGGAGAGGCGCAGCGCTGGGTAACGAATATGACGCAAGGCGTTACGGCCACCAGTCATGAAATCTACGACCTACATATGCTGATTTTTATGATCTGCGTATGGATTGGTGTTGTGGTGTTCGGCATTATGTTTTATTCGATGATTATGCATCGCAAATCCGCTGGTGCTGTGCCGTCTAAGTTTCATGAGAGCACGCTGGTCGAGCTTGCTTGGACGATTATTCCCGCTTTAATCTTGGTCGCTATGGCTGTGCCTGCCACGTCGACCTTAATCAAAATTTACGACACCTCCGATGCTGATATTGATATCAAGGTGGTTGGCTACCAATGGAAGTGGCAGTATGAGTATCTTGGCGAAGAAGTCAGTTTTTTCAGTAATTTGACCACGCCGCAAGATGAAATATATGGTCGTGCACCTAAGGGCGAGCATTACTTGCTTGAAGTCGATGAGCCAGTTGTTATTCCGATTAATAAAAAGGTACGCTTCTTAATCACAGCCAATGATGTCTTGCACGCTTGGTGGGTGCCCGCCTTAGCGGTTAAGCGAGATGCAATTCCTGGTTATATTAATGACGTTTGGACGATCGTTGATGAGCCTGGCATCTACCGCGGTCAGTGCGCTGAGCTGTGCGGCAAATCACATGGTTTTATGCCGATTGTGGTTCATGCGATGGAAGAGGTTGATTACCAGCAATGGCTAGTCGCTAAAAAAGTTGAGGCAGAAGAGTTGAAGTTAGCCATGTCGCAAAGTTTTTCTATGGATGAGCTCTACGCCCGCGGCGAGAAAGTTTATCAAACTAACTGCGTTGCTTGTCACGGTCCAACCGGTGCTGGCGGTGTAGGTCCAACATTAATCGGCTCATCAATTACGACTGGGCCGATGAATGGTCATTTAAGTTTAATGATCAATGGTGTTCAGGGCTCAGCAATGCAAGCCTTTGGCGAGCAGTTGAACAATATCGATTTGGCCGCGGTGATCACTTACAAGCGAAATGCTTGGGGTAACAACATGGGCGATATGCTCCAGCCAGTCGACGTTTTAAATCACAAAAGAAGTTTATAAGGAGTACCGATAATGGGTGATCATGGTCCCGCAAAAGGTTTTGGCCGTTGGTTGTTTACAACAAACCACAAAGATATCGGCTCAATGTATTTATGGTTCAGTTTCGCTATGTTTCTTATGGGTGGCGTATTTGCGTTAGTCATTCGAGCTGAGTTATTCCAGCCAGGCTTACAGTTAGTCGAGCCCGAGTTTTTTAATCAAATGACTACCATGCACGGCTTAGTGATGGTTTTTGGTGCCGTTATGCCTGCGTTTGTGGGATTAGCTAACTGGCTAATTCCAATGATGGTTGGCGCACCGGACATGGCGCTGCCGAGAATGAATAACTGGAGCTTTTGGATTTTACCCTTTGCTTTTGCCCTATTAACCTCCACTTTATTTATGGAAGGTGGCGGCCCTAACTTCGGGTGGACTTTTTACGCGCCTTTATCAACCACCTATGCCCCACCTAGTGTGACCTACTTTATCTTTGCGGTGCATATTATGGGTGCGTCATCGATTATGGGTTCGATTAATATTATCGCGACCATTCTTAATATGCGCGCGCCGGGCATGACCTTAATGAAAATGCCCTTATTCGTATGGACATGGTTAATCACCGCTTACTTATTGATAGCGGTTATGCCGGTATTGGCAGGCTGTGTGACGATGATGCTAATGGACATTCACTTTGGCACTAGCTTCTTCAGTGCGGCCGGTGGTGGTGACCCCGTATTGTTCCAGCACGTGTTCTGGTTCTTTGGTCATCCTGAAGTGTATATTATGATCTTACCGGCATTTGGTATTGTTTCGGCGATTATTCCTACCTTCGCGCGTAAGCCCTTATTTGGTTATGCCTCGATGGTTTACGCGACGGCATCGATTGCTTTCTTGTCGTTTATCGTCTGGGCTCACCACATGTTTACCGTCGGCATGCCGATTGCGGGTGAGCTGTTCTTCATGTACGCCACTATGCTAATTGCTGTGCCAACTGGGGTAAAAGTCTTCAACTGGATTACTACGATGTTCCGCGGCTCTATGAGCTTTGAAACACCGATGTTGTTTTCGATTGCTTTCGTTATTCTGTTTACTATCGGTGGCTTTTCCGGCTTGATGCTGGCGATTGCGCCGGCGGACTTTCAGTACCATGACACCTATTTTGTGGTGGCACATTTCCATTACGTATTAGTGCCGGGCGCCATTTTCTCAATCTTTGCTGGTGTCTATTACTGGCTGCCTAAATGGTGCGGTAACATGTATGACGAGCGTCTAGGCAAAGCGCATTTTTGGCTTTCATTTGTAGGCTTAAACGTGACCTTTTTCCCGATGCATTTTGTTGGCTTGGCAGGCATGCCGCGCCGCATCCCTGATTACGCTCTGCAATTTGCCGATTTTAATCAGATCGCTAGCATGGGCGCATTCTTATTTGGTTTTAGCCAGGTGTTCTTTTTATTCATCGTGATAAAAACCATACGCGGCGGTAAGCAAGCAACCGATGAAGTCTGGGAAAATCCAGAGGGCCTAGAGTGGACGATTCCATCACCTGCGCCTTATCACACCTTCACTACGCCGCCAGCGGTTAAGTAAGCGCGTGATATTTGAAAAAGGTATTGGCCGATGAAGTCTAGTGCATCAATTAAAAGTATAGTAAGCCGACTGTTGTTGGTGACGGTTGGTATGTTTGGTTTTGGTTTCGCCTTGGTACCGCTGTACGATATGTTCTGTGATATCACTGGTCTTAATGGCAAAACCAATGCTGAAGCCTTTATTCCGTTGGCCGATTTAATCGATACCAGCAGAGAAGTGACGGTGCAATTTGTTGCCACCAACAACGACTATATGTCTTGGGAATTTAAGCCTCAAGTTTTTAAAATGAAGGTGCACCCAGGCGAAGAAATTGAAACGACGTTTTATGCAAAGAACCCATCATCAAAGGCTATGATGGCTCAGGCGATACCTAGCGTATCGCCAAGCAGAGCGGCGTCGTATTTTTTAAAGACCGAATGTTTTTGTTTTAATCAGCAGCAGTTAGCAGCTGGCGAGGCTATTGATATGCCGCTAAAGTTTATTGTTGACCGTGACTTACCGAGCAATGTCACCACCATCACTTTATCGTATACGCTGTTTGATATTACTAATGGCGGTTTGATAGCTGACGATAGTTTAGCGATACGATAATAACGTCGGTACGATTCGTGCCTGACTAAATTGATTGATACTGGGCGACTAAGCCTGTTTAATTTGGAGAAAAAAATGTCTAGCGAAACCCATATGACGGACAGTAATGATGACTACGAGCCGTATTATGTGCCTGAGCAATCGGCTTTTCCTATTTTAGCCAGTATTACTTTATTCTGTTTGATCTTTGGCTTAGCCACTTTTTTTAACCAGTTAAAAGCGGATGAAGCTGGCTCTGGCGGCTATATTGCTATCGTTGGATTTCTAGGTTTTGTCTCAGTATTATTCTTCTGGTTTAGGCAGGCCATTATGGAAAATCGCCAAGGCATGAATAGTCTGCAATTAAAGCGCAGCTATGTTTGGGGTATGGGCTGGTTTATCTTCTCAGAAGTGATGTTCTTTTTTGCCTTCTTTGGCGCGCTATTTTACGTCAGAAATTTTGCCGGCCCTTGGTTAGGTGGTGAGGGCGATAAAGGACAGTTTATGAACCTGTTGTGGGAAGGGTACAAATATACTTGGCCCGTCTTAGAAACACCCGATCAAGTAGTTAATGGCGCCAAAGCCGTCTTTGTAGGTGCGGGTGCGCATAACAGTATGTATCCAGCCGATGCCCATAATGGTTTGTTAGGTTGGCTGCCAATGTGGAACACCATTATTTTACTTTCGTCCTCAGTGACCGTGCATTTTGCCCATGTGGGGTTAAAGAATGATAACCGTAAGCAATTCAAGAGCTGGTTATTATTAACGGTGCTGTTAGCGATTGTATTTTTGTATCTGCAGTACATGGAGTATCACGAAGCTTATGTCGATTTAGGGCTGACCCTAGAGAGCGGCATTTACGGCACCACTTTCTTTATGTTGACCGGTTTTCATGGATTCCATGTTTTCTTAGGAATGACGATGCTGCTGATCATGCTACTTCGGGCTCAAAATGGCCACTTTACTCATGACGACTGTTTTGGTTTTGAGTCAGCTTCGTGGTACTGGCATTTTGTTGATGTCGTCTGGGTCTGCTTATTCTTCTTTGTCTATATCATTTGATACTTCTGGTGCTACAACTGCTTGGGCTGGGCGATATTTACGCTCATCCCAAGGTGCACCGACCCCCAGCTGCCCCGATAAAAACCCATAGACGGTAGTGGCCATCAACGCGGCAGCTAAACTAATTCGAATACCCAGCGAGTGCATGGTGCGACGCTTAGTCGTACCGATGTCTTGGAATAAAAACACCAGACCACTGGCAAGACTGATAATTAAGCCAATAATAAGCAGTACGATAATGGTTTTTAATAACATGGGTAGTCACCTTAATAGTTACGCTAAATGTTTAATACAATGCTAAATACGATGTTCCGCAAATGAACGCTATGATTACAGCTTACCGCTGGGATGCCAACTGGAAAACACTGTTATTCGTGTTAGTTGCCATGCCGATATTAATCAAGTTAGGATTTTGGCAGCTTGAGCGTGCAGACGAGAAGCTTGCCCTTCAAGCACGTTATGCGCAGCAGCAATTGGCTCCCCCCGTCCCGCTTTCAACTTTAGCTTCTACAGAGCAGTTAGCCTATAAACCAGTGCATATACTGGCCGAAGTTGACAATAATCATACGGTATTGCTAGATAATCGGATCTTCGATGGGAAAGTTGGCTATCAAGTGCTCTCCCCTGCATTGATGCAGAATGGCCAGACTGTTTTGGTCAATCGGGGTTGGATTGCAGGCTTTTTGGATCGCCGTCGCTTACCAGAAGTTCCGCCGATTAAGGGCCAAGTTCGCTTGCTCGGGACCATTTATCTTCCGTTAGGCGAAGCAGTAACTTTAGCGGCAGATCAATGGTCTAACCAGTGGCCCTTGGTCGTACAATGGGTGGATATAGAGCGGTTGGCACTGCATTTGGATAAACAGCTTGTTCCCTTCACTGTCCGCCTACAAGCGCACAGCGAAGGCGCTTTAACCGCTGATTGGCCGACAGTTAATGTGAAACCAGAAAAACACTGGGGTTATGCCTTACAGTGGTTCACAATGGCCTTAGCGCTGCTGCTATTTTGGCTGTACTCGTCGATTCGACCAGTGGCTAAGGACAGCAAGTAATCAATTAAATAGAGAAGTGAAATTATGACAGCAGCGAGTGAAGGCAAGGTCGTTTGGCAGAATCGATTTAAATTAATTCTGTTATGGATGATCCCTTTTGGGCTCATGATATTGGCGAGTGTGATTTATAATCTGGTGCAATCGGGACAAATCTCAGTGGCTAGCAAAAACCAAGGGTATTTGATTCAGCCGCCTGTTCAATTAAGTAAGTTAGCGCTTACGTCTAGCAAAGAAGTTGATAATATATGGCATGGCAAGTGGACCATGGTTATACGTGGTGGTGGAGACTGTGATCAGGGCTGCCTAGATACCTTGCTTTTAAGCCGTCAAATCCATATACGACTGAATAAAGAAGCGAACCGCACGCAACGCCTGTATCTCAGTGATGCAGCCGCATTATCCCCGTCATTGAGTGAGCATCTTGCTGCCGAACACCATTATCTGACAGTCGCTTACAGTGACTCGCCATCACTAGCGCCCCTCGATCAAGCGGTCTTAGCAACCGCCGAGGCAAGACAAAGTGAGGCAAAATTTATCTTGGTAGACCCAGAGGGATGGGCAATGATGGTCTACAGTGCTGAGCATGATGGTGCGGCGGTCCTCAAAGATTTAAAATATTTACTCAAATACAGTGCTGAGCGATAAAGATGCAAGATCAAACAAAGAGACAAGTAAAGCCAGGTTACTGGCTAGCGGCTAGCGGCACCTTATTTGCTGTACTGGTTATTGTTTTGGGAGCTTTCACGCGCTTAGTTGATGCCGGTTTAGGCTGTCCCGATTGGCCGGGTTGCTATGGTCATATTTTGTGGCCCATGGACGCGGTGGAAGTGGCGGCAGCCAATGCTGCCTTTCCTGAAGCGCCGGTTGAACATGACAAAACCTGGCCCGAACAAGTGCATCGTTTATTGGCCACCAGCTTAGGCTTGTTTTGTATCGCATTCGTGGGTATGGCTTATCGTCAGCGTCAGAATGGCCTTAATGCACCAATAAAGCTAAGCCTTGTGTTGCTTGCGATGGTCATTGTGCAAGGAATGTTTGGTCGTTGGACGGTCACTTTGAATCTTTGGCCGCAGGTCGTCACCGCGCATTTGATTGGCGGCTTTACCACCCTCTCTCTGCTTTGGCTGTTAACTCTTCGTCTGCAAAACCGCCGATGGCAAATGCCGCCTCATGCATTTGCAGAAATACAGCGATTGAAGCCTTTACTATGGGTGGCGATGAGCTTAGTCATCGTGCAAATCTTGCTTGGCGGTTGGACCTCCACCAATTATGCGGCCCTCGCCTGCCCCGACCTGCCGACTTGCCAAGGTCGGTGGTGGCCAAATATGGATTTTGCCAAGGGATTTAACTTTGCCCAGGATATTGGGCCCAATTACTTGGGGGGCTTAATGGAGAATTCCGCTAGAACTGCAATTCATTTTAGTCATAGAATAGGCGCGATAGTTGTTACCCTCGTCGTTTTTTATTTGGTCTATCGACTGCTAAGAATAAAGCAAAAAAGCAGCTCTCAATGGGCAATAATGCTGGCCTTTGTTTTGTTACTGCAGATAAGCCTTGGCTTGAGTAACGTTTATTGGTCACTGCCATTACCGGTTGCTGTTGCGCACAATGCCGTGGGCGCCATGCTATTATTGACCTTTGTAGGCTTATGCCACCGATTTTACACCAGCCATGCGGTTCAAGCTGCTTGATCGAAGCAGGTAAATTGAACGATCGCTCGAGTGTTGAGATGAAAAAATGACAAATTCAGACGCCGCTGAAAAAAAACTTGATCAGCCTCTATGGCGTGATTATCTTGAGCTTTGCAAACCCAATGTGGTTGCTTTAATGGCACTGACGACTGTGGTCGGCATGTTGCTTGCGGTGCCAGGCATGGTGCCGCTTGATATTTTATTGCTAGGCAATCTGGGTATCGGTCTTTGTGCGGCCTCGGCAGCGGTTATCAACCACGTGGTTGATAAAAAAATTGACCTGTTAATGAAGCGTACTGAAAACCGTCCTGTTGCACAGGGGCGCTTAAAAGACAGCCATGCATTATTGTTCAGCGCAGTCATGGGCCTGCTGGGCATGTGGGTGTTAATTTTTTATGTGAACGAGCTGACCGCTTGGTTAACCTTAGGCTCACTGATTGGCTATGCGCTTATTTACACCTGTTTTTTGAAGCGTGCAACGCCTCAAAATATTGTTATTGGTGGCTTGGCTGGTGCTGCCCCGCCACTGCTCGGCTGGACCGCGGTCACCAATGAGATACATGGCTATGCATTATTATTGGTGCTAATTATTTTTGCATGGACGCCACCGCATTTTTGGGCACTTGCGATTCATCGAAAAGATGATTATGCCAAAGTGGGTATTCCTATGTTGCCGGTGACGCACGGTGATAAATATACTCGATTACATATCTTGCTTTACACTATTATTTTGTTTGTTGTTTCTGTTTTGCCGTTTGCAACTAAGATGTTTGGTTTATTGTATTTGTTGGGCGCTGTCATTTTAGGCCTAGGATTTTTATATTGGGCGGTAGTCATGTTAATCAACAAAGATCCGCAAGCGCCTATGCAAACATTCAGGTATTCGATTATTTATTTGATGGCTTTGTTTATTATTATGCTAGCTGACCACTATATACTTCCGTTAGATGAGCGTCTCAATCGCATACCTCCCCCGATAGAAATGCAGGCTATTAAGTAATAAAATTAGCCCTGCACCTATACAAATTTTTAAAGGCTATATTTAGTGACCGAAATTGATACTGAAAAAAGGCAGCAGCAAGGGATAAAAAAAACCCTTATTGTTATTGTTTGTTTCATTGCCGTGGTGTTTGGCTTATTTGTTAATCGCTTGTCGATGGACCGTATTTTAAGCCCAAAAGAATTAGTCGCCAATGGCGCGATTATGTTTTCTTCGCCACGTGAAATTGCTGAATTTAATTTGCTTGATCAGAATGAAGCGGCATTTACTAAGCAGCAGTTGCAAGGCCAATGGAGTTTAATATTTTTTGGCTTTACGCACTGTCCTGACATCTGCCCTGCTACGCTGGCCATGATGAATGAACTGAATGAGTTCTTGGTAGATACCGATTATGCTGAAGACACACAATTTTTAATGGTTAGCTTAGATCCTGCTCGTGATACGCCGATAAAATTAAAACCATATGTAGAATACTTTAATTCTGATTTCATTGGCGTGACGGGTGAATTCTTATCAATCCATCGATTCGCAAAACAGCTTAACGTTGCCTTCCAGAAAATTGTGACTAATGTGGAGACAGGCGATTATACGGTTGATCACAGTGGTCATATTGCCGTTATCAACCCCGCTGGTCATTACAGTGGATTTTATAAACCGCCGCTTGATGTTAGCCGCATGTTGATGACCTATAAGTCGATTCGAGCCAGTGCTCGTTAATTATTTTAGTTGTATTGTCGATGCAGTGAGTCGTATTGGTAGCAATATGTTTAGCCAGCTCACTATTCATGTAACAAAATCTTCGACGGTAGGCGTCTTTATATTTCTCAATCTATGCTTATGCAGCCATTCTGTCTATGCTGAACAGTCGCAATCCGAACAAGACCTATTGAAGCCTATGTTATCAATGGAGGTAGGCCGAGTGGTCGATGGTGATAGTCTCTATTTAGCTGGCCAGCAGCGACAAATTAGACTTTGGGGCGTTGATGCGCCTGAGCGAAACAAGCCCGGTTATTGGTCAGCGCGGCGAGCGCTCAATAATTTAACCAATAATCAACGTCTGTCATGTTTTCCAAAGGAGCTAGACCGATACGGTCGTATTGTATCGCGATGCTTTCTTAGCGGGGACCAATCCGGTGTGGAACTAAATCGGCAGCTATTAGAGCGGGGCGTAGCAAAGGAGTATTGCTATTTTTCTCGTGGATTTTATGGCTTTTGTGATTAAGCGCCCGCCATTAAGTTGCTTAAAAATCCGCCATAAAAAAAGGGTCCCTATAGGGACCCAAAGCGTATCTTTCGAGGAGCAAGACTAATAAGAAAAGGATTCTTTCGTTTCGATCAAAATATCCAGCTGGTCACGTAATTCTTTCTGCAAGCTATCGATGTAAGCCTCGCTGTTATTCGTGACCGAAAACGAGCGACTTCTGTGTTGAGACATTGAAGGCAGCGCTACCGGGTAACGATTTAAGGCTAAGTAAAAACTGGGTTTACTATTGGCACTTAAGCGCTCAGCAATTTGAATAGAGTCTCCACTCACGTCGGCTGGATTGGCAAATACTGATCCGGATAGGAGCAGTGCTGCCGCTACATACGAAATGGCAGAGTAAGTTAGTTTTTTCATCTTCGTTACTCCTTTCGTTTGTTGAGGATGACTGGCTTTTGGCTGGTCATCGATCGGGTTAATAATGATGTTTAATTCTATGTTACATATAGTAACACTTATGAGAATAAAAGCCAGTGTCAAACCCGAAATTGATCAAATAATAGTGTAAATAATTGGTAATTTACTATTCAAATAACATTTAGAACAACTTATCTCTTTGAATAATAAATAAATAACATTCTGTATAGGGGGTTATACGCAAAGTGTTACCAATCGGTTCATTGCAAAGATTAACAAGGTAACATCTTCAGAAGAGAGTGAATTTTGATCAGCTTGTCAAAGGGCTGAGTTGTGGCTATTGAGCCATGATGAAAGGTTCATGCCTGTGATAAACTTAGCCCTGATAATTCTATTGCTCAACAAAGGTATTGCTCCGCTTATGGCCTCGATCCAACCGCTTGTTTTGGTAGACGGTTCCTCTTATCTCTACCGTGCTTTTCATGCTTTACCCCCATTAAATACTTCCAAGGGCCAGCCGACGGGGGCGATTAAGGGCGTCATAAACATGCTCAGAAGCTTACAAAAAACCTACAGCAGCAGCGTAATTGTGGTTATATTTGATGCCAAAGGAAAAACCTTCCGAGATGATATGTTTCCGGCCTATAAAGCTAACCGTTCTGCTATGCCTGATGATCTTCGTCCGCAAGTAGAGCCCATTCACGAGATCGTTAGAGCCATGGGACTTCCGCTATTAGCGGTGGCCGGCGTTGAGGCCGACGACGTGATTGGCACTTTGGCAAAGCAGGCCAGTGAGCAAGCGATACCGGTTGTGGTGTCAACCGGCGATAAAGATATGGCCCAGCTAGTGAATCAGCATGTCACCTTGGTGAATACCATGACTAATACTGTGATGGATGAGGCGGGGGTGCTTGAAAAGTTTGGCATACCGGCACATTACATCATCGACTACCTCGCCTTAATGGGTGATAAAGTTGACAATATTCCAGGCGTTGCCGGGGTAGGCGAGAAGACTGCATTGGGTTTAATTCAGCATTTAGGCGGCGTCGAAGAGATTTATCAACAATTAGATCAAGTCGTCAATGTCCCTGTCAGAGGCGCAAAAAAATTGGCTGAAAAATTGGCAGCAAATGAAGATGAAGCTCGTTTATCGTATCAACTGGCAACCATAAAACTCGACGTTGCACTAGAAACAACTGCGCTAAGTTTGTATCAAGGCGAACTTAGCAGCGCTGAGAATATTGAGCGCCTACATGAATTATTCAGCGAATATGAATTTAAAACGTGGATAAAGGAAACTGCCGCCGGTAAGCATACCGAAAATCAAACTAGCAGTGACGAGAAAATTACTGGGTCAACGACGGCTAACCGCAGAGAACAACAGGTCGATAAAACCAAGCCATCGGCTAGCAACGGCCAGCAAGTTGAACGCAATTATGAAACGGTTTATGAATTAGATCGTTTGAATGCTTGGATAAAAAAGCTATCGACCAGTCAACAGTTCGCCTTTGACACCGAGACGACCAGCTTAAACTATATGGAAGCGAGAGTAGTGGGCGTATCAGTCAGCACCGTTCTTGGTGAGGCCGCTTATATTCCTTTTGGCCATGATTATATTGCTGCGCCTAATCAGTTAACCGAGGCGCAAGTGCTATCGGCGTTTAAGCCCTTGCTTGAAAATCCAAAGCTTAAAAAAACAGGACAAAATTTAAAATACGACAAGCATGTCATCGCCAATCACGGCATTAACTTGCAGGGTATTGGTGATGATACGATGCTTATGTCTTATGTGTTGAATTCAACGGCTAGTCGACATGATATGGACAGCTTGGCGCTACATTATTTGAACCAAGCCACCACTAAGTATGAAGACGTAGCAGGCAAGGGCGCTAAGCAAATCAGTTTTAACCAAGTTGATCTAGACATTGCCGGCCCTTATGCTGCTGAAGATGCAGATATCACATTACGCTTGCAGCAAGCCTTGAGTCAGGAGCTGGATGCATCACCAGAATTAAAAAAGTTATATGACGATATTGAATTACCTTTGCTCGATGTTATCTGCCAAATAGAACAAACTGGGGCGCTTATAGATGGTGATTTGCTGGCCAAGCAAAGCCAAGAGTTAACCGAAAGAATAGCACAGCTAGCACAACAAGCTTATGAGCTGGCAGGTGAAGAATTTAATTTAGGCTCGCCAAAACAATTGCAAACGATTTTGTTCGAAAAGCTAAAAATAAAAGTCATTAAGAAAACGCCGAAAGGGCAGCCCTCAACAGCAGAGCCTGTATTACAAGAACTAGCTTTGGATTACCCATTACCTAAAGTTATTATGGAGTACCGAGGCTTAAGTAAATTAAAATCAACCTATACTGATCGCTTGCCAGAGCAAATTGCTCCATCAACCGGCCGCGTGCATACCTCCTACCATCAGGCGGTGACAGCGACGGGAAGACTGTCTTCATCGGATCCAAACTTACAAAACATTCCTATCCGGACCGAAGAAGGAAGGCGAGTCAGGCAGGCATTTATTGCTCCGGCGGGCAGCTCGGTGTTAGCAGCCGATTACTCGCAAATTGAATTACGTATTATGGCGCACTTATCTGGCGATAAAGGTTTAGTTGATGCCTTTAATGCCGGCCTAGATGTGCATAAGGCAACAGCGGCAGAAGTATTTGCGGTAAATCTAGCCGAGGTGAGCCAAGAGCAGCGACGCAGAGCAAAGGCGATTAATTTTGGACTCATTTACGGGATGTCAGCATTTGGCTTAGCTAAGCAGTTAGATATTGGCCGGCATGACGCGCAAAGTTATATCGATCGCTATTTTGAGCGCTATCCAGGGGTGTTAAGTTATATGGAAGACACGCGTAGCAAAGCCGCTGAACAAGGTTATGTTAAAACTCTTTTTGGTCGCCGTTTATATTTACCTGAGATTAATAGCAGCAATGGCATGCGGCGACAGGCGGCTGAACGAACGGCTATTAACGCGCCCATGCAAGGCACGGCGGCAGATATCATTAAGCTCGCTATGTTGGAAGTCAGCTATTGGCTACAAGACAATGTCGACATAAAAATGATTATGCAGGTCCACGATGAATTGGTTTTTGAAGTGCCAACTGAAAAGCTCGATTATGCAAAAGAAAATATTTCACAGCTAATGTCATCTGCAGCGACGTTAGCGATCCCCTTAGTTGTCGACGTTGGTAGCGGAAAAAATTGGGATGAGGCGCATTGAAGATAGCTTCAAACGTCAATATAGTTACTTGCTAAAGGACACCAGCGTTCGATGAGTTTATTGGCCATAGATGGATTTTGGTCAATCACCGCATCTGAATAAGCCACAACATCTGGAATTAAATCACTGTCGCGCTCTAGATCAGCCATTTTAAATAAACTAGCACCCGATTGGCGAGTACCTAGTACTTGGCCAGGACCGCGCATTTCAAGATCTTTTTGTGCCAACACAAAACCATCATTAGTGGCGCGCATAATATCGATACGCTGCTTACCATTTTTTGATAATGGTTTTTGATACATTAGCACACAGTGGCTTTGTATTTCCCCGCGACCCACGCGGCCACGAAGTTGGTGTAATTGCGATAAGCCCAGTCGCTCTGGATTTTCAATTATCATTAGACTTGCATTGGGTACGTTTACACCCACTTCAACGACTGTGGTCGAGACCAACAGCTGAATATCGCCTGCATTAAAATGCTGCATGATGATCTGTTTTTGCGCCGGCTTTAATCGGCCGTGAATTAGCCCGACAGTGATATTTGGCAGCAGAGTCACAAGTTCATTGGCCGTGGTTTCGGCGGCTTGGCAGTCTAATTGCTCCGACTCCTCAATTAAGGTACATACCCAATACACTTGCCGCCCTTGCTGACAGGCATTATTAACCCGGTCGATGACTGCGCCGCGTCGATCATTACTTAAAGCGACTGTTTCAATTGGCGATCGTCCCGGTGGCAATTCATCAATCACTGAGTAGTCGAGGTCGGCATAAAATGTCATGGCTAAAGTACGAGGGATGGGCGTTGCAGTCATAACCAGTTGATGGACGCCAAAGTGATCAAGCCGCTTATCTTTCAGTTTTCGCCGCTGGTCAACACCAAAGCGGTGTTGTTCATCGATAACAATTAAACCCAGGTTTTGGTAATTAACTTGCTCTTGAATCAGGGCATGAGTACCAATAATAATCTGCATTTCACCATTAGCAATAGACGCTAAGCGCTGCCTTTTTTCTGCCGCAGGTATTTTACTGACTAATAAGCCAGTACGGATGTTTAAGTTAGCAAACCATTCAGTGAACGTTTCGAGATGTTGTTCGGCTAAAATTTCTGTTGGCGCCATAATGACAACTTGCTGATGTTGACTGATAAACTGTAATGCCGCGGTGGCAGCGACAATTGTTTTACCCGAGCCAACGTCCCCTTGTAATAAGCGCATCATTGGCTGCGGCTTGGCAATATCATTTTTAATTTGTTGTAAAACTCGCTGTTGGGCACCGGTTAACGTGAATGCTAAGCGGCTTAAAAATGTTTCTTCTATTCCTGCATTAGGCTCAATAGCAATCGCTGGCGTTGTTAGGCTGGTTTTACGCAATAATAAATGTGATAGCCGCTGTGCGACTAACTCTTCAAATGCTAACTGTCGCTGCAATGGGTGCATGCCTGTTGAGATAAGCGCTAAGTCGATTGTCGCAGGAGGGTAGTGTAGTAACTTTAGCGAGCTGAAAAGGTCGGCGGCTAGTGTTTGTTTAATCGCTGATATTTTTTCGTTATCAATCAGCGTTTCGACAGAGGCATTATTGCTCACAGCAAAAGCGCCTTCGATATAATTGCGCCATCGTATCTGACTGATTCCATCGACTGTCGGGTATATAGCGGTTAGATGAGTTGGATTAGGTAGAGGGTCACCGGCGTTAATACGCTGATATTCTGGGTGAATCATTTCAGCGCTGCCACGATTAATATTGACTTCACCAAAGCAACGTAACAACTGGCCATTGACCATCTGTTTTTTTTGAGCGGCTGAAAAGTGAAAGAAGCGAAGTGTTAATACACCGCTTTGATCTTTAATTTTACATACTAGGCTTCGCCGTTTACCAAATATTATATTACAGGCCGTGACCTCTCCTTCAATGACCACCGCATGGCCTGACTGCAAACTACCGATAGATTGGACGGTGGTTCTATCTTGATAACGCAGCGGTAAATGAAACAATAGATCAGTGGCTGAAAAGATGCCCAATGCATTCAGTTTACGAGCAATAGCGGGCCCAACGCCTTTGATTGTCGATAATGGTATTGGCTGTGGAGAAACATGATTCTGCATAAGTATCTTAATCGCGAGCTGCAATGGATCAGTATTTTTGCGTTTATATGAGCGCTTAATACCATCATAACTGGCCAATAGATAAAGCGAAAGCCCAGTCCATCGTTCTCTGCAAAGCCTTATGTTGCCGATGACGATTCAATGTTATTATCTGACCTAACAATACGTTTTCGCTGAAAATAAATTATGGCAAATTCTCTTACATCACAGCAACTGAAGACCAAGGGCAAGGTATTGCTGGTTGGCTGTGGCGAGCTGGGCATTCAAACAGCAGGCTTGCTCCAGGCTGATCATTATGAGGCTGTTGGTGCTAGGCGAACCATCCAGTCACTGCCTGAGAGCATAGCGGCTCTGAGTATTGATATTACCCAGCCAGCGAGCTTGGCGGTATTAAGTGAACAGCAATGGGATGCGGTTATTGTCACATTGACGGCCGATAGTTTTACTGCCGACGCTTACCGGCGAACCTATATCGAAGGTTTACACCATGTCTTGCAGTCGCTAAGTCGCCCATTATCTGCCCAAGCGGTTAGTCCATTGGTGCTTTTTGCTTCATCGACCAGTGTCTATGGTCAAACCGATGGCTCATCGGTTGATGAGAGCAGTGTCACTGTGCCAACGAGCTTTTCTGGCCAGACTATGCTGGAAGCTGAGGCATTAATCGAGCAATATTCAGGGCCTGCCAGCTCGATTCGCTTTGGAGGTATATACGGCCGCGGTAAAAGTCGCTTAGTGTCCCGCTTAGAGGCCGGTGAGATTTGCCCTCGGGAGCCAGCGATGATTAGCAATCGCATACATATCGACGATTGTTGTCGTATTTTTATGCATCTCTTGTGGCGGTATCAAGCAGGCCAGCCACTTGAATCTATTTATCTTGCCGTCGACAGCCAACCAACACCTCTCTATGAAGTAATGCAATGGTTAGCAAATAAAAATAGAATATCGTTAGCCTCGTTGAGACAAGGTGCAGCCTCAGGTCGAGGAGGCAATAAACGCTGCTTAAATCATCGCTTGCTGGACTCAGGGTTTAGCCTGCAGTATCCGAGTTTTAAAGAAGGTTTTTCTGACGAATAATACTTGTGTAATTCTTATACCAATAAGCAAACAATAGGAGAAAAGCATGACAGATTCAATCGTTGTAAATACGGCTATTTTAATGCCCGTATTGGCTTTAATTGCATGGAGTTTGGTTATTTTTATTCGCATGTATGCGATGCGTATGCCTGCGATGGCTAAAGCAGAAATCGACCCGCAGTCAGTCAAACATCCGAGCGCATTAAGTGGAATATTGCCAACCAAGGTAGAGGCTTCTGCTGATAATTATAATCATTTGATGGAGCAGCCGACGATATTTTACGCGCTGTGCTTTTATTTGGCGTTAGCAGGGCAAGTTGATGCTCTGCAGGTGCAGTTGGCTTGGGCTTATGTAGCGCTAAGGGTATTGCACTCATTAATTCAGATAACTAGCAATAATGTGATGGCACGGTTTTCATTTTTCTCTCTCTCAACGATCGCCATGTTGGTGATGGTTGTCCGTGAGGCCCTGCAGTTAATGCAGTGAGTGCTAGACGAATGCGTTATCAGTATTGGTTTCGATTAATGGCGTTGTTTCTGCTGATCAGCCAATTATCTGTGATGAGTTATTTTGCGGTCAAGCCTGCCTTGGCCGCTATGCCGTTTTCACACTCTGATAAGGTCTTGCATTTTCTTGCTTATTTTACGTTAATGATTTGGCCATTTATTTTAATTAACAGCCGGTCTATTTTTTTACTCGCCGCTGGGTCGGCGGTTGTGTATGGAATCATTATTGAATTGCTGCAAGCAACATTGCCGAATCGATATTGCTCAATTGCGGATATGGCAGCTAATTTAAGTGGGGTACTAGCGTTTATCGCCATTGCTCAGAGCCGCATAATGCAACAAGCAAAACAATGGCTGCAGGACTAGGTATACCGCAAGTAACCGAGAGACATAGCCATATAATTAACGGAAATAACGCTATAGCAAGAGTCGTCATGCAGTGTAAGCTAAACATTTAGTCGTTGGTGACAAAACACTATGAAATTTTCAGCGAATTCAGTCGGCCTAGTGACAGCTAAAACGGTTCATTTTGATGCGCCGTTCAGGGTTTCTTGTGGGCGAGATTTGCCAAATTTAGATATTGTCTACGAAACTTATGGTAGCCTAAACAGCGATCACTCCAATGCGGTATTAATTTGCCACGCCTTGTCAGGCGATCATCATGCCGCTGGTTATTACAAAGAAGACGATAAAAAGCCCGGTTGGTGGGATAATTATATTGGCCCAGGCAAGGCGATTGATACCAACTTATTTTTTGTTGTCAGCTTAAATAATATTGGTGGTTGTAGCGGCAGTACCGGCCCAACATCGATAAACCCCGCCACAGGAGAACCATGGGGACCAGATTTCCCGACACTGAGAGTGCGGGACTGGGTTGAAAGCCAGCGCTTGTTAGCTGATCATTTAGTCATTCAGCAATGGGCGGCTGTAGTCGGCGGCAGTTTAGGTGGTATGCAAGCCATGCGTTGGTCGCTTGAATATCCTGATAGAATTCGGCATTGCGTGGTTATTGCTTCAGCGCTAAAACTGACGGCGCAAAATATTGCTTTTAATAATACCTCTAGAACCGCCATTAGTTCAGACCCAGACTTTCATGGTGGTCGTTATTATCAGCATGATGTTATACCTAAGCGAGGCTTGGCGATTGCCAGAATGATTGGCCATATCACGTATTTATCTGATGGTGTAATGGGTGAAAAGTTTGGCCGCGAGCTTCGTTCGGGCAGCTTTGAACAGGGCACAGAATCAGCTTTAGAGTTTCAGGTTGAAAGTTATCTTCACCACCAAGGGGATATATTTTCTGAAAACTTTGATGCCAATACGTATATGCTAATGACCAAGGCTTTAGACCTTTTTGATTTAGCGCGTGAATACAATGATGATCCAGTGAATGCTTTTCGTAATGCCAAATGCAAATTTTTAGTCATGTCTTTTTCTAGTGATTGGCGCTTCTCCCCGCAGCGATCAGAAGAGATTGTGCAGGCTTTAATTGGCGCCCAGCAAGCGGTTAGTTATGTTGAGATCGATGCACCATTGGGGCACGACTCTTTTTTATTACCTGTTGAAAGATACAATCAGGTGTTTACCGCGTATATGAAACAAGTATCCCAGCAGCTAGCCAGTGACGAACTTACATTAACAGGTGATAATCATGCGTCATGATCTGATCACTCTTAAGCAGTGGATTCACCCTCATACTAGAGTATTAGATCTTGGTTGCGGTGATGGCGCTTTACTTGATGATCTAGTCAACGAAAAAAACATTAGCGGATTAGGGATAGAAATTGATACCGATAATATTACTTGCTGTGTTGGCAAGGGTCTCAGTGTCATAGAGCAGGATATTGATAAAGGGCTAAGTAATTTTTCTGACAATAGCTTTGATACGGTTTTATTGACCCAGACTTTGCAGGCGGTTCGGCGACCAGATTTTGTTTTAGAAGAAATGTTGCGGGTAGGTAAGGAGTGTATTATTACTTTTCCTAATTTTGGTCATTGGCAAGCTCGCTGGTATTTAATGCTACGCGGTAAAATGCCGGTGAGTAAAATGATGCCCTATCATTGGTACGACACGCCTAATATTCACTTTTGCACGGTTAAAGATTTTGAAAATTTATGCGTTGAAAAAAATATTAAGATTATCCACAGAACGGTTCAGATGGCTTTGGTGGGCACTAAAAAAGATCACCGACCCAAATGGTATAACAAAATTTGGCCAAATTTTTTCGGCGCCCATGCAATCTACCATGTTACTCGGTAAGACATTAATGAAGACTCAAAGATGGTTTTTCTTAGCGCTTTTAGCTATCAGCTGCTCATCTACTGTATTTGCTGTAGGCGAAACGTCGGTCAAAAAAGGCCGTTATGAAGTTCTTTATAGTGTTTTTAACACGACTTTCTTAGAGCCCGAAACGGCTAAAGCGATTGGTGTTAAGCGCGCAAAGAACTTGGCTTTAATCAATATTTCCTTGCGGGAATATTTAGTTGACGGAACCAGCATCCCGGTTGGCGCGAAAAAGATAAACGCCACATGGTTTAACTTGCTGCACAAAAATAAAATGGTGTTTAAGGAAGTTAAAGAGCCAGACGCCATTTATTATTTAGCGAAATTTAAAATAAGCAATGATAATGAAAAAATTATCATTGAGGCTTATGTCACGCCTGAAGGAAGTGATGCCCCGATCAAGGTTAAGTTCCAGCACCATTTTTATCTAAATTGATAAATATCATTGAAGAAGTAATAAGCCATGAGTCTACAGCAAGTCGTTATTGCCAGTGGGAACGCTGGAAAATTAAAAGAATTTGAACAATTATTTTCGGCCAGTCAGTTAACGATTATGCCGCAAAGTGATTTTTCCGTGCCTGAAGCCATTGAAGATGGCTTGAGTTTTATTGAAAATGCGATAATTAAAGCCCGCAATGCGGCGAAGCTTACTGGCATAGCCGCAATTGCTGATGATTCAGGTCTTGAAGTTGATGCATTAAATGGCGCGCCCGGTATTTATTCAGCTCGCTTTGGCGAAGATGAGAATGGCATGCGAACCGGTGATGAAGCGAATAACAGTAAATTGCTTCGGTTGCTAGAAGGTAAGCCTGCCAGCGAGCGGACCGCTCGATTTGTTTGCGCCTTAGCATTTATGCGGCATGAAACTGATCCTTCACCGATGGTCTGTGTGGCTCGTTGGCAGGGGGTGATATTAACCGAGCCGCGCGGTAATCATGGCTTTGGTTACGACCCATTATTTTTCTTGCCAGAATATAATTGCGCCAGCGCAGAACTCGACCCTGCGCTCAAAAATAGCATCAGTCATCGTGGCCAGGCACTGAAAATGCTGTTTGAGCAAATGGATGCGGTTGGTTTACTGCCTTGATTCAATTACCACCACTGAGTTTATATATTCATATACCGTGGTGTATTCGTAAATGCCCTTATTGCGACTTTAATTCTCATGAATTAAAAGCAGATCTGACAGATCTTCCTGAGCAACAATACTTGCAGGCGTTGCTCGTCGACCTTAAGGCGGACTTAAACTTAGAAAACCCTCTTCGCGAGATCCATTCAATTTTTATTGGCGGCGGCACGCCCAGTTTACTGAGCGGTCAATTTTATATTGATTTATTCAAGCAGCTCCATCAGCAGCTTAACTTAAGCGATAGTTTGGAGGTCACTATTGAGGCTAATCCTGGCGCCATTGATAGTAAGCATTTTGACGGATTTTTAGAAGCGGGTATTAATCGCTTATCGTTAGGTGTCCAAAGTTTTTCAGATCACTCACTTAAACAGTTAGGCCGCGTCCATGATAGTGCCCAGGCTTATAAGGCTTATCGAGCTGCTAGGTCTTCTGGTTTTAATAATATTAATCTGGATATTATGCACGGCTTGCCTGAGCAATCTTTCACTCAGGGGCTTGATGATCTTCATCAGGCTATCGCTTTATCGCCAGAACATTTATCTTGGTATCAGTTGACTATTGAAAAAAACACGGTTTTTTATAATAGCCCGCCACAACTCCCGGTTGAAAATATTTTAGATAATTTATTTGTCGAAGGCTTAGCTTTACTTGAGCGCTCACAGTATTACCAGTATGAGGTTTCGGCTTTTGCTCGAGAAGGAAAGTATAGTCGGCATAATAAAAATTATTGGCAATTCGGCGACTACCTTGGCATTGGTGCGGGTGCACATGGGAAAATAACTTTAGCTAACCAACAAATAATTAGGCGCTGGAAAACGCGAACGCCTGAGGACTACCTAGCTAAGCAAGATAAAGTGGCAGGCTCACAGCCGATTGACCGATCGGAGTTAGCGCTTGAATTTATGATGAACCACTTGCGTTTACATGAAGGCTTTACGAAGGAATTATTTAGTCAGCGAACTGGCTTGTTGTTTTCTGACATTGGGCCGAAGCTTATTGATCTAGAAAAACAAGAATTATTAGAAAAAGTGGGATCTTTGTATCGGCCAACGGCTAAGGGTCGTTTGTTTTTAAACAATATGATCGCTCATTTTGACCCGTAGCTATCAGTTTGTTGTTCTAAATGCCATATCCCAAACGCCATGGCCTAAGCGCTTTCCTCGGCGCTCAAATTTGGTTTCAGGCCTGCCGAAATCAATAGCATCGACGCAGCCATGCTGGTCGCCAATATTTTCAAATTGAGGCTGTTCATCAAGAAGTTTGAGCACTTGATTCGCATAATGCTGCCAATCGGTAGCGATATGCAATAGGCCACCAAGAGAAAGGCGGGAATGTAATAAGCTTAAAAATTCAGGCTGTATGAGCCGTCTTTTATGATGCTTTGTTTTATGCCATGGATCCGGAAAATAAATATTCACTCTACTCAGGCTCTGAGGGGCAATATTATTTTTTAAAATCTCTACGGCGTCACCATCGAAAACACGCACGTTATGAAGCTCTTGGCTGGCAACAAGGGATAGTAGGCGCCCGATACCAGGACTGTGGACTTCAACACCCATAAAGTTTTTCTTAGGTTCGGCAGCGGCCATAGACGCCAGTGAGTCGCCCATACCAAAGCCAATTTCTAATACCGTGGGATGATCGTTATTAAATACCTGAGCGCAATTAATGAGACCTTCGCGAGTGCTTAAGCCCCATTTTTGTAGGTGAGTCTGTAAACCCTCACGTTGCGCTGCGGTCATCCTGCCGCTGCGGATAGCAAAACTTTTAATTGCTCGTTGTTTACTTGGGTCAGTTGATGTCATGGTTAAAGCTTAAGACTTGCGATCAATAGCAGTAACCACGCGAAGATAAACATCAAGCCTCCAACGGGAGTAATAAGGCCGATCGGCATGCCAACAATGTAGCGAATATCGCTAATAGCAAGAAAATATAAAGAGCCTGAAAACAGCACCAAACCCAATGCGAAAAAGATACCGCTGGCGATTAAGTATCGATTATCGCTATTTTGAATTATTAGTAAGCCGATAAATAACAAGGCCAAAGCATGCCAAAAATGATATTGCACCGCGGATTCATACGCATGCATCAAGTCGGCGGTTAATTCTCCCCGCAAGGCATGGGCACCAAAAGCTCCCAGCATTACCGCTAACAAGCCATTCAGTGCAGCAAATTGAATAAAGCGTTTGGCCATTTAATCATCCTATTTTTAACGCCAAACAATACTATGCTTGGGTTACAAGGGCTTATGCGAGTAGGGAGTAGAACAGGATAGTGAGCTTAGGCAACCATTGCGAGTTTTAATTTTTTCAGGGCATTCTTTTCTAGCTGGCGGATACGCTCAGCTGAGACCTGAAATTGGTCGGCTAATTCATGAAGCGTTGCCTTGTTATCTTCATTTAAGAACCGAGCTTGAAGGATGGTTAGGCTGCGTTCGTCAAGCACTTTGAGAGCACTGCGCAGTTGATCAACTTGCAGATTATCGAATTGATTGTTTTCAACGGTCAGGGCAGGGTCTTGACTATGATCTTCTAAGTAGTGAGCAGGCGCATAACTGGCCGCTTCGTCGTCAGCATCGGCTGGCGCATCAAAACCCATGTCGTGGGAGGCTAAACGGCCTTCCATTTGCTGTACGTCTTTCAGGTTGACGCCCAAATCATTGGCAATCGCAGATGCTTCATCATTGCTTAACCATGAGAGGCTTTTTTTAGCACCGCGCAAGTTAAAGAATAACTTACGCTGGGCTTTGGTGGTGGCAATTTTGACGATGCGCCAATTACGCAAAATATATTCATGGATCTCAGCTTTGATCCAGTGAACGGCAAAGGAGACTAGGCGCACGCCCTTGCTGGGATCAAAGCGTTTCACTGCTTTCATCAAGCCAACATTGCCTTCTTGAATTAAATCAGCCAGACCTAAGCCGTAGCCGTTGTAAGACTTGGCAATATGAACCACAAACCGTAGATGCGCCATAACTAATTCACGCGCAGCATCTAAATCGTCCTCGTATGCAAGGCGCTGGCCCAAGGCCTGTTCGCGCTCAAGCGATAAGATATCAAAACCGCTAACCGTCTGGATATAGGCATTAACATTGCCACCAGGAGTGAGGGTTGGGATAGTTTGAAGTTGCGTATTCATCATGTCATGCAGTTATCAGTGGGTTCTCTTGTTTCTCGCTTATTGCCGATCAAAATTGAGAGTACCAGTAATTTACGGCGGTAATATGGTTTTAGTTCACAGCATGAGAAAGCCATGCATTTATTTCGTTCACATTTTTATGATGGAGACGAAAATAAATTTTTAAACCCATAAAGATCAAAAAATACTCAAAATGGCCGATCATTTTAACACCCTTGGGACTAGAGCGCCAATTTAGAAAAACACTAATGAAATAAATAGCTTAGTCAGAGGAAAGTGCTTATTGAGGCTCTAAGCTACGAATATGATGGTTAGCGGCAAGCCAAGCGCCGGCTAAGCCAAGGCTGGCGCCACCGGCTAATAGTAGTAAGCCATCATTAAGGCCCAAGGTTAACAGTGTGACGTTTGCACCATAAGCATCGATCAATGAGCTTACTGCATAAGTGAGCGCATATTCACTTATTTTACTCAGCAAAACGGCTAACAGGGCCGCCCCCAGACCTAACCAAAGTCCAAGATAGAGAAAAGGTCGTCGAATAAAGGCATTGGTTGCCCCAATCAGTTTGATGACGATAATTTCTTCACGACGACTATCGATAGCCAGTTTAATCGTATTGCCAACCACCAGCATGACACCGGTGGCTAGCAAAATAGCCAGTCCAGTAGCGAGCTGATTCAGTAATACCACGATGGCACTGATCTTTTGAAACCATTGCAAGTCCATTTTCACACTGGCAACGCCGTTGAGCTGTATGGCTTTACGTTCAATATTATCGGCCTGCTCGGCGCTGAGAGTCGCGCTTTTTACGCTGAGAGTGATTAACCCGGGTAGAGGATTAGTCGGCAGGCTATCGATGAGTCCCTCAAAGCCTTCCCGTTGCTCAAACATTTGTTTCGCCTCGCTTGGCGAGACATAAACTGCTTGATTAATCTCTGGCCAGCTCTGCAGTTGACTGGCCAGTTGCTGAGCTTCGCTGGCAGTGACATTGGCCGATAAATACAAGCTCATTTGAAGTGTGCTGCTCTCGGGTCCGAGTAAATGCGAAAGATTACGAACCACCAGATTTAAGCTGCTGGGCAAGGTGATCGCGATAGCGAGGACCAGCATGGTGACAAAACTCGACAGCGGGTGTTTCGCTAAGCGGACAAGGCTTTCGATTGCGACCGAGCGATGATGTTGCCGCCAAGCCATAAAGCCTGATTGCGCGGTGTCTGATTGTGCTTGCACGGAAGGTTTCACCGGATTTATTGACCTCTTAAATATCGACCTGAACGAATGGCTGGTCCGCATCATGCGGTTGAGCGGAAGAGTGATGCATCGATGATGAGGGCAGACCTGAGCCAATTAACTTTCCCTCGCGCAGTGTTAGCGAGCGGTGCGGCATACGCGCTAATAGCGCTAAATCGTGGGTTGCCACTAATACTGTCACGCCAACATCGTTAAAGTCTTGGAAAATCTGCATGATTTGTGTGCTTAATTCTGGGTCTAAATTCCCTGTTGGCTCGTCGGCGATTAAAAAGGCCGGCTTGTTAACAACGGCCCTAGCAATACCGACTCGCTGCTGTTCGCCGCCTGACAGCATCTCAGGCAATTGCTTTTCTTTACTGAGTAAATTCACTTTATCGAGTGCAGCGCGGACCCGGCGACCTACATCGCGAGGGGCGAAGCCAGCAATAATTAAGGGTAATGCCACGTTATCAAACACAGAGCGATCGGAAAGTAGTTGATGATTTTGATGAACGATGCCGAACTTGCGTCTTAACAGCGGAATTTGACGATGACTAAACCCATCAACGGCTACGTCGTTAATAAGTATATGCCCCTTAGTTGGCCGTTCGATCAGCATCATGAGTTTTAGCAAGGTGCTCTTGCCTGCGCCAGAATGACCGGTTACAAAGGCCATTTCACCGGTTTTTATTGAGAAGCTCACCTCACTTAGGGCTTCTTGACCAGAGGCGTAACACTTAGTGACCTGTTCAAATGCAATCATTGGCCATCCTCAGGGTTAAAAATTGCCTCGACAAATTCATGCTGGTTAAACGGACGTAAGTCGTCAATTTGTTCCCCAACACCGATAAACCGAATCGGTAGGCCTAATTTCTCGCTGATGGCAAACACGACGCCGCCTTTTGCAGTGCCATCGAGCTTGGTGACTGCCAGCCCCGTAACGCCGACCACTTGCTGAAATTGTTCGGCTTGGGTAACAGCATTTTGCCCCATGGTAGCATCGAGCACTAATAACACCTCCTGCGGAGCCGATGGATCAATTTTACCCATAACCCTGACGACTTTTTTTAACTCTTCCATCAGATTATCTTTATTGTGCAGACGTCCGGCGGTATCAGCAATAAGGATATCGACCTGTTTCGCTGTTGCCGATTGAAGGGCGTCAAAAATAACGGATGCGCTGTCTGCTCCGCTGTGTTGAGCCACAACGGGCACATCATTTCGCTCTCCCCAGACTTGCAATTGCTCAACCGCTGCCGCGCGAAAGGTATCGCCAGCTGCCAGCATCACTGATAAGCCCTCCCGCTGAAAGCGTTTAGCCAGTTTACCGATAGTGGTTGTTTTTCCTGCACCATTAACGCCAACCACTAAGATAACAAAGGGCCCGGCTGAACAGTTAACAGTGAAACTTTGCTCACTAGGCTTCAATGTTAGAGCCAACTCGTCCTTAAGTTGCTGATAAAGGGCGTCGGAGTCGAGCAATGCTTGGCGCTCAATGCCATCAGCGAGCTTGTTCATGATGCGCTGAGTAGTATCCATGCCAATATCGGCCATTAATAATTGGGTTTCAATCTCCTCAAGCAGCTCATCATCAATCTCCTTTTTGCCCAGCAATAAGCGGCCTAAGCCATCACCCAATGCTTGGCTGGTTTTAGTCAGGCGCTTAGAGAGCTTTTGAAGCAGACTGCCCTCACTTGGGGGCGGCATATCCTGCTCGGCAGCCGAATCAGGTGAGGGCTTGTCGCCGCGGCGAAGAAATCGCAACATAGGTATTCTCAGTTATTTTTTATCGATTTATCAATAGCGTTTGCTTATGGATGATATGCTATCACTAATCGTTAAAATCAATAGCTGAAAATGCGTTTTTTCTGAGGTAATTTCAAGCAAATGGTGGCACAAAAATCGCGACCGGGACAAAGCCGTTCGGTTCGCATCATTGGCGGTGATTGGCGAGGTCGAAAATTACCGGTGCTCGATGCACAAGGTTTGCGACCCACTGCCGACCGAATTCGTGAAACCCTGTTTAATTGGTTGGCAAATGACCTGCACGGGGCTCATTGCTTAGACTTGTTTGCTGGCAGCGGCAGCTTATCATTTGAATCTTTATCCCGAGGGGCCGCACATGTTACAGCGGTCGATAGCCATAAGATGGCCATCGAATCCCTCACCAAGACCGCTGCCATGCTCAATACCGATCATTGCTTTGCGGTCCATTCAAGCGCAGCGCAATGGTTGCAAGCGTATTCGACTCTGCAGTCAAGCGCGCAGTTTGATATTGTTTTTCTCGATCCTCCTTTTCAAGATCAGCTATTGGCAAATACGGCCATGGAGTTAGAAGCATCAGGCTGTTTAGCTGCAGATGCGTTGATATACGTCGAGCAGGCCGCTGGGCATTCATTGGCCACGCTGCCAAGTCGCTGGCAGAATCTTCGGCAGAAAGTGGCAGGAAAGGTCAGTTATCAACTATTCTGTGTCGGCAGTGGTTAAGCCTTTAAACTATCATTTTCGTTAATTGATTGTGGCGCGAAGCAATAATGTTTAAAATCACCTGCTAAACCATTCATTGGAGTTTTATTGTATGGCCCAAGTCGTTTATCCAGGGACTTTTGACCCCATTACCAATGGGCATGTTGATCTGGTTGAAAGAGCTAGTCGATTGTTTGATGGCGTTGTGCTTGCAGTGGCGGCCAGCAGTAAAAAGAACCCTATGTTTAGCCTCGATGAGCGGGTCGAAATGGCAGCTGAGTCAACTTCTCATATTGCCAATGTGACGGTACTGGGTTTTGATAAACTGCTGACGCACTTTTTAGAAGATATTAACGAGACCGTGGTCTTGAGGGGTCTTCGAGCGGTGTCTGACTTTGAATATGAATTCCAGTTAGCCAATATGAATCGCGCAATCAAGCAGGACTTCGAAACCGTGTTTCTGACTCCGGCCGATGATTTAACCTACATTTCTTCAACTTTAGTCAGAGAAATTGCTTCACTGCATGGCGATGTATCAAAATTTGTACCCGCCCCAGTGTTAACCGCTATCCTGCAAAAAACCGGTGATTAATGAAGTGGTCTAGTGCTGAGCGCTACAAGGTTTTACTTAGCTTAGCCTTACTGTTACTTTTTGCTTGTCAAGATGTCGATCATCCTAGGCCACTTAACTCGGATTTTTTGACAGAGTCCGCAGATAATAATCTACCGCCTGAACCCAGCAGCCAGATCGTTGACCTCGAGAGTTTGGATCAAGCCCAGCCTATAAAAAAGGCGACCAGTAATAATTTCATGGTTGTTACTGCTAATCCTCATGCAACTGCAGCGGCAAAAAAAATATTGTTGCAAGGCGGTACAGCCATTGATGCGGCGATTGCCGCGCAATTAGTTTTAGGTTTGGTTGAGCCGCAATCATCAGGCATTGGTGGCGGTGGGTTTTTGCTGTACTGGGACGCAAAACAAAAAATACTGCAGAGCTATGATGGTCGTGAAACCGCACCTTCAAGTGTTGATGAAAATTTATTTTTCAGCCCAGAGTCGGGCCAGACAGATAAGTTTTTTTCAGCGGTGCTTGGCGGGAAAAGTGTCGGCGTTCCAGGTTTAGTGAAAATGTTAGAGTTGGCGCATCAACAGCATGGTGAGTTGGATTGGCAGCAGCTCTTCAGTCCAGCGATTCAGTTGGCTGATCAAGGTTTTGCTGTTTCAGAGCGCCTTAATACGCTATTACGCTTAGTGCCTAAGGTGAAACAACGCGATGAGATTAAGCAATACTTTTTTGACCAGCAAGGTCAGCCATTGGCTATTGGCACACAATTAAAAAATCCAGATTATGCGCAAACTTTAGAGAAGCTTGCCGAACAAGGCGGTGATTACTTATATCGCAGCGAGTTGACGCAAAAAATAATTACTGCCGTTAACCAAGATAATAATGTCGGGTATTTGACAGCAAAAGACTTCACCGAGTATCAACCGGTGGAGCGAGCGCCGGTTTGCCGACAGATTTTCAGTTATCGTCTCTGTGGTATGGGCCCGCCTTCATCGGGGGCAACTACGGTGCTGGCGACATTGTTGATTCTTGAGCAGCTTGCTGAGCCGATTTTAGTTGCGGGCCAGGAGCCGATTGAAAATAACCCATTGCTTGCCCATTATTTTATTGAGGCCTTGCGATTAGCTTTCGCCGATAGAAACACCTATGTGGCCGATCCAGAATTTATTTCCGTGCCGGTTAATCAGTTACTCGCAACTGACTATCTTGCTAAACGTGCTCAGCTAATCAGCTCAAAGCGTGCTATGCCGGATGTTGCGGCCGGTGATATTGCACTTCCGTCAGCGACGCGTTTCATGACACAGGACAGTCCAGAATTAGAATCGACTACCCATTTAAGCATTGTTGATCAGTTAGGTAATGCGGTGAGTATGACGACCAGTATCGAGACAGCGTTTGGATCTCGATTAATGGTTGGAGGTTTTTTGCTGAATAATCAACTGACTGATTTTTCTTTTAGACCCCGTGATGTTAACCAAGAGCGTGTGGCTAATCGTGTCGAAGGCGGCAAGCGACCGCGAAGCTCTATGTCACCGATGATTGTTTTCGATCAGCATAACCAGCCGGTATTAATTATTGGTTCGCCTGGCGGTAAGCGTATTATTCCTTATGTCGCAGGGTTTATTTATGAGGTATTAGCTTTAGGCCGCGCACCCGAGGACGCATTACAGCGGCCCCATATTACCAGTATCGGCCGTGGCGTAGAGGTCGAACAGGGCGCTCCTGCATCACTGATTGACGGTCTAGCGGAGTTGGGCCACAGGCCAAAGGTGAAATATCAGACCAGCGGCTTGCACTTAATTTATCGTAAACAGGATCAATGGTTAGGTTTAGCTGATCCGCGTCGAGAAGGTACAGCTGTTGGTAAATAGGCGTTATTTTTGACAGCGAGGGCAGTAGTAGCTGCTGCGCTGACCAATCCTTAACGCTTTAATTGGCGAGCTGCATTTTCTGCACGGCTGCTGCTCTCTATCGTAGACTCGAAGCGTTTGTTGAAAATAACCTGGCTTGCCATCACCGCCGACAAAATCTTTTAAAGTCGTACCGCCCATTTCAATCGAGGCTTTGAGCACCATAATAATGGCCTCAACTAAGGCCTGACATTCTGCTTTAGTGACTTTTCCGGCCGGTCGTGTAGGGCGGATGCCGCTAATGAATAATGCTTCGTTTGCATAAATGTTACCGGCGCCAACGACGATATGATTATCCATAATGAAATTCTTCACTGCAATTTTCTTTTTCCGTGCGCGTTGAAATAAATACTCGCCGTTAAAGCTCTGGTCAAAGGGTTCCGGTCCAAGTTTGCTCAGTAAGGAATGTTCAAATGGCGAAGAGCCTAACCAAAGCACAGAGCCGAATCGGCGAGGGTCATTAAAGCGAAGGCATTTTCCTGTCGCTAATTGAAAGTCGACATGATCATGCTTCTTAATTGCGGTGCTGGCATCAACAATTCTAAGATTGCCTGACATGCCGAGATGAATCATGAAGTAACCGTGGTCTAACTGGAATAAAATATATTTAGCTCGACGACTTATCGCTCTGACGGTATGACCATCAACTTTTTGGCGAAAGCCACGGCTAATCGGCCAGCGAAAACGAGACTCTCGAATGACGACACGATTTATTTTTTTACCAACCAGGTGGTTTTTAATACCGCGCTTGGTGGTTTCGACTTCGGGTAATTCTGGCATGATCATTTAAACCGTTTTTGTTGAGGCAAAAGTATGCCCCTAGAACGATTATTTAGGCAATAAAAAACCCGCTTAAAGGCGGGTTTTTTCGACCAAAATAACTATTTATTTTATTTTGCCTTCTTTGTACATGACATGCTTGCGCACCACAGGGTCGTATTTTTTAACTTCCATTTTTTCAGGCATAGTACGTTTATTTTTATCAGTGGTGTAAAAGTGGCCAGTACCCGCTGATGAGTTTAATCGAATTTTCTCTCTCATAATGTCAGTCTCTTAGTGCCTGTGCACTTTATCTGATTAGATCAGTTAAACTGATCGATAGTAATTAGTTAAACGGTTTCGCCGCGACCACGTAATTCGGCAACAATCGTTTCGATGCCTTTTTTGTCGATAATGCGCATGCCTTTTGACGACACGCGTAAACTAACAAAACGCTTTTCGCTTTCAAGCCAAAAACGATGACGGTGAAGATTAGGAAGAAATCGGCGTTTAGTGCGATTCTTTGCGTGCGAAACGTTATTGCCGGTTATGGGCCGCTTGCCCGTTACTTGACAAACTTTTGACATCTTGATTCTCCAATGCATTTGCCAAATAATTGAATATAAAAGCTAAGTTATTGAAAAAGCTTAACAATTAAAGGTATGCGTCATGTTGTGTTACACCGTAAAACGCCAATGCTCTACGGCTTAAAAAGAGCGCGACTTTATACCAGAATGGCGCTGACAACACAAGGTTTTCATTTTTAACTGCTTCCTAAGACGGGTAAAAATGGCCGGTTTCGGCCAATGACAGGGTTTTCCCGCCGGCCACCACAATGTGGTCGAGTAGTTTAATATCCACCAGGGCCAATGCTTGGCGCAATTGCAAGGTAATGTCGATGTCGGCTTGGCTGGGGCTGAGTATGCCCGACGGATGGTTATGGGCAACAATTAGTGCTGCTGCATGGTGGTGCAGGCAGGCATTGAGTACCTCTCTAGGATAGACGCTAGCCTGATTCAAGGTGCCATAAAAGAGCGCTTGGCTGGCAATCACACGGTATTGACTGTCTAAAAACAGTCCCCAAAAAACTTCCCTCACTTCAAAGTTGAGTTGGCTGAGCAAGAAAGCCCGTGTGGCGGCGATATTATCAACCGCATGGCGTTTTTTTATTGGGCTGAGTAAGGCGCGATTGGCGAGCGCGATGCCGGCTTGTACTGCAACAAAGTGGCTAATCCCAAGCCCCTTTATTCGGCTAAAATCTTGATAGCGGGCTTGTCGTAAACCTGCCACTCCGCCACATGCGGCTAATAATTGACGCGCTAAATCAACGGCTGTTTGCTTGGCATAGCCGCTGCGTAGCAAAATAGCCAATAATTCCGCGTCTGACAGGGCTTCAGCGCCTTTAGCTAGCAGTTTTTCACGGGGTCTTTCATCCAACGGCCAGTCTTTGATCGTCATATATTTGCCTCATAAGATTGATAATCATGGTCACCGATGCGCTATACTCTGACTTTTAGAAGGCGTTGTCGCTGTTCGAGAGACAGTTTTGACAGCGGCATCTTCACTTTGTCTCAATGGCCGGTACGATATTCAATCATGAAGCAAACGTTGCAGAATAAACGACTTTTACTCGGTATTACCGGCGGAATTGCGGCTTATAAAAGCCCTGAGGTTGTTCGCCGATTGCGCGATGCAGGTGCTGAGGTGCGGGTGGTTATGACCCGTGGAGCCATGGAGTTTATCACCCCACTCACTCTGCAGGCGGTATCGTCAAATCGCGTCCACAGTGATTTGCTCGATGCTGATGCTGAAGCAGCGATGGGGCATATTGAGCTGGCCCGATGGGCTGATGCGATCATTGTTGCGCCGGTCACCGCTGATGCTTTAGCGCGTTTTGCGCAGGGAAGAGCGGATGATCTATTAACCACGTTGTTACGAGCCAGTGATGCGCCAGTATTATTAGCGCCAGCGATGAATCAGGCCATGTGGCGCGACGCTGCAACCCAAGAAAACAGCCAGATTTTATCTCAGCGAGGCTACCGCCTAGTGGGACCTGACGATGGAGCGCAGGCCTGTGGCGATATTGGTGCCGGACGAATGAGTGAGCCTTTAGCGATCGTGGCGGCGGCTAGCGATTTATTTGAACAACAAACACTGACTGGTCAGCATGTGGTCATTACGGCGGGGCCGACCCGTGAAAGAATTGACCCCGTTCGCTATTTAAGTAATTTCTCGACCGGCAAGATGGGCTTTGCACTGGCCGAGGCGGCGGCCGAAGCAGGAGCCAAAGTGACCTTGATCGCGGGTCCGGTGAGTTTATCGACCCCTGATCGCGTAGAGCGAATCGATGTCATTTCAGCGGATCAAATGCTAGCGGCAGCCCAGCAGTTCGCTGCGCCGGCATCAATTTTTATTGCGGCGGCGGCAGTGGCTGATTTTCGGCCCTCTGCGGCGGCTGAGCAAAAAATAAAGAAAACCAGTGATATCGAGACTATGCAATTAGACTTGGTTAAAAACCCTGATATATTAAAGTCTGTTGCTGAAAGTGATCGCTCACTATTTTCTGTGGGTTTCGCGGCTGAAACTGAAAATTTGCTCGCCCATGCGCGGGCTAAGTTAGCACGAAAATCGCTTAATATGATTGTCGTTAATGATGTATCTCGCAGTGATATTGGTTTTGCTGCCGACGATAATGAAGTCGTGGTCATCACGCCTAAGGATGCAATCAAGCTTGAAAAAGCCAATAAGCGGCACTTATCGCGTCGCTTAATTCAACTGATTGCTGAGCAAGTTAGCCCTGCTGATAATTCTGACAACGGGTAAGTTGAGTCTGCTCATGATGAACGTTTCGGTCGCTGTGCGAGGTGATTAGCCCCGCTATTTTTAGAGCCTATGATATTCGTGGTCACGCAGATACTGAGCTCAACCGCACCACGGTTGATGGGCTTGGTCGTGCGATTGGCACATTGGCTTTACGTGGTGGTCAAACGACCCTGGTTGTCGGCCGTGACGGTCGACTGTCCTCGCCAAGAATTTATCAACAACTCATCGACGCCTTACAAGCAACGGGTTGCGATGTGATTGGTATCGGTTTAGTTGCCACGCCAATGCTGTATTTTGCGACCCATTACTGCGGCACACAGGCAGGCGTGATGGTGACGGGCAGCCACAATCCTAGCGATATGAATGGTATGAAAGTTGTACTTGACGGTAAAGCCTTAAGTGAGCCGTCCATTCAAGCGTTGCGGGTGATGATCGATGAAGATCACCTAGCAATCGGTGCAGGCCAGCTAAAAACCTGTGACATCAGTGAGGACTATATTGCCGCGGTGCAGGCTTCTGTGCCCTCATTACCGCCGTTAAAAGTTGTTCTCGATTGTTGTCATGGTGCAGCAGGCTCCATTGCGGCTCGGCTATACCGTTCAATGGGCTGTGAAGTCGTCGCTTTGTATGATTCAGTCGATGGCAATTTTCCAGCCCATTCCCCCGACCCGTTTAAACCAGGTAGCCTGGACAGTCTTAAGCATACCGTCAAGGCGGTTAATGCCGATCTGGGACTGGCTTTTGATGGCGATGCTGACCGTCTGGTGGCGATTGATGAGCTAGGTAGAAGTCTAGATCCTGATCAGTTAATGATGTTATTTGTTGAAGCGGTCACTCAAGCGTGGCCCGATGCGACGATAGTTTATGACATTAAGTCCAGCCAGCGTCTTGCTGCTTGGATAGAGCGCTGCGGCGCTAGGGCGGTGATCAGTAAAAGTGGTCACTCATTGATTAAACAGCAAATGCGAAGGGAGCAAGCCGCTTTAGGGGGTGAATATACCGGCCATTACTTCTTTGCACAGGGTTGGTTTGGTTTTGATGATGGCTTGTATGCCGGCCTTCGCTTGTTGTCGTTACTGAGCGATACGCGCAGCTTAGCCACTTTGCAGTCAGATTTGCCGGCAATCGGCATAAGCAGTGAGCGCCATATCGCTGTCAGTGATAGAGATAAATTTGCTATCGTGGAGCGCTTTATTAGGGCTTTAGAGGCGAATCCATTAGCCACTGACCAGCGATTGAAGCTCGACGGCATTCGTCTAACGACGCCGACTGGCTGGGGCTTGTTAAGGGCCTCCAATACTTCAGCGACCCTGAATCTGCGGTTTGAAGCCGATAATAAGGCGGCGCTGAGTTCAATAGAGCAGCGTTTTATGCCAATATTGCAAGCTATTATTAACTCATAGGCCGAGCAGCGATCAATAACGCCCGCACTAGGCAAATGAGTAGCAGGGAAAGTAAAGGTCGGATATATTAATGCTCAACATTGTAATAGAATTAATCATGGCCACCCTAATTTAGTTAACTGAAGAGCGATTCCTCATTTATGTCATTGAATCAGCAAGCTGCTAGCCAAGTCGCTGCCGTATTAACCGAGTCCCTGCCTTACATCAAGCGATTTACGGGGAAAACCATCGTGATTAAATACGGTGGTAACGCGATGGTAGAAGATGCCCTAAAACACAACTTTGCGCGTGATATTGTGTTGATGAAGCTGGTGGGTATGAATCCCATTGTTGTCCATGGCGGCGGGCCCCAAATTGGTGAGCTTCTCGAGCGATTAAATATCGAGTCAAAATTCGTCAATGGGATGCGGGTCACTGATAACGCCACCATGGACGTGGTTGAAATGGTCTTGGGCGGCCAGGTCAATAAAGAGATTGTTAGCTTGATTAACCAGCAGGGCGGCCAAGCCATTGGCCTAAGCGGTAAAGATGGCAATTTAATTAAAGCCAGTAAGCTCTCGGTTACGCAGAATTCCGCCGCGATGGCTTCGTCAGAAATTATTGATATTGGCCATGTTGGCCAGGTTGATCAAATTAACGTTGAACTGTTGAATAGTTTAACGGCCAATCATCTAATTCCCGTCATTGCTCCAATTGGCGTGGGCAGTGACGGCGCCACCTACAATATTAATGCTGACTTGGTTGCGGGTGAGTTAGCGGCGGTGATGGGGGCAGAAAAATTAATGTTATTGACTAATGTGCCCGGCTTGCTGGATAAGCAAGAACAAGTACTCACCGGTCTTACTGCGTCGAGAGTTGATGAGTTGATCGCAGATGGGACGATTACCGGTGGCATGTTACCTAAAATAAGCTGCGCCCTTGATGCGGTTAAAGGCGGTGCTAAGAGCGCACATATTATTGACGGCACGGTGCCGCATTCAGTTTTGCTCGAGATTTTTACCGATCAAGGTGTCGGCACGCTTATCACTAATGGTTAAACTAAGCCGCGTGATTTTACAGCTTGATCACAAACCTAATACTTATTCTAGTTCTTAACTTTTATCAATTTATTTAAAAAAAGACTTCTCTTAAAAAAGAATTAGGAGTATCTTATGACTTCAAAGCTATGTGAGTGCAAACCAACATAATAAAAAGTAACGCTTAGCTAAAACGGGTAAGAAAAAAGAATTTCAAAGATAAAAAATGAAGTGCAATTGAAATTAAAACACGATCAATCACGCTAAATGCTCAGCAGGCAATAATTTATATCATTAAAAAGCGTGATCATTGAAAACCATGACAGGCCGTAACATTAAGACAAGCAATGTCTTGTTAAATGAGCATACTTTTCGGTCGATTATCAATCATACGCGTAGCTGATCATGAGATTGGCCGCCACTACTGAATAAAGCTGGAATGCCATGCCTAGAATTGCTCAAAAATACTCCCGACGCCAACAAATCTTAGAATCGCTTGCGCATATGCTTGAGGTCGCCCCTGGCGAACGTATTACTACGGCAGGTTTAGCCAAGGTCGTAGGGGTATCGGAAGCAGCGCTGTATCGGCACTTTCCGAGTAAGGCAAAAATGTTCGAGGGTCTGATTGAATTTGTTGAAGAAGCAATCTTTTCTCGTGTAACGGTTATTTTAACCGAAGAAACTGAGGCCCATCGGCGGCTCGAAAGAATTACGACCTTGCTATTGGGCTTTGCTGAAAAAAATCCAGGTATTTCACGTATTCTTAATGGTGATGCACTAGCCGGTGAGACCGACCGACTTAGAACCCGCGTTGCCCAGTTTTATGACCGGTTAGAGACTCAGCTAAAGCAGGTAGTTCGCGATGCTGAAATAAATGAAGGAATTCGACCCGTTGTCACCGCAGCGAGCGCGGTTAATTTAGTTTTATCAGCAGTGGAAGGCCGAATTGGGCAATACGTGCGCAGTGAGTTCAAGCGCGCACCGACCGAGCTTTGGCCTGAACAGTGGCAGTTATTAATGGGTCATTTTTTCCGAGAAAGCGTTGCCCAGCCACCACAGCACTCTTTAGCGCGTCAAAACGCAGAACCCATCTCTGCGGCCACGAATCCTTCAGAGGAAGCCCTGGCTCAAGGCGTTGGTTAAGCAATTCGACGGCTTATAAGCGATTATCCTTGGGAGCACCATAGCGTTGCCAATAAGCCTCCATCTCTGCCACCACCTCGGGGCTTATTCTCTCTTCACCGGTCAGAAACTGCAGTAAATCTTCAATCGTGACGATACTCATGACAGGCAATTGGTGATCACGACTAAAGCTCTGGCTGGCAGATAAATCTGCCGCTATTTTTTCACAGCGATCTAAACCAATAACTACGCCTGCGGCGCTGGCCTGTTTAAAGCTGGCTAGCAGGCTAAGTACTTCACGAATGGCGGTACCAGCGGTGATAACGTCGTCAATAATTAATACCTTACCGGACAGTTCAGCGCCAACAATACTACCGCCCTCGCCATGCGCCTTCGCTTCTTTGCGATTAAAGGCAAAAGGGATATTGATGCCGTGGTCGGTAGCTAGTGCTGCGGCTGTAACCGCCACCAGTGGAATTCCTTTATAAGCCGGACCAAATAACATATCAAAAGACAGGCCTGAGGCAACAATTTTTGCCGCATAGCACTTGCCTAACATGGCAAGTGCTTGGCCATTATCAAATTTACCCGCGTTAAAAAAGTAGGGACTGTTTCGACCTGACTTTAAGGTAAAGTTACCAAAACACAGCGCCTGGGCTTCAATAGCCAGTTGGATAAAGTCACGTTGAAATGCTTCCATAGGATGTTCTAGCCTGCCGATAGCAATTAAATTAAGTTAACGGTTTGTTGTTTGTCATTATAAGTCTAAATGCGCCATGATGACTAATGCACAAAAAATGACTTAATACTGGCCAAGTTGTCTGTTTAGATTGTAAAATACAATCTTAATGACATCGTTAGTTCGCTCTAATAATAACTGTATAAGTAACCGGCCGTGTTAAAAATCATCTAAAGAAGAACCGGTATTTATGAAAGAGCTTTTGCAAGGAAAGACAAATGCGTGTCATTAGTTTTTGTGCTGATGGCATTGAGCGCGCGGCAGATTTAGGTTTTTATGCGTGGCTAAACGGTCAAGATGCAGATATTGTGTGTATTCAGGGCATTGAAGCGCAAGAGCATCTATTGCCTAACGAGCCTTACTTTCCCATTGCGTTTAACCCGTATTTTTTTGATAACCAAGAGACGACAAACGGTGTTGCCATCTATTGTCGCGACCTGCCGAAAGCGATTATGACGGGTTTGGGTTTTACGGATTTTGATCATGAGGCTCGTTATATTCAAGCAGATTTTGAGCGTATTAGTTTTGGTTCTTTGCTTGCGCCTTATGCCTTATTAGGCGATCAGTTGAGCATGGACCGAAAGCATCAATTTTTTTATCAGCTGTATGAGCACCTAGCAAAGATTAAACACAAGCGTCGCGAGTTTATTATTAGTGGTTGTTTTTATATTGCTCATCAACCTAGAGACGTTCAGTTAGCTGAACAACATCATCAACAGCCAGGCTTTACTGACAAAGAGCGCGGTTGGTTAGATAAAATATTGATTGATTTAGGTTATGTCGACGCCTTTCGAGCAGCCATTGGCGACGAAGACGAATTTACTTGGTGGCCTGATGGCCAGCGCGGTGAAAACGGCTGGCGAGTTGATTTTCAAATTGCCTCTGAGGGGCTTAGAAAAAAAGTAGAATATGCATCTATTTTAACGGCCAAACAGTTTTCTAACCACGCGCCATTAATCGTTGATTACGATTATGAGATTAGTAGTGAAGACAAACTACCGATTTTTTAATCAGAGCTTGATAACGCGCTTTTTTGTGCGGCAATTAGTGATGTGATGCCCTGTTCAGCCAGATCTAGCATGTCAGCCAGTTCTGATTTTGAAAACGGCGCTTCCTCTGCTGTCCCTTGAACTTCAATGAATTGTCCCCCTTCTGCCATCACCACGTTCATATCCGTTTCAGCATTTGAGTCTTCGGGGTAGTCAAGATCGAGTACTGCTTCGCCTTGGTAGATACCCACTGATATTGCAGCGACCATCGACTTGAGTGGCGAGCTCTCGATCCACGCTTGATCTTGCATAAATTGGAAGGCATCAACCAGCGCAACACAGGCGCCAGTAATTGACGCAGTGCGCGTGCCGCCATCGGCTTGAAGGACATCACAGTCAATCGTGATAGTGAATTCACCCATGGCGTTTAAATCGACAGCTGAGCGTAAGGAGCGACCAATCAAGCGTTGAATCTCAAGCGTTCGCCCACCTTGCTTGCCTCGTGAGGCTTCGCGGTTCATCCGATCGTGGGTTGAGCGAGGCAGCATGCCGTATTCTGCCGTTATCCAGCCCCGACCTTCTCCTTTCATAAAGCGAGGCACGCCTTTACTGACAGATGCGGTACACAGTACTCGGGTATCGCCAAACTCGGCAATCACCGAGCCTTCAGCGTGTTTAGTTGCTCCCCGAATGAATGAAACGGGGCGTAATTCAGCATTATTGCGGCCGCTGGGTCTTTGCATGAAACAGTATCCTTTGGTGATGGTTTGACTAGCTAAGTGCATCGATCGAATTCATCTGGCTATTATACACATCGCAGGGCAAATACACCGCCGCTGTTAAAAACGCATTTATTTATTTATCGACTCTCGTGTGCCGCGCCGCTTGCGAGTACAATAATGACCTGCAAGGGATCATTGCACGGGTCACGGTTGAGTGAACCGATGATGACATCCAGCTGATTGCTAATAAGGTACTTAATATGACTGATCAAGTTCCCCCTTTATACCCTACTAACAGCATGACGGCTTTTGCCCGTGTGCAAGGCAGTCATGAGATAGGCGATTTTGTTTGGGAGTTGCGCAGTGTTAATCATCGCTATACGGAAGTTCAATTTAAACTGCCTGACAAGCTAAAGAGTATTGAGCCTGTATTGCGCGAAAAAATTAGGCTAGCCGTTGCTCGCGGTAAAATTGAATGCCACTTACATTTTAAGCCGAACGAAGCCGAGCAGAGTTTCGTCATCAATCAAGCTAAGGTTGATGCGCTTTTGCTCGCGGCGCAAAGCTTGAAGGACCAAGACAGCCGTTTAGAGCCGCTAAGCAGCCACCAAATTTTACAGTGGCCAGGTGTATTGCAGGCGAGTGAAATGAACATTGAGTTGATCACCGAGACGTTACTGCTCAGCTTTAATCAGGCGGTGACGCAGTTAACCGAGGCCCGCCATAGCGAAGGGCAGCGGATGGCCGCCACTATTATTACTCGACTGGATCAGATTGACGACTTAGTCGCTGATATAAAGCAGGCATTGCCTAGCATTTTAGCCGAACACCAGCAACGCTTAGAAGAGAAGCTAGCCAGCTTTGCCATCGAGATCGATCAGGAGCGCGTTGCGCAAGAAGTCGTGATGTTAGCGCAAAAAGTCGATATTGCTGAAGAAATTGACCGATTAACCGCGCATACCGACGAGGTGCGTATCACGCTGGCTAAGGCTGAACCCTGTGGTCGACGACTCGATTTTCTCATGCAGGAATTGAATCGTGAGGCGAATACCTTAGGCTCAAAATCGATTGCGACGCAGAGCACTCAGGGCGCAGTTAACTTAAAGGTGTTGATCGAACAAATGCGCGAGCAGGTACAGAATATTGAATAGTCGATCCGGCATTTTACATTTATGGTCTTGCCCTTTACGATATATGCCAGTCATTACTGGGACAGGTTAAAGGCTATGGCATTGGTTAGAGGACATTTATTCACCGTATCTGCACCATCGGGGGCAGGTAAGACCAGCCTGGTCGATGCGCTATTAGCGACCGATCAACGGCTTAAGGTCTCGGTCTCGCACACGACACGGCCGATGAGGCCCGGCGAGGTAGACGGGGTTAATTATCATTTTGTTGATGCCGCCACGTTTGCCCAAATGGTTAACGATGGCCGCTTTTTAGAGCATGCAACCGTTTTTGGTAATGCCTATGGCACCTCGAAAGACTGGGTTGACCGGCAACTGAGTCTTGGTTCTGACGTTATTCTTGAAATTGATTGGCAAGGCGCGCAGCAAACCCATGAATGGTTGGCGGCGGAACTTGGCGAATCGGGGGTGGGTATTTTCATTTTGCCGCCCTCTATGGAAGCCTTGCAGGCGCGCTTAACCGGTCGCGGTCAGGACGATGAAGCGGTCATTGCCGGGCGAATGGCGGCGGCGGTCGACGAGATGCGACATTACCATCATGCCGACTATTTAATCGTCAATGATGACTTTGAAGCTGCCTTAGCCGATCTTCAAGCGGTAATTCAGGCGCAGCGCCTAAGCCGCACCCAGCAACAGCAACAATATAAAGGCTTATTAGCCGCATTAATTCAAGATTCCGACCAATAATAGGCCTTAAAAGAGTCGTCACGCTCGCCAAATTGGCTAAACTTGCATATAATGCCTGACCTTTTTAGCACCTGCCCAAAAGGCTTGCACGTTTTTATTTCCTCAGACAGGCACATACCATGGCTAGAATTACTGTAGAAGAATGCTTAGATCACGTTGAAAACCGCTTTGAATTAGTGATGGTTGCCAGCAAACGCGCACGTCAAATCGCCACCCAAGGCAAAGATCCTATGGTCGATGTGGCCGATGATAAACCACCGGTTATAGCTTTACGTGAAATTGAAAAAGGCCTTATCGATCCTAAGAACATTGATACAGAAGAGCAGGTCGATGATTTAACCGAAGAGCTCGCAGCCGAGTTCGGTTTATAATTTAAAGCCTTCATTTTTAACACTTTCTCTATTCAAAACCTCTTCTAGCGCTTATATTGTTGTCATGGCGACAACAATAAGCGATTTAACCGATAAACTGGACACTTACCTCGATACGGATCAGGTTGAGACGGTTCGTCGTGCCTATTACTGTGCGGAGCAGGCCCATGTAGGACAAACCCGTCGATCAGGCGAACCCTATGTGACCCACCCCCTTGCTGTGGCCAATATTCTTGCCGATATGCATATGGACCATCAGAGTTTAGCGGCGGCCATGCTGCATGATGTGATTGAAGACACTGATGTCGATAAATTAGCCTTGAGCGATCAGTTTGGCGCAACAGTGGCCGAGCTGGTTGACGGCGTGAGCAAGCTGACTCAGTTTGAGTTTCAAACACAGGCCGAAAAGCAAGCCGAGAACTTTCAAAAAATGGCTATGGCCATGGCGCGCGATTTACGGGTTATTTTAGTGAAGTTGGCCGACCGCCTTCACAATATGCGCACGCTCGATGTTCTAGGGGCTGATAAGCGCCGCCGAATTGCCAAAGAAACGCTGGAAATATATGCCCCCATTGCCAACCGTTTGGGTATGAATGATATAAGAATTGAATTTGAAGACTTAGGCTTTTCCACGCTTTACCCCATGCGAGCTAAACGCATTCGAGCGGCCATCGAGTCTACTCGTGGCAATCGAAAGGCGTTGATAGCCAATGTCGAAAAGCAAATTGCTGAGCAATTGGGAAAAGACGGTATCACTGCACGGGTGATTGGTCGTGAGAAGCATCTCTACAGCATTTATCAAAAGATGCGCAGCAAGAGCCGATCATTCACTGAAATCATGGACGTATTTGCCTTCCGCATTATTCTCAACTCGCCCGATGATTGTTATCGAACACTGGGGTCTATTCACAGTCTTTATAAGCCTCGACCGGGACATTTTAAAGATTATATTGCGATTCCTAAAGCCAATGGATACCAGTCTTTACACACGGTGTTATTTGGCATGCACGGGGTGCCAATAGAAATACAGATTCGCACGGAAGAAATGGAGCAGATGGCGAATAATGGCATTGCTGCACATTGGCTGTATAAAGCGAATAATCAAGATGCCTCGGTGGGCAGTCATGTACGCGCAAGACAGTGGGTGCAGGGCTTGTTAGAGCTTCAGCAAAACGCGGGCAACTCTTTAGAGTTTATAGAAAATGTCAAAATAGATCTTTTTCCCGAAGAGGTCTATGTGTT
>PBSZ01000058.1 GCA_002726445.1 Cellvibrionales bacterium | reverse complement strand
GGGCCAGCTTGCGGCGCAAAATTTTTCTAGGCAAGGCGCAAAGGTTGCCGCCTTAGACGTTAATGCTGAGGGGCTTGCTAGCACTGCCGAAGGATTTGAAGGCTTGCGAACATGGCCGCTGGATATTACCGATTTTGAAGCAGTGACGCAGGTGGTCGCCGAGATTATTACCGAATTAGGCCCAATAGACAGTGTTTACAATGCGGCGGCTATTATGCCATTTGGCAAATTAATTGATCAGCCCAATGCTGTACAGCATAAAATTATGCAGATTAACTACGGTGGCTTGGTGAATATCGCGCAGGCAACCTTGCCCGCCATGGTTGCTCGAGGAGAGGGCGACTTTGTCAGCTTTGCTTCCTCAGCCGCGTTGATCCCAACCATGTTGACCGGTGCATATTCGGCTTCCAAAGCCGCTGTAGCGTTGTATACCGAGATTCTTTATCATGAAAATATTAACTCGGGCTTGCGGTTCGCCTGTGTCTGTCCGATTGTTGTAAAGACTCCGCTTTTGCAGCAGGCTCGGGATACGGTTTGGCCAAAAATGCTCGATTCCGGCGCGCCTATGCAAGCTCAAGAGGTGTTGGATGAAATCGACAGCTGTTTGCAAAAGGGGAAGTTTTGGGTCTATGCCGGCAAGGGGGCGCAAATGGGCGCGAGAATGCGACGATTCTTTCCTTCGCTGATTTGGCAGCAAGTCCACAAAACCGAGGGTTTTTAGCCCTTTATTAGTCTGAATGATCAGTCGGCTAGTGGCTTGAATTCAGTATTTTTTTTGTGATTTTGATCGCTGGGGCCGTGAATTTATGTCACTTGTGCGGTTCCGCCATCAATTCCAGCCCTGCGTCGACATAAAGCAGTTGCCAAGCGCCTTTCGATTCTGTAGTATTCGCGCTCTTTTTTAGCTAGCTCTGATTGCGGAGCGGCCTTATAAACGCTCAAAAATTGAGCTAATTTAGGATGTTTTCTGATGAAAACTTACAGTGCAAAGCCTGCTGATATCCAGCATGACTGGTTTATCATTGACGCTTCAGGCAAGACTCTTGGTCGTATGGCGGCTGAAATTGCTCATCGCTTGCGTGGCAAGCATAAGCCAGAATATACCCCTCACATGGATACTGGCGATTACATTGTTGTGATCAATGCTGAAAAGGTTGCAGTCACAGGTAACAAAGGTGAGGGCAAGATCTACCATTCTCATACCGGTTATCCGGGTGGTTTAAAGTCGATTAGCTTCAATAAACTTATCGACAAAGCCCCTGAGAGGACTATTCAGTCGGCGGTGAAGGGAATGTTGCCTAGGAACCCGCTGGGTCGCGAAATGTTTAGAAAACTAAAAGTTTATGCTGGCAGCGAGCATCCGCATGCGGCACAACAACCACAAACCTTAGAATTGTAAGAGCACCTATTATGTCAGCGACTCAATACACAGGCACAGGACGACGTAAAACGGCTTCCGCACGGGTCTTTTTGAAAGACGGAACCGGCGCGATAACGGTTAATAAACGGCCATTAGACGAATTTTTTGGCCGTCAAGTTGCCCGAATGATCGTCCGACAACCACTTCAACTGGTTGATGTTGAAGGTAAATTTGATATCAATGTTACGGTTAAGGGCGGTGGAAGTTTTGGCCAAGCCGGTGCAATACGTCACGGCATTACTCGAGCGCTGATCGAATTCGACGAGACCTTGCGACCCAGTCTTAGAAAAGCGGGCTTTGTGACACGCGATGCTCGAGAAGTTGAGCGTAAAAAGGTCGGTTTACGTAAGGCGCGTAAGAAACCACAATTTTCAAAACGATAAACAACGTTTATCAGCAAAAGCCCGATCTTTGTATCGGGTTTTTTTTGCTTGATTTTCAGTGCCGATCGATGAATCCAAGCCGTTTGAATGAGCGTAAAAGTTAGTGGAATTAACGTCTTGTGACAGGTTTTTGTCGCATATGACGGATACTCCAACGGTGGTTTTTTTTTGCTCGAATAAGGCATGAAAAAATACCTGCAAAAATGCACATATTTCTGACAAGACGACCAGATTAATTTACCATTCGCACTGTTTTAAAAGTATCTAAAAGGGCAAGCTTTGTTATTGAGAGCCCTTCTCATCAATGGTTTTTCATGAAGAAATACATATCTTATTAAATGTGTGATTGCTTGTACGATGACTGACAATGACAGCATAGTATCGATAGGTTTTGGAGTAATGAATGGGTAATGAAGTGACAAACGCTGGTCGTCGTCAATTTTTAACAGCGGCGACATCTGCGGTTGCAGGTGCCGGAGTAGTGGGTATAGCGGTTCCGTTTATTGGTTCGTGGAATCCTAGTGCGAAAGCCAAAGCGGCGGGTGCTCCAGTCAAATTTGATGCCGCTAAAATGGAGCCTGGTCAATTAGTCCGAGTTGAATGGCGTGGCCAACCCGTGTTTGTTATTCGACGCACTCAAGAGCAGCTCGACGACCTAACAACGCTTAATGATAGTTTAAAAGACCCAGAATCATTGATTTCGAAACAACCGAGCTATGTCGATGGGACGAATCGTGCCGTTAAGAGCGAGTTTCTTGTGCTTGTTGGGCTGTGTACCCATTTAGGCTGTTCGCCGAAATACATTAAGAAGCTTGATTCCGCTGCGCCAGATGCGGCTTGGAAAGGTGGTTTTTTCTGTGCTTGCCATGGGTCTAAGTTTGATATGGCGGGTCGCGTTTATAAAGGGGTGCCGGCCTCTGAAAATTTAGTCGTTCCACCGTACAGTTATGAATCTGGTTCGACGATGGTAATTGGTATTGATGGAGATACAGCTTAATGGGTAGTTGGTTAATAAATTTACGCGATTGGGTCGATGCCCGATTGCCAATCATGCGTGCTTGGAATACCCATATGGGTGCCTATTACGCACCCAAAAACTTTAACTTTTGGTACTTCTTTGGGGTGCTATCGCTATTAGTCCTGGTCAATCAGTTACTAACTGGTATTTGGCTCACAATGAACTATGTGCCGAGTCAAGAAGAGGCCTTTGCCTCGGTTGAATACATCATGCGCGACGTCGACTACGGTTGGATTTTGCGTTACATGCATTCCACAGGTGCTTCTGCCTTTTTTGTGGTTATTTATTTGCATATGTTCCGTGCCTTGATCTACGGCTCCTATCAAAAGCCTCGTGAATTAATTTGGATTTTTGGGATGCTTATTTTTGTTGTCCTGATGGCCGAAGCGTTTATGGGTTACGTCTTACCTTGGGGGCAAATGTCCTACTGGGGTGCCCAGGTTATTATTTCCTTGCTGGGTGCAATACCTTATGTGGGTGAAGCCTTGGTTGAATGGTTTAGGGGCGATTATTTAATCTCGGGCATTACGCTCAATCGCTTCTTTGCTTTGCATGTTGTGGCCTTGCCTATTGTGCTGCTGGCATTAGTGTTATTGCATCTCTTGGCGCTGCATGAGGTGGGTTCCAATAATCCTGATGGCGTTGATATTAAGAAATATAAAGATGAAAACGGCATCCCTCTCGATGGCGTGGCCTTCCACCCTTACTACACGGTCCATGACTTACAAGCCATTGCAGTGTTCTTGTTTATTTTCTGTTTCGTATTATTTTTTATGCCAGAAATGGGTGGTCTATTTTTAGAAGCGCCTAACTTTGAAATTGCGAACGGCTTAAAAACACCCGAACACATTGCCCCAGTATGGTACTTCACCCCTTACTACTCTGTGTTAAGGGCTATTCCAGATAAATTTTGGGGCTTCATTTTCTTCGCGGCATCGGTGGCTATTCCGTTCTTACTGCCTTGGTTGGATCGTAGTCCCGTTAGGTCGATCCGATACCGTGGTAACCTGACTAAATTAGCATTGGTACTCTTTACTTCGTCATTTTTAATCCTTGGTGTGTTGGGAGTTTGGTCGCCGACTGAATCGCGAACCTTGCTGGCTCGCATCTGTTCAGTGATCTATTTTGCATTCTTTTTGTTAATGCCAATATGGACTAGTTTAGAAGCCACGAAGCCGATTCCCGATAGGGTGACGACCACTGGCGGCATGGGCACGTTTAAAGCCTTTGGTGTTTTGGGCTTAATTCTCGCCTTAGCGTTTATTCCATTGAAAGTGGTCGCGGCTGAATCGGCCTTTGACTGTGGACAGATCCCTTGTGCTGAGATCGATATTGATCTTTATGATAACGAATCCATGCAGCGTGGTTCTGCATTGTTTGTCAACTACTGCATGGGCTGTCACTCGGCTAAATATATGCGCTGGGGTCGTTTATCAGATGATCTTGGTATCCCCGAATCATTGGCTAAAGAGCATCTCATTTTGGGCCAAGACACCAAGTTTGGTGCTTTGATGAATATCTCGATGACTGAAGCCTATGGTAAGAGTGTATTTGGCGGCGCACCTCCCGACCTAACTTTAGTGGCGCGTGCTCGCTCGCCAGAGTGGCTCTACACCTATTTGACTTCTTTCTATATAGACCCTTCACGCCCGTATGGCGTCAACAACCTTGTCTTTAAAGATGTCGGTATGCCACACGTCTTGCTGGACCTTCAGGGTGAGACTATTTGTCGCCCACCTATCGCTATAGCGGCTAATGGAGGCGTCAAGCGTGATGCAAATGGACAGCCTTTGGAAGACCCTTCTGATGGGGATTGTGGTAGAGTAGTGGCCGGCGACGTGGCAGGTAGCATGGACCCGCAAGAGTATGAAACAGCCATGTATGACTTAGTCAATTTTATGACCTATATGGCTGAACCTGGTGCAGCAAAACGTGAACGGATGGGCGTGAGCGTGTTATTGTTTATTGCTGTGTTTTTTGTTTTTGCGTTCTTATTGAATCGCGAATATTGGAAGGATGTTGATCATTAATACTGAAACAGATCCGCTAGAATCGGTAACTAAACGTTCTGCTATGAGTCTTCTATCTGACCCTGCAAGCCATTATAGCCATCGGGTTAGAATTGTCTTGGCTGAAAAAGGCGTCACCTGCGATATCATTGATATTGATGGGAAGAATCCTCCTGCAGATCTTGCTGAAGTGAATCCTTATGGTTCATTACCCACCTTGTTAGACCGTGACTTAGTGTTATATGAGTCTAAGGTGATTATGGAATACTTGGATGAACGCTTCCCGCATCCACCTTTGCTACCGGTTTATCCGGTCGCTCGCGGTGAAAGTCGGTTATATATTTATCGCATTGAGCGCGATTGGTGTACCTTGCTGGATGCGATTCAAGGCGGTCAGCTTGAATCACCGGCTATTCAAATGAAAGACCTTGCTGATGGCTTGGTGGGTATTGCGCCTATTTTTGGTGATAAGCCCTTTTTTATGAGCGAAGAATTCACCTTGGTGGATTGTTGCTTAGGGCCTATTCTTTGGCGCTTAGAATCTCTCGGGATCAAATTACCTAATAATAAGCAAGTGAAGCCGTTACTCGAGTATATGAAACGGCTATTTGATATGGAATCTTTTCAGACCAGCTTAACGGAAGTTGAGCGTGAGATGAGACCGAGTTTATAAGCAGTAGACTGCCCGCTGGATCTCGGATTGTGAAATGAGTGCGGCCGTAATATAAGCCTTGATAATGTATTTATTGCAGGACACTGAGAGAGGGTATGGCGTGACAGATTCAAAAATAGCCGGCATGTCATCGAGTAGGTCATATCTAGTTAATGCCCTCTATCAGTGGATTGTCGATAACAATTGCACCCCTTATGTGTTGGTGGATGCCTTTGCCGCCGATGTCGAAGTGCCCCAAGATTATGTCAAAGATGGGCAAATTGTTCTTAACATTGCCCCATCAGCGATCAGTGATTTGCTAATCAATACCACTAGCCTGACGTTTAATGCTCGATTTGGCGGTATTCCTATGGATATCTATGCACCCATGAGTGCACTTTTAGGTATTTACGCAAGAGAGAATGGACAGGGCATGATGTTTGAGCCTGAAGATGCGCCAGATCCCGATTCAGAACCGCCCCGTGGTCCTAAGTTAGTTTCAGACAAGAAGCCTAGTGACAATAAAGTCGAAAAACCTAGCTTGAGAGTCGTCAAGTAACTCTCGACTATAAAAATTAAACGCCGAGTTGGTTCTCGTTTAATCAATATACTCAAATACGCGAACAATCTTTTGCAGGCCATAGGCTTTATTGGTCGATTCAACAATGCTATCAGCCTCTGCGTGACTGACTAATCCCATAAGAAAAATAACCCCATCGTTGACCACTACTTTAACCCTATTGCTGTCGACGTCTTTACTGAGCAAAAACCGTGTCTTAACCTTTCTGCTAAGCCATGCATCTGCTAGTTTAGCGCTGTTTGAGCGAGGCGGTGATACGTTTAATTCATTATTAACACGTCTGACTTTACGAATTTTACTGACAGTCTTAGTGGCTATTGATCGTAATTCACTATCAGAGACATTACCTGTGATTAGAACGACGCCGTTGAAGCAGTTGATAGTCACTTGCGCAAGCTTAAATCGCTCATCGCTTTTGTTTAAGTTTACTTTAGCTTTGGTCTCAATTAATTGGTCATCAACAAAAGCGCCCGTTGTTCTCTTGCCGTAATTTTCACCGATGGGTTTGTCTCGCGAAATCGAAATCACTGAGCTGCAAGCTGATAAAAAAAAGCTGCTTAATATGAGCAGTAGCAGTGCTGTTGATCTATTTGTTGTCATTGTCATATACCTAGCCGGCGGATAATCCTAGTTAAATAGCAAATAGTTGATCTTCAATAATATCGCTGAATCCATTTAAAATGAAGAGCGAAAGTTCGTGCATTCTTGCCAGATTTTCTGCCTCTATTGACAAGTGTACCAGTTGATCAAACTGTGCTATTTGCTTGCTTAGTGGCCCTTTACTCATAATAATACAGCTGATGTCCCGGTCATTCGCTGCTTTAATAAAGTCTTTTAAGCCATCACTTTCAGTATGTTCGCAGGCAATCAATACCATGTCACCGGCTTGGGCTAATGCCTGCAAGGGTTGGATGTAATGCTGCGAATTATTTGGGCTGTGAAGTGAGGCCTGATTATTGAGTGCTATCACCGGTAGGCTAGGCCTTTGATCGCTGTTACGATAAAGCATAGCATGACAGAAAATAGCCGTTAACGGCGTGAGCGTATCAAGTCCTAGAGTAAAGAGGGTTCTGTCTTGCGCTATGTTTGCGGCCATGAACTGACCGATCTCGTTAACGCTGTTGGTGAATGAGGGCGGCAAGTTACCTAAGTGCTGCATCGCTGAAGCAATTCTGTCAGCTATAAAGGAAGATTCATTTATCATGTAAAAAGATACTCTTATTAGCGGCGTTGGTAAAGGGATAAAAAAACTACATAAAAGCGTTTTGTATCCAATCGATAGTATAAGGTATTTTTGTCTCGCTAGGCGACATTGCAATGACATCAAATCGGCTAGCGGCATCGGTTCGATGATGTTGCAAAAAATGAAGTGCGGTATTCCTGATTTTTTTTTGTTTTTGAGTGGTGATGCTGTTAGCGCTACCGCCGAATTCGGCGTGGCGACGGTAGCGAACCTCAATGAATACCACTGAAGTAATATCTTGCATAATAAGATCAATTTCGCCGTATTGGCAGCGATAGTTTCGAGTGATTAAGCTTAACCCTTGGCGAAGCAAAAACTGCAATGCAGCTGCTTCAGTTTCTTCACCTATTTTCAACGTATTAACCATTAACGACCAGTGTCATAGCCTTGGTGACGATGCGGGTTTTATTTTTCCATGATTGAATTGAACCAGTTGTAATTCACGATTAATACGGTTGGTGTTGATTGAAAGCCGACCGGTCTTGCCGAAAAAAACTTGCTTAGAAGCTTGTTGCATTGATTCTAGATGAGGATAGAGATAAAACGCATCAAGGCCCATGGCAAATAGCCTACCTAGCTGTTTATTATCTTTATATTGCGGGTGAGCCTTTTTTTTGATGGCGTTATCGCTTAACACCCATGGAATTTCATTGAAAATAATTCCATTCAGATCTCTATTACTGTTGCCTTCTACGCCGTCATGAATATGAGAGCTACTGTACACCGGTAGCTTAGACGCGTAATGGTAAGCTAGTAGTGGTTTGATGCTTTTAGCTTGTTCGCTGTTGGCGAAAAGGATAATGACATCGACATCATTGCGACGACGGGGAGTGAATTCAATCGAGGTCGCTAATAGTCTTTCGAGCTGTTTATGCCTTGCCTGACTCTGAGGTAATAATAAACTCTCGGCAATTTCTGATGAATAGTTTTTAGGCTCGGATAGCGCCGTGTGATTGATTGTTTGACCACCTAACACTGCCCATTGCTCTCTAAAGGTTAAACCTGCTCGTCTCGACCAATCAGCGTTTGATTGGATGATGATGGCATTTTTATGGCCATGATGCCGCGCGTTGTTAGCCAATTGTCGCGCTTCATCCTCAGCGGCTAAACCAAATTGTATGATTGAGGGGTTGCTGATCGTTGTTTCAGTTAAGTAATTTAATGCAATCACTGACACCTTAGGATTTAACGAGACAAGCTGTTCAAGCTTATTTTTTTGCAACGGACCTATCACTAAATCAATCGCTTCTCGCTCTATGTCTTGATAAATACTTTCAATACTTTGCTGATGGCTGTCATAGCTAATGATCTTAGGTGGCTGCCAGGCGTGTCCTTTAGCATTGAAGTAACCTGCTACAACGCCGTCCTGCACGGCTATCCCTGCTTTTGATAATGGCCCGCTTAAGGGGAGGATTAGCGCAATTTTCCTTGCTTGCTGCGAGAGAGGGTCTGTTACTGCAGGGAGTTCAAAGGGTGGGTTAATAGCTGCAATGTGATTAG
>PBSZ01000057.1 GCA_002726445.1 Cellvibrionales bacterium | reverse complement strand
TAATAAGGTTGAAATAGATGAATTATTCGAGCATATCGAATTACCCTTGTATTAATTATCCTATTAAATAGGCATCTATTATTTAGTGATTGATAAATCTGTGTGAGTAGAGGTTGATTGTGGAAATTGCGTGTTTAGATTTAGAGGGTGTTTTAGTCCCTGAAATATGGATTGATTTTGCTGAACGGACCGGCATTGAGGCTTTAAAAGCCACTACCCGAGATATTCCAGATTACGACGTTTTGATGTCGCAGCGCCTTCAGATTTTAAAAGATAATGGTTTAAAGCTTCAGGATATCCAAGCGGTTATTGCCGATATTTCCCCTTTAGAGGGTGCGGCAGACTTTATCGACTGGCTCAGGGAGCGTTTTCAGGTAGTGATTCTTTCAGATACCTTCTATGAGTTTTCAGCACCGCTGATGAAGCAGCTTGGCTGGCCAACCTTGTTTTGTCATCGCTTAGAGTCTGATCAAGAAGGCAATGTTATCAATTACCACCTGCGCCAAAAAGATCCTAAGCGACAGTCTGTAAAAGCCTTTCATTCATTGCAATACCGGGTGATTGCTGCGGGCGACTCCTATAATGATACGACCATGCTATCTGAGGCGGAAGTCGGTATTTTATTTCATGCGCCACAAAATGTTAAAGATGAGTTTCCACAGTTTACATCAGTGGATACGTTTGCCGATTTAAAACAGGCCTTCCTTAATGCTAGCGTTAGAGATTTATCACTATAAGGCTAGATGAGTATTCCTTTGCCTATTAGTTTGTGGCAAGGGCGGTTAGCAGATTGTTGATCTTTTGCAGGCTCTCTTGGTACTCGGCTTCAAGCTCAGAATCGGCAACAATGCCGCCACCGCCCCAGCAATTCACTTGTCCAGATGGCTTTTCATCTTGCTGAGAAAACAGCAGGCTGCGAATTAAAATATTTGAATCCATATCGCCAGAATTGTTGATGTAAGCCACTGATCCGCAATAAATAGAACGTGAAAAGTTTTCTAGTTGATCGATGATTTCCATCGATCGACGTTTCGGTGCTCCAGTTACTGATCCGCCCGGTAGTGTGCTACTCAGTAAGTGAAGCGATCCTAGCGTGGTATTTTCTAGCAAGGATCCCTCTACAGTGCTGACCATATGATGAACATTAGGGTGTGTTTCGATTTGAAATAAAGAGGGTACCTTGACACTGCCAAGTTCACAGCATTTGCCAATGTCATTTCGCATTAAATCAACAATCATTAAATTCTCGGCGCGGTCTTTTTCAGAGCCGCTAAGTTCGGCCATGAGTTTGGCATCTTCAAGGCTGTTGTTGGCTCTTTTCCTCGTGCCTTTAATGGGTTGAGTCTTTACAGCGGTTTGATTCACTTGAATAAATCTTTCTGGTGATAGACTCACTAAAGCCGATTGTGGCAGTTCAAAATAGACGGCAAAGGGGGTCGGCGAAACAGTCCGTAATTGCTTATAAGCTTGCCAAGTATCACCTTGGTAGCTGGCTGTAAATTGTTGGGCGAAATTAATTTGGTAGCAGTCGCCGGCATTAATAAATTCTTTGCTTTTGTTAAAAGCTTGTTCATAGTCTGCTTGATCGCCATTAAGTTGCCATTCAGAGGTGAGTGTTAAGGTCGGAAATACTGGCTTGCTCATATCTGCCTCTAGGCTTGTCAGCAGCCGATCAAACTTGTTGTAATCGTACTTTGGGTCGGCTAGCAGCCATGCCAACCGTTGCTGATGATCTTGCACAATAGCCCACTGATAAATGCCCACAATGAGGCTTGGCCAGCCAGTTTGTTCAGGTGCCGCAAGTTGATTTAAGGGCATACCAAAGTCATAGCTGAATACCCCTATGGCACCAGATACGAAGGGGCTGTGTTCGTGGCAGCAGTCTTTTGTGGTAAATCGATCAATGGCCGTATTGATAAGCTCGAAGCTATGAGAAGAATCGACTTGGCTGAGATCAAAAAAGTCGATGTTTTCATTACCGCTAGTGTGTTTTAAGCCTTCCATTGCCACTGAACTTAGCAAGGCCGCGGGCTGAGCCGCAGTGATGTCGAAGCGGCCATTGCTTGCGTGAGCGTTGCTATCCAGTAAGATCGGAAAATCAAGATGGCGAATCCGCTCAAAGTAATCACAGCTATTTTCTAGGTAGCGAATTGACGCAACTTGTATGCAAGGCCTTGTTGTCATAGCGAAAAGCCAAAATTATTCGTGCACTGGCCACTTACTATTGAGCAAAATATAGTCGAGGCCGCTTTAAAAATGACTGATGACGCGTTCTTGCGATGGCTTTGGTCAATTGACATAAGTTATTAATTACAATACAGTTCTGCGTTTATAGTGAGCTGAAACAAGGTCTGTTATAGCGTTATAATAGGCCTTTGATATAGCCATCAAGTCAACTGATTGACTACTTAGTTATTTCGCCGCTAAAAGTGAAACGATGGCCACTGGTATCACAGTGTTTACTGTGGTGTCATAGATGAAGCTATATGATTGAAATGGCATTGTCTAAGAATGAGATTTCAATCTAAATTGAGTTTACCCTCAATATGATACTTTTTAAAACAACAAATCGGTAGTAGGGCATTTGCCAGTAATTACCACAAAAATGCCAATTGAAGCTATTTTACAGAAGTGACAGGAATCTTCACATGACAGTCGAAGTCCCAAAAGCAAGTTTAAACAATCCCTTTCTTGAGCAGCAGGAGATGGAGTTCACCGTACCTGGACAGGCATCCTATCAGCCAGGCCTTTATGAAGAGAAGTTAAAGCAGGGTTTTGAGTTAATGCAGAAGCCTTTTCAGGCGGCTGGAGAGGCCAATACTCAAAAGCAACATCTGAAAAACCGAATGACAATATGGGAGCGGATAGGGGTCTTGAGCACTAAGCCTCCGACTATATTGTTTCAGAATTGGGGTGAGAATTTAGATGGAGCGTCTCTAGTCACGGCGATCATTGATATTGATGGTCGTGATGTCGCGCTGTATGGCCATGATTTTACTGTTAGAGCCGGCTCGATGGATGCAACTAATGGTAAGAAGTTGGCACAATTATTCGAGTTAGCCGGCAAGCGTAAAATACCACTGGTCGGTTTAAATGATTCGGCCGGTGCTTATGTGCCCGCCGGCGTTGGTGGTCTTGATGGCTACGCAGAGGCCTTTACCGCGCTGAGAAAAATTAATGGTGTTGTTCCCAGCATCATGTGCATGTTTGGCTTTAATGCCGGCGGTGGTTCTTATTTGCCTCGCCAAGGCACATTCATGATACAGCCAAAAAATACCTTCTTTGGTTTAACTGGGCCTGGTGTTGTTAAGTCGGTCTTAGGTGAAGACGTCACACCTGATGAGCTTGGTGGCCCCAATGTTCACAGTCAATCTGGGGTGACGGATTTCGTTGTTGACGATGAAGTCGCTGCCTTGCTGAAAGTACGAGAGTTACTCAAGTATATTCCTGATAATAATGCTCAAGCAGCACCGTTTCAAGCGACTTCCGATCCTTTAACGCGTAAAACTTGGGATGTGGATATTTTACTGAAAAAAGCCTTCAACTCGCCCACCGGTATGAATACGCCGGTCGATATTAGTATCGTTATCCAGCAGCTGTGTGACCACGGTGATTTTCTAGAAATACAGGCGCTAAGAGCAAGAAATACGATTACAGCGCTTGGCCGCTTAGGTGGTCATGTGGTGGGATTTGTCGCGAATAATAGCGCAGTCTCTTCTGGTCAAATTGACATTCATGCCGCGTATAAAAATGCTCGCTTTATTCGTTTTTGTAACCTCTATAATATCCCCGTTATTTTTATGGAAGATACCACTGGATTTTTACCCGGTAAAGAGCAGGAGCAAGACGGTATTGTTCAGGCCGGTCGGGCCATGCTTGATGCCATCATTGACCTAAGAACGCCACGGTTTTTGTTAATCTTACGGAATGCGTTTGGTGGCGCTTATGCTTCGTTTAATAATTATCCGACAGGGGCCGATTTTGTTGTTGCCTTACCGACTACTCGCGCTGCCGTTATGGGGCCTGCCGGGGTGGATTTCGTTTACAAAAAAGAACTCAAGGCGATTAAGGCTACGGCTAAAGCGATGTTGGCAGACGAGCTTTCGGCTTTACAGTCATCTGGCGCTGATGCAAAGGCTAACCAAGAACAGGCACAGTCAACGGTTGATAAATGGGTTAAGGCTCAGCAGGCACAGTTAGCGCTTCGCTACGAGGATGAGTTAATGAATCCTAAAGAAGCGTTAAGTCTTGGTTCTATTTCGCAAATTGCAATGCCAGGTGATTTGCGTCAAGTATTAGGTGAAAATATGCGTTTTCACTTGCGGCATTATCAGCCTGAGCCAATGACAGGGCCGCAGAGAGAATTCCACTAGAAGAATAACTTCGTTTGGTCAGCTGAAGTCACTGTTCTATAGTTATGATTTTGGCGATTACTATTTGATAAGAGATTGAGGAAGCGTGTGAGCAAAGTTAATTACTACTTAAATAATCCATTGATCCACCGCGATCGAAAGTTAGCCGAGCATTCTTCAGCATGGGTAAGCAGTTTTGCCTGCCCAGAGCTTCGCCCGTTAATTATTTGCCGTGGCCCAATCAGAAAAGAAGTGATGGACGTTTTTTCTGAAATGGGAATCGATAAATACGGAATCTTACTTTCAGAAAAAGATTCGATTGTTTACCCGAATGCGCTGTCGCCTGAATTACGATTGCTTACCGACCCTGATCGAATACACCGCGTGCCTGATTATACAGGCGCTAGCAAAGAGGAGCGTATTGAACGTATTCAGCAAATTATCAATATAGCTAAGCAAAATCACTATAACGCGATATTTGCCGGCTATGGCTTTATGGCTGAAGATGAGGATATGGTTGCGGCAATGGAGTCGGCAGGGCTCAATTTTATCGGCCCATGCTCGGGCACTGTTCATTCCGCGGGTTTAAAAGACGAGGCAAAAAGAACTGCTTTAAAAGTCGGCGTCAGCGTGACACCGGGTATCGATAATGCGACAGCTCTCGTGCTACTCAGTAAGTATCCAGATCATGAATCATTACTTAGGGTCATTTCTGAACATAATCTTGATGTCGATCAAGTGCAATTTAATCAAGACGATCTAAGTTTAGAAAGCAAGGCTGATTTAGTCTTATCCGCTTCTTATGTCAAAGGTATTGATCTTTACAGTATTGAGGAGTTGCAGGCGCAGATTGAGCAATCAGTGATCGAGATGTACGGTGCCTATCCAGACAATCGAATTCGATTAAAAGCGATTGGCGGCGGCGGCGGTAAAGGCCAACGTATTTTAGCTGCGCCATCCAATTATGACGGTAGTATCGAAGAGAAAGTGGCGTCTGCCGCGGCGAGAGCGCCTGGTTTGGTGTTGGAAATTTTAAATGAGGTCAAAACAACCGGCGTTGGTGATAATAAAAACGTTTTAGTCGAATTAAATATCGAGACTACGCGTCATCAAGAGATTCAAGTGATCGGCAATGGAGATTGGTGCATTACACTTGGCGCGCGTGATTGCTCGCTACAAATGCACGAGCAAAAGTTGCTCGAAGTGTCTTCTACCCATGAATCAATCGCTCAGTCTATAGAAGTGGCTAAACGCAATGTCGAAAATTCAACGGGTTCGGCAGAAGAGTTAGCAACCCTTGAGCAGGACCTGTTAACGCTTGATGCAATGGAGTCTGAAGCGGCTAGGTTTGGGCAGGCCGTAGGTTTAGATTCGGTCTCTACATTTGAGTGCATCATCGATCGGGGCAGCCATTTCTTTATGGAAATGAATACCCGGATTCAGGTTGAACATCGTGTTACAGAGCTTTGTTATGCTTTGAAGTTTACCAATCCTGATAATGCCAAAGATTCATTCGTGGTTGACTCCTTGGTTGAGGCAATGGTGTTGTTGGCAGAGCATGGCTCACGGCTGCCAAAACCCGAACGTATTATTCGCAATAAGGCGTCAGTTGAGGCAAGACTTAATGCAACCAATGCAGCTTTGCAACCGCATGCCGGCGGTATGATTGGCTGGTGGTCTGAACCCATTGAAGGTGAAATTCGCGATGATCAAGGGATCTCATTACACAACCCTGACACCGATGTTTTTATGAAGTATAAATTGGCCGGCGCTTATGACAGTAATATTGCGCTGTTACTCACTCAGGGCGCCGATCGGCTTGACAGTTTTGAACGCTTAGCCGAAATTCTGCGACAGACGGATTTAGTTGGAGAGGATCTCTGTACAAACTTGGATTTTCATTACGGTTTAACCAATTGGTTTATTGGCACCAATGTGCAGGCTAGACCGACGACGAAATTTATCGTGCCTTATTTAACCGCGGTGGGACAATTAAAGCAGGCGGCCAACAATATCGATCTTGACTATGCTTATCAATCGATCCAGCAGGTAAGCTTGTCCTCTATTGCCGATGTGGACAGCCAGACTGCTATGACCGAGGTGATTAAGCGTAAGCAGTCGTTATTTCTTCGCCCATTAAAACAACTATTATCGGACCCTCATGCATTTTCAGGTTGGCTCAGCCTTCATCAGCAGGATTTTTCTATTGCCAATACTTCATCGGCAGCCAGTATTCATTGGAATATTAATCCAATTGTTCTGTTAGATGACTTATACCACTATCTTAATATGGAGTTTCGTGAAGGTAGGCCCGCACAAGATATTATTTGGGATCATGATTTTACGATTTTATTTGATGCCTTACAGTTTTACGAAACGCTGGAGTCCTTACTTAAGAGTGATTCGTTTGCTGATTTACTTGCTATTTTATCGTCAGCTGAATCACCTACAGGGATGGGTGATGTGGATTGGCAAGCCGTGCGTTCAGCGCATGCAGGCTATCAAGCTGCAACCGAGGTATTATTGGTGCTGCCTTATATTGCCTTGCAAACAGGATTCTATGACTTAGGCGTAAATGCTGATTTAAGTATGCGCATTCCTGATGGCTTGTTTGATGAGTCGCTACAGAAAGCTATGCAAAAAGAATTGGTCCCACCACTGGCGGCGAAGTCAGATGAAATATTGGCCGCATCTGGCGGTATGTTCTATCCACGAGAAGCGCCCGGCATGGACGTATACGTTAATGAGGGCGACCATTTTGAAGCCGGTGATGTGTTATACATTGTAGAAGTCATGAAAATGTTTAACAAAGTTGTCGCGCCTTTTGCTGGTACTATTGAAAAAGTGTTGGTGGAGGATGACGGTGTTATTATTGCTAAGGGCCAAACGCTTTATAAGGTCAAGCCGGACGAAGAAGTGATTATTGAGTCCGACAGTGTTATTGCCACTAGAAAGCGCAATGCCACTGATGATTTTTTGCAGACCTTATAGTCGTTCTAATTGCTAGAGCTCTATGGGTATCCCTTACATTTTTAATAAAGCAGGTCACTGAATGTCAGATTCTGAATTTAATCCTCCCAAAAAGAATGTACAAGATTGGCGGGAGCAAGCCGATAAGCAGTTGAGCCGAGCCGGTAAGACGGTTGACGATCTTATTACTCAAACGCCTGAGGGTATTGATCTTAACCCGCTCTACACGGCTGATGATTTAGCCGAATTAGAGTTTGCCAATACCATGCCAGGGTTTGATCCCTTTATCCGAGGGCCGCAGGCAACGATGTATGCGGGACGTCCATGGACGATACGGCAATACGCAGGATTTTCTACCGCTGAAGAATCGAATGCTTTTTATCGCAGTGCATTAGCTGCGGGTGGACAAGGTGTTTCGGTTGCCTTTGATTTAGCGACGCATCGTGGATACGACTCTGACCATCCTCGAGTCAGTGGTGATGTCGGCAAGGCGGGTGTTGCGATTGATTCGGTTGAAGACATGAAAATTTTATTTGATGGCATTCCATTGGATAAAGTTTCGGTGTCTATGACCATGAACGGCGCCGTTTTGCCGGTATTGGCCGGTTATATTGTGGCAGCAGAAGAGCAGGGTGTTGCTCAAAAAGATCTATCGGGCACTGTTCAGAATGATATTTTAAAAGAATTCATGGTGCGCAATACTTATATTTATCCGCCCACACCGTCGATTCGAATTATCGGTGACATCATTGCTTATGCCTCTGAAAATATGCCTAAGTACAACACCATCTCCATATCCGGCTACCATATTCAAGAAGCCGGTGCCGACGCTGCGCTTGAATTGGCATACACCTTAGCTGACGGCAAGGAGTATATCCGCACGGCCATTGCGGCGGGTTTAGACATTGACGCTTTTGCGGGCCGTTTATCCTTCTTTTGGGGGATAAGCATGAATTTTTATATGGAGATCGCTAAGTTGCGTGCAGCACGTTTACTGTGGTCGAAAATTGTCAGTGAGTTCAATCCCAAAAGTGAGCGCTCGAAGATGCTCAGAACCCACAGCCAAACATCCGGTTGGTCGTTGACAGAGCAGGATCCCTATAACAATGTGGTGAGAACCACAATAGAAGCAATGGCTGCGGTATTTGGCGGTACTCAGTCCTTGCATACCAATGCCTTGGACGAAGCCATTGCCTTACCTACCAAGTTTTCTTCGCGAATAGCGCGAAATACGCAGTTGATTATTCAAGAGGAGACGGGGATCACTAACGTGGTTGACCCATGGGGTGGCTCGTATATGATGGAGTCATTAACTCAGCAGATTGCTGACCGTGCTTGGGCTCTCATTGAGGAAGTAGAAGCGCAGGGTGGCATGGCAAAAGCGATCGAAACCGGCATGCCAAAGCTGCGCATTGAAGAGGCCGCGGCACGCAAACAGGCTCGTATCGACCGAGGTGAAGATGTTATTGTTGGGGTCAATAAATACGAGCTCAACGAAGCCGATGAAGACGATGTTGATGTCTTAGAGATTGATAATGAGGCGGTAAAAGCATCGCAGATATCTCGATTAGCCACTATCAGAGAATCTCGGGACGATGCGGCTGTCGAGCAAGCACTTGAAGATATTTATCAAAGCAGCGTATCTGGCCAAGGTAATTTACTTGACCTTTGTATCAAGGCTACACGCTTAAGAGCCACCGTTGGGGAGATCTCATACGCCATGGAGCGAGAGTTTGGACGATTCAATGCGCAGTCACAGACGGTTTCTGGTGTTTATGGCAGTGCCTATCAAGACGATGATGATTGGCAATCGATATCCTCAGATATTGATACCTTTGTCGCTAAACATGGCCGTCGTCCAAGAATGCTGGTCTGTAAGATGGGTCAAGATGGCCATGATCGTGGGGCAAAAGTGATTGCTACTGCTTTCGCTGATGTGGGATTTGATATTGATTTATCGCCAATGTTTTCAACCCCTGAAGAGGTTGCCAAGCAGGCGGTTGAAAATGATGTACATGTTGTCGGCGTATCCTCTCAGGCTGCGGGTCATAAAACCTTAGTCCCTGCCTTGATTGAGGCGCTTAAATCTGAAGGCGCCGACGATGTCATCGTGATTGCAGGCGGCGTGATTCCAAAACAAGATTACGCTTTCTTAGAAGCCGCGGGTGTTAAAGGTATTTTCGGTCCAGGTACGAAAATACCATTGGCCGCTAGAGATGTACTCACGGCTATAGACAGTGCTTTTGATTAGCCCTTCGTCGCTAGGTCTGTCACTATGACGATTTCTGTCCAAGCCATTCTCGACGGTAACCGTCGAGCCTTAGCCAAGGCTATCACCTTGGTTGAAAGCCACTTACCTGAGCATATTTCGCGGGCGCAAGTATTGCTCGATCAAGTGTTACCTCATACAGGCAACAGCTTGCGTATTGGTATCAGTGGTGTGCCTGGCGTTGGTAAGTCTACCTTTATTGAAGCTTTCGGTTTGTACCTAATTTCGCAAGGAAAGAAAGTTGCGGTCTTAGCCGTTGATCCCAGTTCGCCGCTAGCGGGTGGTAGTATTTTAGGTGATAAAACACGAATGGAGTTTTTAGCGCGAGATCAACATGCGTTTATTCGACCTTCGCCAACCTCGGGATCCTTGGGCGGAGTAGCCAATAAAACGCGAGAAAGTATTCTATTGGTTGAGGCCGCTGGTTATGACGTGGTGCTAGTTGAAACCGTGGGTGTTGGCCAGTCTGAATACGAGGTTGCTGGCATGGTCGATTTCTTTACCGTGTTAATGCTCCCTAATGCTGGTGATGAGTTGCAAGGTATTAAAAAAGGTATCTTAGAGTTGGCCGACGCATTACTCATTAATAAAGCCGACGGTGACAGTGTTAATCTCGCAGAAATGACTAAGCGCCACTACGAAAATGCCTTTCACTTGTTACGTCAAACCAGCTTTTGGACACCACAAGTGAAGACCATTTCATCACTTGAAAACACCCATGTCGATACCGTCTGGGGCATGATGCTCGATTATGAATTGCAGTCTAAAAAACAAGACAGATTTGCCGTTAAACGTGCCCGTCAAAACCGTAACTGGCTAGAGACTCTCGTACAGCAGTCACTATCTCGTTTGCTGATGAGTCATACTGAGGCGCAACAATTATGGCCGGCGTTAGAGCAAGAAGTGATGGCGGGTCGAATGACGCCCTTCAATGCGGCAAATAAGATTATTGCTTTGCTCTGAATCATGTTCCACAAATCATAATATTATCAAGGTATTATGATCATTCTCTAAAGCAATTCCTCTAGTGAATAGAGGTTTTCTTCGTTTGAGTTTTTCTGCATAGTTTTTACTATTTTGCCCAATAGTAGACAAGCACAAAGCTAATCTCAATCTATACTAAGCACTCCTTATGCGTTTATGAAGTCTCGATTTATGACTAAGCAATCTTTGCCTGTGCAATACACTCAAAAGTCAGCGCTTATTGTTGAGGCGATATCGGATATGCGAATGTCGCTTAAGGCAATGTTGAAAGGTATTGGCATTGATCATGTTGATCTTGCTAAATCGGGTGAAGAGGCGGTGTTACGCTGTGATGAACATGATTACGATATTATTATCTGTGATTATCAGTTGAGTAAAGGTAAGACCGGTCTGCAAGTTTTAGAAGAGTTGCGTGCCAGCCAACTAGTCAAGGCTTCTGCGGTTTATATCATCCTGACAGCAGGTTCGACGCGAGCGGTATTAATGGGTACGCTTGAGCATAAGCCTGATGATTTTCTTGTTAAGCCGTTTACTCAGTCAACCTTTGAACGACGTGTTAATGCCGCTTTTAAAGAGAAGCGGTATTTTAAGTCGGTATATACGGCCTTAGATAACGACAACATGACAGGCGCACTTGCATCTGTCGAAGCTCTAATGCTTGATATTGATCAATACCCTATCAAAACTAAAAAAATGTTTGGCGAGCTTTTACTTAAGGCGAAGGACTTTGCAAAAGCACAAGCATTTTATCAAGAAATGATGGCTGAAAAGCGCCAAGAATGGGCCAGCTTAGGTTGTGCTAGAGCGATGATCGGCTTGGATGATTGGTCGGCTGCGAAGCGAGTCCTCTATGAGTTAATCGATCATGGTTGTGAGAATCCACAGGTATTTGATCGTATTGTCGATGTTGAGCTTGCATTAGGTAAACCTGAAATTGCTCAAACAGTGTTAGAGCGGGCGACGGTAATTTCTCCTCTAGGTATTATGCGCTATATTCGTTTAGTCGAGATAGCTACCATGAATCATGACTATCTAGCAGTGGAAAAATCGTTTCGTCAATTAATAAGAATTGGCGTTAATTCCTGTCACGGTTCCTATGAGCATTCTTTAGGCTTAGCCCGGTGTCTGCTCGAAAAAGAGAAGCTGCAGCAATCTGGAAATGAGCAAATCATCAAAGAGTGCTATTCACTTTGCCATCAGGTAAAGAAAAAGCATGCGAATAATGAGCATGCGCTGATGCAGGCAAAGCTCATTGAAGTTAAAGCGGTGGCTCAGCAAGGTCAAATTTATCAGGCGATAGAGCAATGCAAGATACTTTATGAGCAATATTCTCAGTATCAAGAGATTGATGCCGGTTTGGGCTTAGATATGGTCAATGCCTTGTTATCCATTAACTGGGATGAACAAGGTGTTGATGTGGCTCAGTCATTGTCTAAATCCGATACCAATGATTCTTTAATTAAGTTGCAACTAAGTAACATTAAACAAGTTTGTGATGAAAAAGCGGCATTAATGAATGCGGTCAATATCAATCATCAAGGAAAATTATTGTACGAACAAGGTAAGTTAGAACAAGCGATAGATCATTTTCGACAAGCGATCGAAGAACATCCGACTAACATTGAGTTAAAGCTTAATTTAGTTCTTACCATTCAAAAATTAATCGAGGCAGACGCCGATAACATGACGATGCTTACTGAAGCAGATGAATTGCTTTCAGCCCTATCTGATTTGTCAGAGTCTCATAGCGTGTTTGATCGTTATGAAACAATTAGTCGTGATATTGCTAAATTAAGGCTTGCTGCCTAGCTTGGCAGTTTTACAATATTTACCTAACTTACTGCTCATTCTTGTTATAGTCCGTGGCTGATAGTCACTCATCCAAGCTTATTGGCTATTGCTTTATATCAGCATAATATTGTTAATTTTTTCATCCATGCATAGCAGACAATAACACTTAAGGAGTCAGTTTGATGAAAGGTATTTTAAGGCTATCCATTGCTGTAGCGATACTTTCGTTGCTGACATTATTCTTGCTGATCAATAATCTTGGTGGCATGATCAAGTCAACCATCAATGATCGTGGTGAGTCATTGTTAGGTGTGCCTATTGCTGTGGTTGATGTTGATGTC
>PBSZ01000056.1 GCA_002726445.1 Cellvibrionales bacterium | reverse complement strand
TTTTCCCGAAATATATTGCCCAGCTTATCCCATTCGTCGGGCTGAGCGACCCTAGTCTGGGACACAATTAGAACAAAGAAAGCCATAAGTAGCGTGGCCAAGTCGGCAAATGTAGACATCCACGGCGGCGACCCGGGAGGACAGTCCTCTTCTTCGATGAATTCACTCATCGAGGTACAGCTCTATTCGTCGGTTTTTAGCTCGACCCTCAGGGGTAGTGTTGTCCGCCATGGGTTTTGTATCCGCGAGACCGGTTATCGTCATTCGCCCTGTTTGTAGTTGAGTGGCCGCCATTAAATAGTCTGCAACAGCGGCGGCGCGAGCTGCCGAAAGATCGAAGTTCGATTTATATCGATCGCTGAACCCTACCATTTGATTGTCGGTATGGCCCTCAATCCTAATAACCCCGATGGTATCTTCGAGCGCGGTACCTACCCTTAGCAGAGTCGCCTCGAAGTTTTTGCTCAATGTGGCTTCGCCTGAGACAAAACTGTCGGCCTTAGTTAGGCGAATTAACACGCTGTCGCCCTCTTTTTCGACCTCCGCGATCCCGTCTTCAATTTCTTTTGATAGGGCAGACTTTATTTCTTCTAAGCTGCTAAGAGTCGTGACCTCTCGGCCTTTTGCTTCCCAACCTTCCTCTCTCTTCATCACCACATCAGTGAGGCCCGATGTGGTCAGGTCGTAAATCTTATTGGCTACCTCGATAGTCTCTTGAGTGACACCACCCAGTCCGCGACCTGTTTTACCCTTGGAGCCTTGATCTCCCTCAGTCATTTCAACAACAATTTTTTCGCCGTCGATGTTAACGTTGACCTGACCGGTCTCAATTTCGTTTTCCAGCTCTTCAATCACCTGTATATATTGACCCTGAACGGTAGACACCGCATCGCCCCGTTCTGTCATCTGTTTAATGAACTCTTGAGTGGTATCTGCGGAGTCCTGAGTAGCGTCATCTAAAATAGTGTTTTCCGCTTCTGACGGCGTGTATTCAGTCTCCAAAAGTGTTTCGCCCATGGGGATTTCGAGTTTTGGCACAATACGTTCTACTCCAAATGCCAACTTCAGTGAGCCCATGACCTCTTCTGCTCTTGGCGAGTCGATCACCGACTGGGCGAGGATGAGCACAAAGAAGGCCATAAGCAGAGTGCCCAAATCGGAAAAAGTGGCCATCCATGCTGGAGCGAGAGCTGGACAGTCGAGCTCATCTAACTCTATCTCTGGCGGCGGGGGAGAATATTCATCGTCGTACGACGATTCATTGTCGCTGGGTACCTCCTCAACGACCTCCCCCATCTAGGCTGATTCCTGACTGGCTGCTAACTCTGCTCGTGCTTTGGGTGCAAGTCGAGTCGAGAGTCGGTCCGCAATAACCCTGGGATTAGTATTGGCCTTCACTAAGAGCATGCCTTCCTTTATCAGCATTCCTGCCTGTAGATCCGTCTTAGAGAATAGATCTAACTTTTCCGCAAATGGTTTGAAAAACACGTATGCGAAAATTGCGCCCCACATAGTAGTGAGAAGTGCTATTGCAAAGGAGTCTCCAATAGAGCCCAGATCGTCCATAGTTTTAAGCATCGCCACCAGCCCGATCATCGTGCCTACCATTCCCATAGACGGAGCGACCTCCGCCAAGAACTTGAGGTAATCGACCGCATTCTTTTCTCTTTCTCGGGCTAAGGCGATATCAGTAGTAATCGTCGACTCAATTACCGTGGCATCAACGCCATCTACGACCATATTGGTGGCGTTTTGTAACAATTCGTTTTTTATCTCTACGTTTTGCATGGCTATCGGTCCGTCGCGGCGGTTTATGTTCGCCAATTCGACAATTTCGTTAACCAGCTGAAGCAGGTTAGGCGGAGAGTAAAGAAAGACTCTCCCAATACCTTTGAACATATTTATGGTGTCTGAAAAAGGAGCTCGGCATACCCCGCACCCAAGTGTTCCGACTAAAACGAAAACTATTTCCATAAAAGGCGGGTTACTAGTAGCCCCCAGAAAAGCTATCTCGATGGGTAGCTTTGTCCCGTCCATCACATACCAAATGGCAAACACAGCGCCGAACAAACCTATGATAGCAGGCAAGTTAATTCTCCAATAAATTTAGGATGCGGACAGAGGTTAATTCGGCGAGCGACAAAGCACTAGGGGGGTAGTGAAAAATTTTGGTAAAAGTCGCCGGAGCCTGACTTGGTGAATTGTGCTCGTTAAAGTCTGCAGTGGAGTGTGCCTGATAACCTAATTGATGCATCAGGGTGTCTCAGTAGCGCACATCCTCCATAAGATCAGGGCATTTTCAAAGAGTTAGTGGCAACGCTCATGCAGCCAAGGAGAAAAATTTCTTGGCGACCGCCCTATTCGGCTATGGCCTGGCCACAGAATGCCAAGCAGTTCTTAATTCATCCAAAGCCTCATAAATGGTGGCAATAGCGGCCGCATCCTGCTCTTCTAGGGCTTTTTTCAAGCTGGCAGCAATCGTTGTATAGGTGTCGAACAGACTCTGGGACAGCTCGCTGGCGCTCTCGGTATCCAAAACGAAACGCAGCGATAAAACAATTTGCAATGCGTGCAAGGCAGACTGATGGAAGGCCTGATTGTCATTCGATTCTAATGCCCGCATTGCGGTCTTTAAGAGCACACAGGCCTTATCGAAAAGCATAGTCATCAGCTTGGTTGCTGAGGTGGTGCTGGCCACATCATGCTCTTGCACTTGCCCGTAACTGCTCAATCCTTTTGCGCGCTTAGACATAGAAGCTCGATGAGTCATAAATCGAGATACGGTAACAGGAGCAGTGGCACCTAACAATTGGCTGCTGAGCATATTCATCGGCACCTCCCAACAAGCGATAGCTTGTTAAGCATTCGCCACGGTTTCCCAGCCGCTGCGTAGCTCCGCCAAGGCTTCATACAGCTTTCCAAGATCCGCTGTATTCTTGCTCTTGGTCGCGGTCCAAATATTCTTATAGATAACGGTGTAGGTTTCAGCCAGTTGTTGGCTTAGCTCGCCGCCTGCGTCCATGTCCAGCATCTCTTTGAGAGCGATAACAATCTGCATCGCTTTTGACGTGCTCTTGTGAAAGTCCTCGATAAGTTTCAATCGTTCGTCTAAATCGAGTTCGTTCGATGTTGCCATTGGAAGCATAGATGCCCTGCGCAAACAAGAGCACGCTTTATCGCACAATAAGACGATCAATTCTTCAGGCCGTCGGTTGTCGGTTTTACTCGACATATCAACGGATGAATAGGCTTTAGCTGCATAATTAGCGCGCACGAACCCTCCTAATTTCAGAATACAAATTGCAAGCGCTGAGCGCTTCCCTATGCTCTACTAATCGGCATTTTAGGAGTGTTCTTTAGAGCAAAACTGTAAAAGCTCAGCTAAATTTAGGCTGCCCAGAACGCTCGCGCTAGGCGGCATCATCCAGTAACTTCATAACCAGACTCGCACCGGCGTTGGCTTGAGCAAGCAGGGCCGTATTTACTTGCTGGGAAACCATCGCTTTGGCTAAAGCTGCGGACTCAAACGCAAAGTCTGTATCCTCAATATTTGAGCGGGCTAAGGTGAAATTTTCTATTTGTCGCGCTAACAACGACGAACTGAAGTCCAGGCGACTTTCCAGCGCACCAATATAGCCGCGAATTGTCGAGATCTGATTCGTCGCGCCATCAATAACCGCTAAAGCGCTAGACGCAGAGTTTGCAGACGATAAGTCGATTGCCGACAGTGCGCTTATAGACGGTGTTCCGGTGGTGGCGTAGCCGGTATTGGCGTCTCCTGATTGAGAAATGCTAAATGCGCTATCCGAATACAAGCGTAAAGTGCCAATCACCCGGGTCGCGTCATTGTTTGTAGAGCCGCCAACTTCTAAGCTCACCTCGCTACCTTGAGTAGTAGCGCCGTTGCTTTGTACGGCTTGAACATCAATATCCCCACCGGCACCGGCGTTTTCAATGGTGATGTCGTCGCCGTCAGCATCGTGCAATAGCACTTGGTTCGCGGTAGTCGCGCTGGCGGTTATGCCGGTGGTGGCGGAGATTAAATTAATTTTGGCAACAGCGTCGGTGACGTCAGAGCTGCTGATCGCAAAAGCACTGGTCGCATTGCCGTTGACCGAAATGGTGTAGTTGGCACTGCTTGCGTTGGTTGAAAACAGCAGCGCATAAGTTTGTGCTTCGGCGTTAACTTGGGTGATGTGGCTGACGGCATTTACCTTGGCGGCTACGGTTTTGGCAGAATCCGTGTCGGCAACATCAATGGTTGTCGTGCTGCCGCTGGCCGTCAGCGCAATATCGTTCCCATCTACCGTGCTGTTTGTGCCTGCAGTTTGTGCGGCGGTCAGTGCGGCGCGGGTTGGGCCGGTTGAGGTGTAGCTTCCCAACACCGCAGGCGCACTAGAGGCAATGGAAATACTCAATGTCTCGCCAGCATTAGTCCCTGTCTGTATTTGCCGGCCGGAAAATGACCCTGCTAACAGGCGGTCGTTGTTGAACGACGCGTTCGCTGCAATGGATTCAATCTCTGCTTCTAGTTGGGCCGCCTCGTTAACAATAGTCGTTCGATCAGTCGAGCTAATAGCATCGCTAGACGCTTGAACTGCTAACTCCCGAATACGGTTAATCATGTCGGAGACCTCATCTAGTGCCGTGTCAGCGGTTTCAAGTAAAGACAGCGCACTGCTCGTGTTGCTCGTGGCAGCTGCAAGGCTCTGTATTTGGGCGCTAAGTCGCGTGGCCATAGCAAGGCCTAACGCATCATCTGCACCTGAAGACACTTTTTTACCCGTACTCAGCTTGTTCATACTTTGCTCTATTTGATCCTGAGCGCGGTTTATCCCCTGAATCGCTTGGCCGGCCATAGAGTAAGCGCTTGTATAAATCTGCATTGTTCTTCCCTTAAAGAGTGAGCGGCATTGTGTTGCCGAAAAGCGGCAATATATTGCCGGTCCAGAGCTGGGTCGGCAGGCATGGGAAAAACTTTAGAAGTAAGTGATTTATTTTTGAAGTATGGCGGTTCCGGGTATCCGTTTGGTCGTGCGTTAGATGGCGCGTTGCACTTTGGGCAAGAGTGGAACTTTAATTTAAGGCAAAAAAAAACCGCTGACCGAAGCCAGCGGTTTTCAAGATACGCTCTGGAGCCTTACTGGATAAGCTGAAGAACGAGCTGTGGTGAAGCATTAGCTTGAGCAAGCATTGCCGCACCGACCTGCTGCTGCACTTGTGCCTTGGCAAGGTTGGCAGATTCAACTGAGTAGTCTGTATCAGCCATCGAGCTGATCGCTTGCTCGGTCATGTCGCGCAATACAATTGAGCTGTCTAGAGCATGGCCAAGGCGATTGCTAAGAGCCCCTAGGTCAGCCTTCATAGCCGCCACGCGATCTATTGCGCCATCAAAGATTGAGATAGCGCTAGTTGCTTTAGCCTGCGTAGTCAACTCCTGGGTCGAGACGTAGCTTATCTGGCCTGAACCAGCCGTGACACTGGATAGAGCAGCGTTTTCTGTTACTGTGAAATCTGAGTTTGAAGTCAGAGTAACTTCACCTTCTATGATACCGAAAACGTCGCCAGTAACTTCCTCAACATCATCAGCAGTACCAGACGCAGCTCCGGCAGTATAATTCCTTATAGTGAAATGACCGCCAGTACCGGTGTTCCGGTTTTGTAAAACAATATCATCCCCGTCTATGTCGGTGAGGATAATCGCGTCGCCTGCGGCATTAAGCTGCGCTGTAACGCCAGTCACACCCGCTTTAGCGTTAATAGCAACAACCCCGGCCGCATAACCGGTAAAGGCGTCAATTTGTTCAACTTTTGCGGTGTCGCCATTAGACGTGCCGAGAGACATAGCCTGCGCTGCATTGGTGACGGTTAACTGGAGATGAGCTTTGTTGACCGCGGTCGCAGTAACGCCGTGTTGGTGAGTTTCAGCATTTACCTCTGCTGCAACTGACTTAGCCGTGCCGGTTTCGTGTGCGGCGCCGTAGTTAGTAGATCCAGTAACGCCCTGTCCAGTAATGTTGAAGTAGTTGGTATCATCGCCACGCAAAGTGCCTATAGCTGCTGCTAAGGTCGTACTCGCCACAGCAGCTTTTACATCACCCGCCTTGGTGTATCCACCAATCTTATCGGCGGCAACGCTTGACTGAGTTAAGGCAATAGTCTCGTTGGCAGTATCGCCTACCTGGATCACCTTGCCCACGAACGAACCGTCCAAAATCTTTTGGCCGGCAAACTCTGTTCGCTGCGTCAGAGCAGTTAGCTCGTTTCGTAAGGAAACCATTTCAGAATTGAGAAGAGTTCGATCCGAATTGCTGTAAGTATCTGAAGCCGCTTGGACTGCAAGTGTGCGCATGCGCTCTAACATATCGCCGACCTCGTTTAAGGAGGATTCGATAGCGGTTGTTAGAGCTTGCCCGTTGGCGATATTTTCGGTGGCTTGAGCAAGTGAAGCTGATTGCGCTTTCATTGCTGAAGTGAGCGCTAAACCAGCGGCATCGTCAGCAGCGCTGTTGATCCTGCTGCCTGTGGAGAGCCGTTCCATCGCGGTTTGCATCGTTTTAGACGACTCGTGGAGAGATCTAGCCGCTGTTAGAGCGGCTGCATTCGTGCCAATTGTCATAGCCATGATATTTTCCCTTATTTGCTTTTAATCAAGCGACGACCTTAGCCGTCTCTAACGCCGTTCTTGGCGGCATAGGTTTAATCGGACAAGGTAAAGAAAGTTTTAGGGAAGATTATCTGTTTTTGCCTTTTTCACTCGAAGCGGAAAAATCAAGCCGTACGGGCACGCTAGAGGCGGCAACTTTTGGCCGGAACTGAGGCTTTTGACGCAAAAATACTAACTAACGGATAAAATCATGTAGATCGCAAAGATCAAAGCTAAGGCCAGAACTCGCAGGCGCTGACATATGGGGCAGCCGGATGCAGCTGCAAACGCCCAAAGTTTACGAAGATGCGGGCGCAGTCTAAGACTTTTTGGTAAAGGGAAGGTTTTCAAAAGAGCTGATTAAGTTGTCTTTGGTATTATTCATTTCGTCGATAATACTATTCATTTGTGCAAACTGGCGAGTGTATCGCTCTGTCAGAGATTCAACCTTCGCTTCAATTTCAGTCAATTCCTCGGACAGTTTAGTGTTTTTGTCATTTAGGCTCGCAGGAGCCGTTTTGAAATACCCTGTGCTCTTGTTCAGCTCACTGACGAAGTAGGAAAGATCCCCTGCAATGCCTCGATCTGCTGCACCGATGTCTGATTGATCGGTAGTGTTAGCACTGAATATTTTTGTGATGTCGGTCAAATTAGACGCAATTGTAGAATCCAGCTTGGTATCGGAAATTTCCAACGCGCCCGTCTTGCTTATAGAGATTCCCATATCTGAAAGCGCTCTTAGCGAGCTGCCAGGAGTGGAAGAAAATGAAGTAAAGAAATTTTGCATATCGCGAATGTGGCTGCGGAATACGCTATCTCCCGATAAAGGACCGTCCAATTCTCGATTACGCAGCTCACTTAAAATCGACTTAGTCGAATTAAACTGAGCCACTAAATTTTCGATGTTGCTTTTAATTGCGCTCGTGTCTTGAGTAATTGAGACGCTGGCAGCTCCACTTGTCACACCATTCAAAGCAAGCGTTACGCCTGGAACAATGTCGTCGATAGAGTTACTGGAACGGCTGTAGGTAACGCCGTTGACCGAGACTGCCGCATTTGCAGCCGCTTCGCCCGCCGGCGTATCGGCGGAGAGTAAACTGTTTACCGAAGGTGTAATAGAAAATTGTTGGTCGGTGCCACTCTTGCCAACCAGCTGAATAATGTAATTGCTGCCACTGGTGCCTTTGTCAATAAGCTGAGCCGAAACGTCAATGTTCGCCGCGTTAATTGCATCCACGATGCCCTGAGGTGTCGCTGTGGTTACATTGACCGTAGTGGTTACAGTACTGGTGTCGCCGATGGTGACGTCGATATCAAACGCGCTGCCCGAATTTAAAAGTTGGCTCCCGCTGGTAAATTCTGAAGCGCCATGAGGCGTTATGTTTGTGCGCTGTTCGCGCGCCACAGCACTCACTGTTACATTGTGTGAGCCTGCACTTGCGGTGCCACCCGCCGTAACCGAGAAGGCCGTAGTCTGGCTATTGGAGGTGCTGTAGGTATTGAAGTCAGTGGCATCGTTTAATTTTTTTGCAGCATCCTGTAAGGCCACCATAGAGGCAGCCGCCGTCGCCAAGGCGCTGATCTGTGTATCGTTTTCTTCGATTTTAGATTCTATTCGAGTCTTCGGAACACTGGTCTCCGCTTCAACCAAGGCCGACACGATTTCTTTAGTGTTAAAGCCGGCACCTGCGCCTAATGTATTTATATAATCTATTGCCACGACGTTCCCGATTTTTCGATGTGTCGAATTTTCGCTACTGTGCGCTAAACAAAGCAACTTTCGTGCCATTGCGCTTTTATTCAGCGCTACATTCAAATGAACATTTGGTAAGTCGGGAGCTTTACAGCGTTACTTTAATGTTTGGTTGACACGCGATCGACAATACGACAATACGACAATACGACAATACGACAATACGACGATCGTCAGCGCGGGTTATTGTGTCATTTCTTAAATAATTGTTGTGCCCCCGCGAGGGCGAGTTTAATTACGATGGCGACGAACATTAGAAAAAGCATGTTCTCAAGACTTAAATATTGCAATAAATCGGTAAGCCCAACATCTTTTCTCAGCTCTGGCGAGTAAGCAAAGAAGGCAAAAAACGCTAATCCGGCTGATAAAAATACGATTCTGCTTATAACGTGGCAGATCGCACAGGGCGGCTTTGCTTTTGGTTTTTTCTGTTGTGGGGCATAAAGCATTGGTTTGCTGGGAGTGCTTAAAATTTGTGGCTTTTGCTGGCTACAGTAGTTTTATCGGTCAGCTCGCGCATTCGCACAATGTTGGTTAAAGTACAACGCAAAACCAAGGTAAACAACATTTGCCGTACCGAATTATTGGTAGCAGTGATCATACCCGTCGGCTGCAGCAGTTGATTGATTCTATTGCCCCGGCAGACGTCAGCGTGCTTGTTACTGGCGAAAGCGGCTGTGGCAAAGAGCTCGTTGCTCAGGCTATCCACGAACGCTCTGAGCGACAGTATCGCCCATTTATTGCCGTTAATTGCGGCGCGATTCCTGCCGATCTGTTGGAGAGTCAACTTTTTGGGCACAAAAAAGGCGCGTTCACCGGCGCTATTGCCGACCATCGTGGTAAGTTGCAAGAAGCAGACACGGGCACCCTTTTTTTAGATGAAATTGGCGACATGCCCATGAGCATGCAGGTTAAGTTGCTCCGGGTTTTACAGGAACGCAATGTCACGCCCATTGGCTCTAATCAGCTGATCGATATTGATATTCGAGTGGTCGCCGCGACCCACCGTAATTTAGAGGAAGAAATCGCTGCAGGCCGCTTCCGTGCGGATTTGTTTTACCGGCTCAACGTTTTGCCGTTGCAGGTGGTGCCGCTGCGCGAACGGCGCTCGGAAATCCCTGAACTGATTAAACACTTTGCGGAAGGTTTAAAATCTGTGGATCGCCCGATAACTTTGGCGCCTGGCTTATCAAGTCTGCTGCAAGCTTATGACTGGCCCGGAAATGTCAGAGAGCTTTCGAACACGGTGCACCGGCTCTCGGTTTTATACCCCGGTCAGGTATTGGATCTTCACAATGTCGACGCCACCATGTTGCCGCCCGGCGCGTTAGATGGCTTGTCGACTTTCCCTACCCCTACGGAGAGAGACGGCGCAGACGCCTTTGATGGTTTGATCGAGTCCGAACAGGCCTCTGATTTAGCAGCACAAAAGTTTCTGCAGGACCATGTCGATGCTGAAACCTTACAGGCGGACGACGAATTCGAGTCCATTGTGATGCTTGCGCAAGGCTATGAGGATTTTCGCGCCCAGGGCCAATCGCTCAAAGGCATGCTCAGCGAAATTGAACAAGACCTGATCGCGCGGGCGCTTGAGGAATCTGGCGGCAATGTCAGCCGCTGCGCGAAGCTGCTTAAAATGCAGCGCACCACGCTGATCGAACGTATAAAAAAATACGAGCTGCGCGTTGCTTAGGCGGCAATTGCGGTAGTGATTCTTGCGATCAGGCTGCCGTCGGGATTTCGTCAAGCGGCAACACGCATCCTGCTAAATCTTGCCACTACATCTATAACTTGATGAAAAACAACAAGAATTTTTCTGGCACGCCATTTGCTTTGTACACGGCAATTGTAACGGCAATGAATACAGAAGAATCTATATGTACGAATCTCGACCGATTGAGCTTTTCTGGGACAACAATGCGGATCTCAACGCGCAGACGGTAACGGCACTGAACAGCGGTGGCTTTCGTGGGCGCCCGATCGCGTTAAGCCAGCTGACAAATCAGATGGTGGAAAATGAAGCGGGGCCCCGAGTTGTTTGTGTTCAAGGCCGGCCTGGCATGCTGGAGGGGCACCTGCGTGCGCTAAGGGATGTTCTAGGCCCACGCGTGTATCTTATTTTGCGGGTCGACAACAGCGATCTAAGTACAGCGATCGCCGGTGTGAAAAGTGGGGTAGACGATGTCGTCACGGTGGACGCCGACTGTAAGGTTTGGCAGGCCGTTGCCGCTTCAGCGCGTTTACGTCTGCTCAAGTACGAATCCTATGTTTTTGTGGATGAGACCAGTCAGCAACTATTGGCTTTGGTAGAGCGCGTGGGCGCATCCGAAG
>PBSZ01000055.1 GCA_002726445.1 Cellvibrionales bacterium | reverse complement strand
GCCAGAACTAGAAGTGGGGCAGGGCTATGGAAAGGTATCGTGGAGTATTCGAGCAATTTGGGAGTCGTACGCAGGGTGGTTTCATCATCAATCAACCACCGAGTTATACAGCGTGCCGGCGCAGTCGATTAATGCAGACTTAATTGAATTGGCCGGCGGCGTAAATGCCTTGGTTAAAAGAGCCAACGACAAATTTAGCAGCAAAGAGTATGAGCAAGCATTGCATTTGCTCGACATAGTATTATCAGTTAATTCTTCAGAACTCAGCGCTGTTACTTTATCGATTCAAGTGCATGAGGCTCTTCTGCCCCTGACGGATAATTTTTGGTTATCAGCTTGGCTGAATAATCAGCTAAAGCTGTTAAAGGGTGGGCATACCGAGGCGTTAAAAGTATAATCGCTGCGTTGATTTTTTCAGGCAGGTGTAAAGCAAGGGATGGTCGATTCGCCCCGTTCGACAAATGTCACTTTTACGGACTGGTCGATACTAAGTTCATCAACTGAACTAGCAATAATATTACTCAACATATGCCAGCCTTCGTCTAAGGCAATAATAGCCGCAATGTAAGGCGTCTCAAACGCCGGTGTCTGGCCACGATGAATCTCAGTAAAGCTATAAATGCGACCCCTGCCTGTACAGCTTTGCCATATAAGAGAATCTGTTATGCAGTGCGGACAAAATGGCTGGGGAGGGAAGACATATTGGAAGCAACTTTGACAGTTCTGCGCGAGTAACTTTCCCTGTTTACAGCCATCCCAGTGTGGCGCAGTTAATCGACTGGGACGCGGCTCAGGTAAGGTGTTAAAAGCGTTTTCAGTAGGTGAGGCCATAGATTTCCCCCAAGTGCTCATAAGGCGGTTTCCTTGCGATATTGATTCAGCTGGTAATTGCCTCATTTGCGAATAGCATCACGTCACAGAATAAAGCTCCAGAGCCCCCGTTGGTTGCCATTGCGGTATTAGCTTTTTTGACCTGCAACGGCTTGGGCATTTTTCCGCTGAGTTGCTCGTAAGCGACAATGACTTTTTGCAACATTTGCAGGGTTCCTGCATGACTAAAAGACAATAATCCACCATTGGTTGCGACTGGAAACTCGCCATCGATAGCGATGCGGCCATCGCTAATAAAGTCAGCGCCTTCGCCGGGTTGGCAAAAGCCAAAGGCTTCGAACTGACGAATAATTTCAAATGAAAACGGATCGTAAAACTCACAAACATCGATGTCTTGTGGCTGTAACTGGGCTTGCTTGAACGCTCGCTTAGCCGCTCGTTGGCCAACGTGACCGCATTGGTCCCAGATCGGCGCGCGGGTGTAGCTCATACCCTGTCGGTCGGTGCCAGCACCGACAATGAAAACCGCTTGGGCATCCATATCACGAGCACGTTCAGCGGTGGTAATGATTAAGCCGCCGGCGCCCTCTGAGGTAATGCAGCAATCGAGTAAATGAAAGGGCGAGCAGACCATTCTCGATGCTAGCACCTGCTCGGCTGAGACTAAGCCTTTGCCATAAAACTGAGCCTGAGGGTGATGATGGCCATTACTTCGAATTGTTGCAGCAACTTCAGCGAGGGCTGAGGCCGGTGTTCCGTAGATGGCCATATGGCGCTGCGCGCAGAGTGCAAATTCTGCAGCGGTATAAAGACCAAAACATTCTGAAAATTCATGACTGGGCCGAGTCCATGGAGCGGTCGCACCGCTATGGCTGTATTCACCCGCTTGAGAGCAGGCAATCATAATGGTCTCAGCTTGGCCGGTTATAATAGCGCTGGCCGCTTCAATAACGGCGGCGATGCCCATGAATTCATTACCGCACCAGCGGTCTTGTCCACCTAGCATCGATAGAGCTTCTCTTGGCTTTAGGTCCCATACGGCGCTACTAATATTAATGCCGTCGATATCTTCGGCGTTTAATTGACTTTGCTCGAGTAAGCTTTGAATGACTTCACTCAATAAAGACAGATCGTCTTGCCCTTCAAGACGACGGGCTTGCTGGGTATTGTAAGTAGCAACAATGGCAACGTCTTGGAAGGGGTTATTGGCCATGATTGTTTTTAATCAAGAATTGTTGGGTCAGCACGGAGTTCTCGACGCGCCATCGCTTCCCATAAAAAAGGAAAACCATTGTCATCGGTAATAGACACCTTGTCCGATTCTTCTAGTGGCATAGGTGTGCCGCCGCCAGCAAGTTCTACTTCATAAGCGCGCTTGCAACGCCACTCGAGGGTGATGGCGCGTAAATGAGCTTGGCGTAAGTCTTTGGCTACCACGAGTGCTCCGTGATTGGCTAAAAGTGCCCACTTAGCATCGCCAAGCGCATTGATAGCCGCCGTGGTTGCATTGACATCATCAAAGCGGCCTTCGTACTCATTGTAGAGTGGTAGATCACCGGATACATGGGCAGCCGTTTGATCATAAATGGGTGGAACCCGTTGCATATTAGCCCAGATGCCACTCCAGTGAGCGTGATTGTGTATAACCACATGTGCATCAGGGCGTTGCTGGTGCAGTTGAATATGCAAGCCCAGGGCAGGGGTGACATTCCAGTCGCTATCTAATATTTTTCCTTCACTGTCGAGTGTAACAATATCGCTGGCCGTTAATTCATCCCAGGCCAGCTCCCATGGGTTGGTGAGAATATTCCCGTTGCTCAAGCGCAGAGTAATATGCCCTGCAATGTGTTCATCCCAGCCTTCTTTGAACAGCATGCGACACATGAGAGCAACCTTGGCTTTATCGCTCATAGCAGGCAGTAAAGCACGGCGACCGGGTTGTGGCGCAAATTGCTTGACCATCGCCTCGTTTAAGCCTTCATATTTTTTCATGATCTGCCCCTGCTTAGAATGATTGACTGATGGTTATTAGCTATCAATGATACTCTTTTTTTAAGGCCGCATAAATTGGCCGCCATCGACATTCATAATGTGACCAGTAATCCAGCTTGCCTCATCGGATAACAAAAACAGTACTGCTTCAGCTAAATCTTCAGGTTGGCCGAGTCGCTTGATTGGCATGCTCTTAATCATCTCTTTGGCGTAGTCGCCTGCATTCCTTTCTAGTGCTTGCGTATCGGTTGGTCCTGGTGCGATGGCATTGATGCGAATTTTCCGCCAGCCCATCTCATTTGCTAGGCATTGTGTGATGCCATTCATAGCCAGCTTAGCAACACCGTAAAAACCTGTGCTCATCCATGCGGCTGTTGATGATTGATTCACAATTGAGCCGCCACCGGCGGCGGTCATATGTTCTACTACGGCACGGGTCATAATTAAGCAACCGTGGGCATTGACGCGCATAAATTTTTCAAGGTACTCCATCTCAACATTCAAGTAGCCCTCAATTTTCATATCGCCAAAAATAGCGGCATTGTTGACCAAGTAGTTGATTTCGCCAAAGGCTTCGACTGTTTTATCGGCGCAGGTTTTAGCTGACGCTTCATCACTGACATCGGTCTGAACGAAAAGAGCGTTACCGCCATTTTGGTTGATCGCATCGGCGACACGATTGCCAGCGTCGCTGTTCAGTTCGGCAATCACCACATTCATGCCTTTTTCAGCGCAGGCTTTTGCATAGCCTTCACCAATGCCGCCGCCAGAGCCTGTAATAATGATAGTTTTTCCTGTAAAGTTCATAATATACCTCTGCAATGATTAATATTATTTATCGTTGTTTGTTTAGTTACCACGCTTCTTTAGTGGCGATACTGTTGGGTCTCACTTCGAGTAAATCAACCGCGACGCCAGCCGGATAAGACAGCGCATAGCAGATCGATTCTGCCACGTGACTGACATCCATGCCGCTATCGGAAACCGTACCAAAACGTTTTGCCCAAGCTTCAACGCCTGCAGTTAACCGCTCGCTGTCCCAGCCTTCAGCAAATTCCGTCCAAGCGGCACCGGGTCGAATACAGGTCACGCCAATATCATCTTCTTGACATTCAAGGCGCAAATCACGGGTAAAGCGTTCCACCGCGGCTTTCACCGAGGCGTAAATAGACAGGTGCAGCATCTCGTTATAATGCCAAGCGCTGGCTGAGGAAATATTAATGATGCGCGGATTATCCTCGCCGCGTAAAAGTGGAATAGCCGCTTGTGAGCACAATACCGTGCCTAGAAAATTGGTGTTGATTTGCAGTATGACCTCATCTTCGCGAAGCGTTTCAACACTGCCCGGCCGCGCGAGGCCAGCGTTATTGATTAAGCCATTTAGACGACCAAAATGTTGCTTGGTGTTAGCAAATGCTTGCCGAATTTCTTCGCTATTAGCCACATCGCAACGATGGGTGAAAATATTTTCTTGTGCATGCTGAACCGAAAGTTTTTTGGTCGCATCGGCTAGGCCTTGTTCACCTCTAGCTAATAAGCCGACTTTAGCACCCCGTGCTAGCAGCGCATCAGCAATTGCATAGCCAAAGCCTTTTGAGCCTCCGGTGACAATATAAACCTTTTCAGATAGGGCTGCGTTTTTCAGAGCGGGTTCGGCGCTCATTGTTTTACTCCAATCGCGATAGTTTTGGTCTCGAGATATTCTTCAAAGCCTTCTTTGCCCATTTCTCGGCCAATGCCACTTTGCTTGTAACCGCCAAAGGGTACATCGGCACTGTAATAATTACCGCCGTTGACCGAAATAGTGCCGGTGCGGATTCGTCGAGCGACAGCCAGTGCGCGCTCATCCGTCGCTGACCACACCATGCCTGATAGACCGTAAATTGAATCGTTTGCAATCCTAACGGCTTGTTCTTCATCATCGTAAGCGATAACCGATAATACTGGTCCAAAAATTTCCTCTTGGGCAATAGTCATATCGTTAGTAACGTCAACAAAAACGGTGGGTTCAATGTAGTAGCCAGCTTCAAGATTGCTTGGCACGCCGCCGCCTAATAATAACCGAGCACCTTCTTGCTTGCCTTTTTCGATGCAATCAAGCACCCGTTGATGCTGGCGCTTATTCACAACTGGCCCCATTATTTGGCTGTCACTGCTGGGGTCACCGTACTGAATAAACGTAAAGTATGTTTTCAATAACTCTTCGATCTGCGATTGTTTTTCGCGCGGAATTAACAGGCGGGTATTGATCGCGCAGCCTTGACCCGCATGAAAGCAAACGGCTAGAACACTGAACAGTGCTGATTCGATATCAGCATCGTCGAGTATGATGTTGGCAGACTTGCCGCCGAGTTCAAGAAACACTTTCTTAACTGTCTTGGCCGCCGCTGTCATAATGTGTTTACCAATGGCGGTTGAGCCGGTGAATGAAATCATATCGACCCGCGGGTCATTGATCAGTTGATCTCCTACAGTGGCTGGATCTTCTGCAGTGATAACATTGAATACGCCAGCGGGAATGTCGGTATACTCAGCAACAACTCGACCGAGCATGCTGGCGGCCCAGGGCGTGTCGGGTGCAGCTTTCAATACGATGGTGCAGCCGGCAGCTAAGGCAGGAATGCATTTAGCTAAGTTAATTTGTAACGGCACATTCCACGGCGTGATGCAGGCCACTACGCCGATAGCTTCTTTTTCAACAAGACGTTGTGTTGGTTGGCCGAGTGGTTCTGCATAGCCTTCGTCGCGACTCCATTCAAACTCTGGCAGTGTTTTTAAGGTGTGTTCGATAAAGCCGATGGGAATGTCACATTGCGGACCACTATCGCCACAAATACCTAAAGGTGCGCCTGTCTCAGCCGAAATTTGTGCTTTTAAGTCGTCTTTAGCCTTCATGAGACCTTCGTGTAATTGGCGTAAGCATTGCAGTCTAAGTCCATGATTTGTCGACCAGTCACTGTGGTCAAATGCTTGCCTTGCCGCAGTAATAGCACGCTCCATATCAGCAGGGCTGGCATCGGCGGCTTGGCCGATGACTTGTTCCGTAACGGGGCTTATATTGTCATAGAGCGCGCTGTTTTCAGCCTCGCAAAGTTCGCCGTTGATGAATAATCGCGTTTCAGGGTTCATAAGTCGATCCTAATTAGTCTGCTTTAGTATGAGTTAAAATTGATGAGCATTTCTTGCTTAGGCTTTTGCAACGAAAACATCGTTAATCATGTCACGAATGACTTCAGTGGCCGGCAGTGAAATCTGTAAGTTCGCTGCCGTTGTCAGCGCGCAGTTAAGATCTTTTTCGCCGAGCAAGCCCATCGGGCCCATGTATTTATCGATGGTGGCTTGATCGCCGTTGGCGGCCAAGGCATTTCTATTACTGATAAACATATACATTTGCTCGTTGATAACCCCGTTTTCCTTACCAACTTCGCGTAATACTTCGGCGGATAAGCCGCAGGCCTCAGCTAAACGAGTGGCTTCTGACATCGCAGTAAACTGTGTGTAGGTGATTAAGTTATTGCAAAGTTTCAGTGCAATGCCGGCACCGAGTTCACCGGCATGAATAATTTTAGCTGCTGAAGTGTTGAGGTAAGGGCGGCATTGTTCAATCTCCGCGGCTTCACCGCCAACCATGTAACACAGTGTGCCTGCATCAGCGCCACTCGCACCGCCGGTCATCGGCGCATCAATTAGATGAATATCCTTAGCGGCCGCATCGCTTGCCCAGCGAAGTAAACTCGCTTGTGTGACGGTGCTGTGAATGGCAATTAAGCTGCCCGCTGACGCGTGTTCAAGCATCCCTTGTTCGCCATACAGTAAGTCATCGACGTCATTATCATCGCGCACACACAGGCCTATGTAATGACAGTGTTGTGCGATTTCAGTGGCATTGCTGGCCGCTTTAGCGCCGTTCTCCACTAATTCATTCATGGCCTCGGGAAAATGATCGAAAACCATCAAGGGAAAGTCACTGTTATTGAGATGCTGCGCCATCGGGCGACCAATGTTACCTAAACCGATAAAACCTGCGTATTTTTTTGTCATGCGTTTGCCTTTTATTGTTTTAATTGAGCGCTAAACTATAGTAAATCTGTATTGACAATCAGTCAATGCGCATTTACTATTCGTCATTATGTTTAGTACAAATAGTGATCATATCGATCTTGAAGCCGCAATAGCCTCATTAGTGTCAGGCGATTCATCTGCGAGGGAACCCCTGTGGCTGGCCTATTCTAATAACACCGCGCGCCATGTTATTGCGGTATCTCGTCACTTTCAGCTCAGCTTAATGACTATGTTAACGGAAGAAGGGGGCTTCAGTGGATTACGATTAAGTTTTGAACCTGTGATTGCTGCTTTAGCCAGACGCCATGCCTTGATGCATCAAAATGATAACTCGCATTTTGATTTTCGCCCTTCGGAGCTGGCCGACTTATTGGGTGTCAGCAAACAGGTTTGTAATCAAACGATTAACCAACTAGAGGACTTAGGCTATGTTCAGCGTATCGCTGATCCTCGCGATGGGCGTGCGCGTTTATTATGCTTAACCGATAGTGGTTTCAGTCTTGCTGCTGAAGGTCAAGTAGGTATCAAAAAAGTCGTAACCGAATACGCGCATTTGCTCGGTGCTAGCAAGTTTAATAGTCGACAGAATAGCCTTCTAAACCATTTCATCAGCAATCTAAAGACGCTTGTCGATGGCTTGGGATTGCTCGCATCAACACAATCACAAGCCAAATCGACTGATGATCAATTGCTGGGCGTTTTATTGCCACAGTTAAGTCATTATTTCAGTCAACGCTTGTTAAGTTTAACCAAGCAAGCGGGTCACCGTTCGATCACGGTAGCGCATGGTCAAGTTTTGGCCTTGATCGGTTTGGATGGCGGAGCTATACAATCGATGGCAGATACCCAAAACATCAGTAAGCAAGCGGTCAGCGTGATGACCAATGATCTTGAGGCGTTAGGGTATTTGTCTCGTTCTACGCAGCCCAAATCAAACGCTAAAACGGTGTTGTTTAACTTCACTGAGCAGGGCTGGCAGTTAATGGCTGATTCGATGTCGGCGATTAACACCATCGAGGATGAGTTCACTGCGATTTTAGGGG
>PBSZ01000054.1 GCA_002726445.1 Cellvibrionales bacterium | reverse complement strand
TCCCCCAATAGTGGTATTGATGCTTAGCAAGATAAGCCTCCATCGTTTCAATTAATTGTGAGGCTAATCCTTTCCTACGATGGTCTTGATCTACTGCTATCCGCATGATTCTTAGCGAGCGGTAATGACACCACGCGGTTTGGCCCGATCGCTGGGCCAATGACTGCGACAACAAATTGCCCTGCGGTCGACGCTGTCCACTGGCAATCAAACCGAGCAAATCATCATCCTGATCAAAACCACCCTCCTCGCAACAAAGCAAAACACCAACCACGCTTCGATCAAGCTGCTCGCCTCGCTCTAATACCCATAGCTTTAAATAAGGCGCATCGAGCAGCTGCCTCAAATCGCTAGGTCGGCTCTGGTAGTGGGCTTGCATTAATAATGTAAAGACTTGTTTTAAAAGACACTCATCAAACAGCAACTGTTTTGCTGTCACCTCTCTGACCTGATACTGAGCTTCGACCGATGATTTAGTATCGGAAAAGTTAACGCTGTTGGTATCTAACATCAGAAGTTGATTTAAAAAAACCTCAAGAGGGTCATCATTAGACCAGCGAATAGCATGATGTAAATTCAACGCCAAGACCTGCTCAAACTGACAACTAAGATCTTCCTTAAAGCGTAATGCAAATCCTCTCCCACTGCCCTCATAGCCGTTCAATGTGGTAGAAAAAACAACGCGAGGAGCTAACTGGGATAATTCATATAGCACAGGTAGCGGGATTGCCGCCGCTTCATCGATAACGAGTAAATCATAGCAGGTGATATCTGCGCCATTACTTATACTGCGGTCAGTATCGCGATAAAGTAACTCATCGATCGCATGGTAACTCAGCCTCGAAGCGTCAAACGGCGCTGCGGCTTCAATAGCGGCAAAAAGATTAGCAACATTGCTAGCCAAGGGCGAAACAACCGTGACGGTTAATTGAGTTGAAGTCAGTAATGATTGAATGGCTAAACCTAGAGCAACACTTTTACCTCTGCCGCGATCGGCCTCAAGCAATAACACAGCGGAGGATAATCGGGATAAGTCATGCATTGAAGAAATGACCTTTTGCTGATCAGCTGTTGGTATAAATAGATCGGTGTCTCTTAACTGTGTGAGAGCATTCCCAGCTAACGAGGTTGGCAAATCAAAACTTCTCGGGCAGTCACTTTCAGCTATCATCATCAGCGCTTGTGCCGACCAATAGTTGCCTTGGGTGACGCCAAGTGACTGAAAAAATCGACAACACCGGTCAATAAAATGACCATTCATGCGATAAGCTGATGGCCTGAGTGCAGTAAATCGTAAATAATCAGGGTCTTCAAAACGGTTCCAGCCTTCAAGTTCAGGAACGAGTAATATTAACCATCCTCCGGCGCATAGCGCGCCGCTGGCAAGCGCTAATCCATCGGGTGAAAACCCTTGCCAGCCATCCACCACCAAATGAGCAACGTCACTCCCTAATAAATGCTTTATTTTATTCGGCCGAAGATGCCGAATAGCAAATCCACATTGTGGCTCATGTTGACTGACCCAATAACTGCTATGATCGGCATCAACTGCAGACAATACTTCAGCGGCTCTGGAATGACACCATCCTTGACTCCCACTGAGCACCAATAGACCACGGTGTTTATTGCTCACTAAGCGTCGCATCAATAATGAAAAAGGATGAATTTCAGACATATTATTCGCGATTGTAAAAAAAGAAAAATTTACACTTCATTATTAAGCCAATCAAACAAAAAGCGTATACTTTATTTTCACCTGCTGGCTGTAATACCCAAGTCATTTGGCGATTTAAACCATTGGTTACGGGTTACTATTCAATAGCGCCCACTCTCTAAATAAGAAATCCCTTGCTTATTATAGGGTATATTAACCACCCTAAAGGTGTGAGATATCCACAACACCTTTAGGGATTTTTATATCGCATACGTTGACTTTTTTTTGCGATAGGGTCTAAATTCACCAAAAGATCCATATTCCCAGAAATTGGCAGTAATCGTTAAAGCCCTCCGATTTCCCTCATGATAATATTTTACATTAGAAGTAATATCCATAAACATTTGCATTCATGATCCCAACCTATTTAGCTAGGAACCCTTGCCATGCCCGCCGTTCAAAATAACAAATCTAATCGAATAAGCTTGATAAACAGGGTTACTATTTTATGTTTTTTGATCGCCTCGTCATTCAGTATTAATGCGCAGTTACTGGCATTTGAGCGAACAGAAAAACGTGCCCCTTGCTACGATTATAGTGCCAATAAGGTTCCCTTATTCGGTGATTTACATGTCCATTCCCGCTACTCTTTTGATTCCTATGGATCCAACCAGCGGAATGACCCATGGGATGCCTATCGTTATGCCAAGGGTGAAGCCATTATGCTGCCGAATATCGAGGGCGAGCAAGCCATTGCCGCCCAAATCCATCGTCCACTGGACTTCACCTCGGTCACCGATCACGGTGAAACCTTAGGTCAAATTGGTGTTTGCAGCGAAAATGCGGGTCGACTCGGCTACTGGTGGCCAATGTGTATCGGCACACGCTCCAAGAACTATTATGTGCAGCTAGGGTCGCTAAGCTTATGGGCAATCAATAACGTTAGCCGTGAAGGAGAAAAAAAAGAAACCTTCGCCTGTAAATTATCAGACTGTAAAGCGGCAGGTCTCGAACTTTGGCGCAACATCCAGCAAGCAGCTGAAGATCACTATGATCGCAGTAGCGAATGCAGTTTCACCACTTTTGTAGGCTATGAATATACCGATGCGCCCGACACTAAAAACATGCATCGCAATGTGATTTTTCGTAATGAAAATGTGACCGATTATCCGATCACCACCTTTGATACTGGTAGCTATAACTTTCCAAATTTATGGACCCAACTACAAAGCCAATGCATCGACCCCGACCAAGGCTGTGATGTGATTGCGATTCCCCATAACCCCAACCTCGCTGGTGGTTTAATGTTTCCTAATCCGACCACGCCTCAACAGGCCCAAGATCGATTGCAATTCGAACCGATTGTTGAATTACTGCAACATAAAGCCGCCTCTGAATGCCGCTTTGATCGCCTAGCCGGTCGTGGCGTGTTAACCGAGGATGAGCTATGCGATTTCGAACAAACGCCGGCTGATAACTTAAGCATGCTAGGCAGCGTGCATGGTGAAATACAATCTGAACGCGGTGAAGCCGTAGCGCTCGATGATTTTGCACCACGAAACATGGTTAGAAATGCCTTAAAAGCTGGCTTAGAACTCGAGCAATCGTCGGGCACTAATCCGTTTAAAATGGGCTTTATAGGCTCAACCGACACCCACAATGCCTTACCTGGCGGCGCTGAAGAAGATAACTATCCCGGCCACTTAGGGATGCGAGATACCGAATATCGCAACGTACAGGATCACCTTTACTCTAATCCGGGTGGTTTAGCAGTTGTCTGGGCAGAAGAAAATAGCCGCGACAGTATTTTTAATGGCATGCGAAATAAAGAAACCTATGCCACCAGCGGCACTCGGCCTAGCCTCCGCTTCTTCGCGGGCTGGGATTATCCTGAAACGCTTTGTCAGGCCCCCGACATGCTCAAGCAAGCCTATGCGGATGGCGTGCCTATGGGTGGCGATCTTTTAGGTTGGGCAGATAATCAACGTTCGCCACGGTTTTTAGTTGCCGCACAAAAAGACCCGTTCCCTGAAAACTCTACCGCTACCGATATTCAACGAATACAAATTATTAAGGGGTGGGTCGACAGTCACGGTCAGTCGCATGAAAAGGTTTATGATGTGGCAGGCAATGCCAATAACGGCGCAACAGTTAATCGCAGCAGTTGCGCGGCTGAAGGTGCCGGCCTCAAAAATGCCTGCACCGTCTGGCAAGATCCAAATTTTAACGCTAGTGAAGACGCTTTTTACTATGTGAGGCTCATCGAAAATCCAAGTTGCCGCTGGTCAACCTTGCAATGTAAAGCCGCAGGTGTTGACCCCTTCAGCGAAGACTGTGCAACACAGGCAGCTGAAAAAACGGCTGCACTGCATGATAACGGCGCGCGCGGTGAGATTTACGAAAAATGCTGTACCGACCCAGCTGAAGAAAGTTTTTATTCGCCGATCATTCAAGAGCGCGCTTGGAGCTCACCGATCTGGTATACGCATTAAGGTTAAAAAAGGAATCGTCAATAAAACTGAGGTTAGCAGGGCTTGTTATAAAGTTCGGCTGTAGCCCGGCTCATCATGCTCACCAGCTCATCACGCGATAATTGACTAAAAGCATCCACCGCTGCCCTATTGACATCACCGACAATATGAATGGGGCCATTTTCGAGATTATCTAAGCCTTCTTTTGCTACTGCAGAGCTGCTCATAAATACTGGCGAACCCTCTTCATTGGTTTGACAGACATCAAACCCAGAAGCTGCCATCGCAGGCGTGGCAGTGGCACCTGCAATTAAACCTAATACATTAATATTTTCAGCTTTTAACTCATGCCAAAGCGATTGTGCAAACACAATGTCAAATGATTTAGTCGCCGCATAAGTGGCAATATAAGAACCACCCGCCAAAGCTGCCATGGAGGATAAAAAAATCATGCCTCCGCGCTGACGGTCTCGCATTAGCCGGCCAAAATGATGTGCTAGCAACACAGGCCCATGGCAATTTAAATTAACCAAATCGATGGCGCTGCTAACCGACTGGTCGAGAAACAAATCTGCGCCATGGACCGCGCCGGCATTATACACCAACAAGCCAATGTCAATATCAGTAGTCGCCTGAACAATGGAAGAGAAACTATCTTCATGACTCAAATCGGCGCTAATACAGCGTAAGTCTACTGCAGATTGTCGACGGATCACGCTGCGAGCATCCGATAATTTTTGCTCATTTCGTGACACCAGTACTAAATTAACACCTTGCTTAGCCAACAGCTCAGCGAAGGCTAAACCAATACCTTCTGAGCCGCCTGCGACGATTGCCCAAGGGCCGTACTGTTGTTTAAAGGAAGCTTGCGAGCTTAACATAGTAATCACCCTTGCCATTAAGGCATCTACGCTGGTATTCAAACGGATGACGGATCATCATGCTAACTACGCGGCCAATGATAAGCCTTAGGCTTTCCCGCATCCAATGAATCACGTTGATCAACATGTGACTGAGGTCGCAACTCCTGCTGCAAACCTTGTAAGAAATTACGAATGACTTGGTCTTTACATTGACGATGATGCTTATGATCAGCCTTGCGAAAAAAAGCACTCAGTTCATGCTTACTTAAACGAAATCCCGCGAGACTTAAAACGCGCAATAAATCTTCAGCCTGAAACGCTAAAGCAATCTTTAATTTTTTTAAAATAATATTATTATTGATTTTTTTCTCAGCCTCAGGCAGTGGGCCCTCTCGCTTCCCTCGCCGCTCAACGATTAAACCATTTAAAAAACTGGCTAAAGTAAAATCATTACAATTAACAAAATCTTCAGCATCATCTTTTTTAAGCCAAGCACTGACTTGTTCACGATTGACAGACAAGTCAGCATGACGAAAAATCGCTATCATCTTTGTGTCATTAAAATCGAATACGTAGCGCAACCGTCGCAAAATATCATTATTTTTCATTGGTAGCCTTTGCAAATCCTCAAAATGAGATTTTACGATAAACGAAGACAAAAAAATCAATTGTTTTGCGTATTTTGTTAGGTACAGCCAGTCATTAGCCCATAAAAAGATAAAGACCCATGCAGAGGTGAAATAAAATAAGCCTAAACGCGTAACACTTCACGCTTAACGCTTAACGCTTAACGCTTAACGCTTAACGCTTAACGCTTAACGCTTAAACGGCTTTTAGCACTGCAATATCAACTATGTGTCTGTTTGCAAATATTCATCAACGGCTGAATAAATTGCACGGGGTGGCTTTCATGAGTCGCTACCGCTGGGTCTAAATCCAGCATATGAACCAACTTACGCTCCATAATGATTGCAAACCTAACGATGGTGAAAAGCTCATAATAGGCAACATTTTTAATCGGCAGACCGGTAATCTCGTGCCATTCTTGATAGGCATCGGCGTAGTCTGGAATACCGGTCATTTTCTCAGTGCCTAAGCCAACCGAATTACAGTGGTCTATCCAAAACCACCAAGTTAAATCGCAAAGCGGATCGCCTATACAGGCAATCTCCCAATCGATCATCGCAATCGGTTGTAAATCCTTCCAAATGACATTACCGGGCCGAGAGTCACCCCATACTAATCGACGCGGGCCATCGGCAGGCAAGTGATCCTTTAAATACTGCCAAGCCTCTAAGATAATAGGATCTGCTTTTTCACGCATCCCTTGCTTCATCATCCCCTCGTAACGGGCAATTTCATGGGCTAAGGGCGATTGGTCAACCGGCGACTCCTCTAAACTAGGCAAGTCATATTGACGAATATCGATTTGATGTATCTTAGCCATAGTGGTCAAACCGTTATGCCACATGGTCGCCCTATCCTCAGGACTAAGCTCACTGACCCAGCTGCCAAAAGCCATCGGTGGATTATCCGGTGGAACGATGCCATCAACGAAGTCCATCACATAAAAGTCACTGCCCAATAAAGTGGTATCTGGCTCATAGCCGACTAAGCTTGGCGCCGGTATGCCCTCCTTGTTCATCACTTCCATCAATTGGTACTGCAATTTCAAATCATGTGTTTCGAATACCTGACTGATAATAGGGGCCATTCGCAACACAAATTGTTCATTCCGAGCATGGCCGGCTTCTTGCCAGTTGGCCTCCATGATTAAGGTGACACTGCTCTCACCGCTAAATTCAGGAAAGTTTAATTCCCCCAGCTTAAAGTCTTCGACATTTGGAATACGACTCACCAACCAACCTTCTAGCTTTTGACGGATTTGCTCTAAATCACCAATCTCTTGCTTTGCCATAATCTAAAACCTGTTATTAAATTTAATAATATGGAAGTGAGGCTATTCATACACCGTATTTTCATAACGCCAAAGTCCCTCTTTCGAGTTTAAGCGGTGCCTAGGCCCTTGAACTTCTGGGTTTGTGTCTTGATACCCTGCATCTCCCTGGTAGAGAAACGTAAACTGTCCAGCCGATGGGCTATCGGCTTCAGCGACATGAACACGCGGATAGAAGACCACAGGCGGCCGGTCATGATAATAACGAATGACCGAATCCACATCATCGAAACGAACGAGTTCAGTGACAGTCACAATCGTTGGCGGCAACAAAGCCATGCTTTTATCTTCAACGCTAGCTAAGGCTTCCGTTGGACTCAACCATTGCGACTCGTGAATTTCGCCGCCATCGATTTCAACCTGATCAGCAACCGCTTCACTCACCTTGACAATAAAAAACCAGGTTGAAAAACGTTTTTTCATCAATGGTGGTGCAACCCAGTGAGCAAGATATACCAATTGGTCAGCGTCAATCGTTAAGCCAGTTTCTTCATATGTTTCTCGCACAGCAGCGACTTTTGCCGCCGCAAACTCTCCTTCAGGCCGTTGACTTGATATTTCAAAATCAGAAGTAACCGTTATATCAGGATAATCACCCTCATCGATACGACCACCAGGAAAAACCCAGTTACCACCGGCAAAACGCAGTGCGCTATTCCGCCGCAATAGTAATGTTTGCAAGCCGGAATTACTCTGCCTGATGAGGACCACCGTAGCTGCAGGAAGCAAGGTATCTAAATCATTAGCCATACAATCAAACCTTAGAAAATACGAACTGTGCGTCTCGTTAACACGGCTCATTCGTAGAGCATTCAAGTATACAAGCTGAACAAAATCCTAATCTTGCTATCAAGTAACAAAACAAACTTTATCGCAAGCGACTAAGGATTTTTGCAGCCGAGCGAGTAAAAGTCAGCTTAGTGTCAGCAACAATGAAGACTTTTGCCAAAAGCGATTACATTTTGTTACAAATTAGCGTCTTACTGCGATAATTTGCTGACATGTAAGCGCTATAGTTGATCTAAATCAAACCGTTAAAGGAATAGAGCCATGAATTCATTGAGTCAACACTTCGCCGTTATGGCATTAACGCTATTCGCCGCTGTTAGCACATTTGCACAAACAGTAGACATTATTCCAGAAACAGTCAACGAGACAGTAGACGAGACCGTTAGCGAATCAGTCCCAACAGCCACTGAAACTGCCAATATTGCCGCTGAAGCTGCAACGGCTGCAGCCGAAGCTGCCAATGCGGCTAAAGATGCGGCCCTTGCGACTGAGTCAGGCACTGAAGAGGCGAAAACAGCCGCTGAAGCTGCCCTTCGTGCCTCTATCGAGGCGAATAAAGCGGCTAGAAATGCTGGTCAAGCAGCACGAAAAGCCGTTAGCCCTGAAGCGAAAGAAGTCTTGAAAGGCAGTCGCAAAGAAGCACACCAAGCTGCTAAAGCGGCGGGAATGGCAGCTAAAGAAGCCGCGATTGAAGCAGGCTTAAACAAAAAAGAAATACGCGATGAAAGTCGAAACGCAGCCAAACTTGCTGCCAAAGAAGTTCGGCAGGCGGCTCTTGCTGATGCCGGAATAAGTATTGATGCCAGCGCCGAAGCCGCAAAAGAAGCGAGCAAAATGGCTAAAGAAGCCAGTCGAGAGGCACTAAAAGCAGCGGCGACTTCAGTGAGCCGAGAAGAGCTTAAAGCCATTAAAGACGCAGTCCGCGATGACCTTGTTGATGAAAATGCGCGAGGCAAGGGGAAAGAACATTT
>PBSZ01000053.1 GCA_002726445.1 Cellvibrionales bacterium | reverse complement strand
GCGTCACCCTAGCGCAAATGCGTTATTGGCTGAAAATACTCGGCGTCGACGAACTAACAACTAACTCAGTTGGATAGCTGACTGCCATCAAATAGAGGCCGTCAGGCCGCGCAGTAGCGGCCGCTAAGGATCGATCTTTAGCGGCCAATAAGGTCTTCAACCAACTGACCGGTTGACGCTTAGCACCAATTTCCATTAGCGATCCACTGATATTACGTACCATGTGAAGCAAAAACGCATTGGCTTCGATATCGATGCAGACCCGCTCTCTTTGTCGAAACACCTTAACGGCGTATACATTTCGCATCGCAGTTGGACTCTCGCAAGCCAAAGCACGAAAAGAGGTAAAATCTTGTTCGCCCAATAATGACTGTGCGGCATCATGCATTAACTGATGATCCAAAGGCTGAGGGTAATGCGTCACTAAACCGGCAAAGATTCCCGACCGCTCTGCGCTGTTATGAATCCAATACTGATAACGACGTGACTGCGCGCTAAATCGCGCATGAAATTGCTGATCGACATGCTGCGCCCAAAGCACGCGGATAGATGCAGGCAGTAAACTATTTGCCCCCTTTACCCAGGCCTTGAGCTCTCGTGAGACTGACACGTCAAAATGCGCAAGTTGACCGACAGCGTGAACACCGGCATCGGTTCGCCCAGCACAGGTTAGGCTAACAGGATGATCTGCGACTGTACTTAATGCCTGTTCCAAGCACTGCTGAATAGTCGGGACTGCCGGCTTAGTCTGCCGCTGCCAGCCATGGAATTGACTGCCATTGTATTCCACCGCAATCGCTATTCTTTGCTGATCGTGATCACGCTCTAGCGATGCTTGATCAGATTGAAAATGTTGCATGCTCAAGTTGCTTTATCCATAGTTTGTCTTTGAATCCATAGTATGTATCTGAATCCATAGTATGTCTCTGACTGCTCACTCAATAGTGGCTATTACAATCTATCGGGCGCTATTAAGCAATTAAGATAACTGCTCCAGCTCACTGATCAAATCATTCGCAATGGCTAGCTGCTGGGTATCAGCCGTTGCAAGCACTTTTTCAAGCATGATTTTTGCCCCATCTAAATCGCCCATATCAATATACACGCGCGATAATTGCAGCTGGGTAGCCGTACTATTAAAATCACTCAGATCGACACTAGCGGCTGTTGATGGTTGATCAACCGCATCCATTGGATCAGACACGGTAATGAAAGGCAGTTTGGTTTTACTAATGGGTGGCTGAGAGTCAGACGCATCCAACAGGTTCTCTGCCGTCGGGGCGTCAGCGATTTCTAACTCAGTGTTAATCGCAACATCGTCATCTAAAAATTCATCAATGTATTGCTCAACCGGGTCAGCCAAGGCTGACTGCTCATCCGCTGCTGTTGAATGAGCGGGCTCACTAGCAACTAAAACATCACGCCGAGTGACAATACCGCTTCTAACGATGATAAGGATAAGAAGCAAAACAGCAAGAGTGGAAACCGTCATAACGGTCATGAAATCTTTACGGTCACGTGATGCCTGTGACGACAAGCCTCCATCCGTCGAGCCAACAAGCTTTGCATTAATGGGCGCAGGACTAGGTGACTTAGGATAGCCATCTATCACTGGATTTGTTTTGGCAAGCGATGACTCCAGGACTTTGATACGCCGCGAAGACTCTTGTAACTCATCATTCAATAGTTCTACTTCTTTTTTCAGTGAGGCCGCTTTATTTTGCGACAGCACTAGGTCCTTATTTAACGCCTCAGAATCTGGATGACTGGGGTCAAGCGTCATTTTTTGGATAGAACTGTTTTTCAATGAGACTTTTTGGTTAAGAAAGCTTTGATCCGTCACTTTTTCAATGGGCATAGCATTAATAGATATCTTATCTTCGGACATGGCACGCTTAGATACCCTAAGCGCCGGACGCTGCTTCGATAAATTACCACTGACGCTCTGCACGGTTGATACCCGTATCGAATCAGATAAATCTAGCGTCAAAACACCCCCTATTTTAAGCCGATTGATATCACCATCGATAAATTGTTGGGGATTTTGCTTGAAGAGCAAGCGCGTAATACGGCTGACCTCGACTTCATCCTTAGCAATCTTTGACGCTATCCCCCAGACAGAATCATTCGCACCCACCTCAAATGACTGCTCCACTGCGATCGCTGCACTGGACTGATCATCCTGCGCATTATCAGTGGCTCCCAACAAGGGCGCATGCAGTAGCACTAAACCAAGAATAATGTGCACAAAAAATCGCATAGGAAAATTCCACGCTTAGAAAACGCTGATTATCACATCTGAAACGGATCAGTTAAACGATAAAAATTGAAGTTTTACGGGAATAGAACGAGAAAAAACCAAAGTTGTAAAAACATACCAACTTATATTGACGAAAATGAGGTCAACAACTCCCCCTCTTTAGAGAGACCTGGTATGAGTTATTACCCTCATTTCACGCCAATATCAGCAGGTATACTCAGAGCATAGCCCAAAAACACGAAACGACAAGTAGAGGTAAAAAAGAATCTTACAACGTGGCGATAATGTGCTGGAATTCAATATTTTCAGCAATAGCGGCCAGCGAGGGCAGGAAAACCGCTTTTAGAGGTATTGATCAATCAAACATTCTGCGATTTGAATACTGTTTAACGCAGCGCCTTTTCTGACGTTGTCAGAAACAACCCATAAATTAAGCCCTTGGGGATGTGAAATATCTTCGCGAATACGGCCTACATAGGTAGCGTCTTGACCCGCCGCGTCACTGACTGGCGTTGGATACCCGCCATCAAGCTGCTCATCCATGACTGTCACGCCCGGCGCATCCATCAGCAACGCTCGGGCATCATCGGCGCTTAACTTTTGATCTGTCTCGATATGCACCGCTTCAGAATGACCAAAAAAGACCGGCACACGCACACAGGTTGGATTGATCTGGATACTGTGATCGGCAAAAATCTTCTGCGTTTCCCAGACCATTTTCATCTCTTCCTTGGTATAACCATTTTCTTGAAACACGTCAATCTGCGGTAACACATTAAAAGCGATTTGCTTGGGATAGACTTTCTCTTCGACCGGTTGGCCATTCAACAATCGGGCAGTCTGACCGGCCAATTCTTCAATGGCGTCTTGCCCTGTACCCGACACGGCTTGGTAGGTCGCCACGTTAATTCGGCTGATGCCAACAGCATCATAAATTGGCTTAAGTGCCACCAGCATTTGAATGGTTGAGCAGTTGGGATTCGCAATAATATTGTGATTGCGATAATCAGCGATTGCTGCTGGATTCACCTCTGGTACCACCAAGGGGATATCGTCTTGGTAACGAAAATAAGAGGTGTTATCGATGACTACACAACCAGCATCAGCAGCAATTGGCGCGTACTCACCGGACAAATTGCCACCCGCAGAAAACAAACCAATTTGCACCTGACTAAAGTCAAAATCGACTAAGTTTTCGACCACAACTGACTTACCATTAAACTGGATGCGCTTACCCGCCGATCGCTCACTGGCTAACAGATAGAGCTTACCTACTGGAAACTTTCGCTCCTGCAATATCTCTATCATTGCTTGTCCAACAGCGCCAGTTGCGCCCATGATGGCGACATCGAAAGTTCGGGACATAAAAACTCACTCCAAATTGTATTAAATGTTCAATTCACAGAGAATTGCAGCAAACATTGCCAGTGATAAAACTAACGGTAAAGCCAAGGGGCTTTTTGTTTATGGCCCACTTCAAAGGCACGGATCTGATCGGCATCTTCAAGCGTCAAGGCAATATCATCAAGACCATTAAGCAAGCAATGCTTACGAAAACTGTCGACTTCAAATGCGATAGAAGACCCATCCGGCAATGTGATCGTTTGCGAGGCCAAATCAACGGCCAGCGAAAAACCCTCAGTTTCATCGACCACATCAAATAATTGGTCGACAATCTCGTCTGATAACTGGATCGGTAAAATGCCATTCTTAAAACAGTTATTAAAAAATATATCGGCAAAACTGGGGGCAATCAGGCAGCGAAAGCCAAAATCATCTAAGGCCCATGGCGCATGCTCTCGACTTGAACCACAGCCAAAATTCTGCCGTGATAGTAAAATATTAGCACCGGCATAACGCTCATGATTCAGGGAAAACTCTGTATTTAACGGTCGATGGGTGCAATCCATATCCGGCTCACCCTTATCCAGATACCGTAACTCATCAAACAGGTAAGGACCAAATCCAGAACGCTTGATCGATTTTAAAAATTGTTTCGGAATGATCATATCGGTATCGACGTTGGCACGATCAATCGGCATTACCACGCCTTCTAATGCTGTAAACGCTCGCATATTAACCCTCTCCCATTTCACGGACATCGACAAAGCGACCCGCTATTGCTGCTGCTGCTGCCATTGCCGGACTGACCAAATGCGAACGACCACCAAAACCCTGCCGCCCTTCAAAATTTCGATTAGAAGTTGACGCACAATGCTCACCCTCTTGAAGCTTATCAGCATTCATCGCCAAGCACATTGAACAACCCGGCTCGCGCCACTCAAAACCTGCTGCGGTAAAAATATCATTTAAGCCTTCGCTCTCCGCCTGCTTTTGTACCAAGCCTGAACCGGGTACTACCATGGCCAACTTAATTTTAGTGGAGACCTGCTGACCCTGAACGACCGCTGCAGCGGCGCGTAAATCTTCAATACGGCTATTGGTACAGGAACCAATAAAGACCTTATCTAAAGGAATATCTTTAATCAGCTGACCGCCATTCAAACCCATGTACTCCAACGCTCGTTCAAGTGACTGGCGCCGCGTTGGGTCAGTCTCTTCCGCGGGCACGGGCACCCGATCAGTGATCGAGGCAACCATTTCAGGCGATGAGCCCCAGGTGACCTGCGGTGCAATATCTTCAGCACGCATTTCGACCACATGATCGAACACAGCATCATCATCACTGCACCAGTCTAACCAACTTTTTTCGGCCAGCGCCCAATCTTCTCCCTGCGGTGCCAGAGGACGGCCTTTACAATAATCAATGGTCTTCTGGTCACAGGCAATCATACCGGCACGTGCGCCTGCTTCGATTGCCATATTACACACCGTCATGCGACCTTCTACCGACAAATCGCGAATCGCCTCACCGCCAAACTCCATCGCATAGCCAGTGCCACCGGCGGTGCCAATCTTGCCGATAATCGCTAACACTAAATCTTTTGCAGTGACGCCATTGCGCAACTTGCCATCGATACGTATTAGCATATTTTTCATTTTTTTCGCCAGCAAGCATTGTGTCGCTAACACGTGCTCGACTTCGGAGGTACCAATACCATGGGCCAACGCACCCAAGGCGCCGTGCGTCGACGTGTGTGAATCACCGCACACCACCGTCATGCCGGGCAATGTCGCACCTTGCTCAGGCCCAACCACATGCACAATGCCTTGACGGATATCGTTAATCTTAAATTCGGTGATACCCAGTTCATCGCAATTATCATCGAGTGTTTGTATTTGAATACGAGAGATTTCATCTTCAATGCCCTCAAGCCCCTCTAGGCGCTCAACCGTGGTGGTGGGTACATTATGATCGGGGGTGGCAATATTGGCCGCTGTGCGCCAAGGCTTGCGGCCCGCAATTCTCAATCCCTCAAAGGCCTGAGGCGATGTCACTTCATGGATTAAATGACGGTCGATATAAATCAACGCCGTGCCATCCTCGCGCTGGGTGACCAAATGTTGGTCCCATAACTTATCGTAGAGTGTTTTTCCTGCCATGGTATTGCCTCATCTTGGGGCCAAATTAAAACAATCACATCGCGAGTAGCGCCTGCGCAGGCTTTTGCCTTGACCCATCATCGTAAAGAAAGTGAATGATACCGCTTGCGTTAAAGAAATAAAATTCATATTATTAAGTTTTACCATTCCTATCAGGAATACATTGACTTACCAATCCGGAGTCTAGCATGGCCTCACTGGATATTCAGGCCTTAATTGCCTTTATCGCGGTTGCTGAAACCGGTTCGTTTTCACTTGCCGCGGAAAAACTGTTCCTGACCCAATCGGCCGTCAGCAAGCGTGTAGCCCAGCTTGAACAACAACTACAAACACCGGTTTTTGATCGCGTTAAAAAGAAAACCTTGCTGACCGAAGCGGGTCAGGCCTTATTGCCGAAGGCTAAACAAATCATTCAGTCGCTCAAAGACACTCAGCAAGCGATTAGCGATATAGCCGGCAAAACCAGCGGCAAACTCGCCATCGCCTTTAGCCATCATATTGGTCTGCATCGACTCGGCCCCCATTTAAAACAATTTTCTAGCGATCATGCCGAGGTTAATCTCGATATTAGCTTTGTTGATTCAGACGATGGCTATGCTCGCGTGCTTGAAGGCACCTCAGAAATGGCCGTTATCACCCTATTTCCCGAGCCTCGAAAAGATATTAGCGTGACGCCTTTATGGCGCGACCCGCTAGCCTTAGTCTGCAGTCCCGATCACCCCTTGCATCTGCGCGACAATGTTTCACTTGAAGAGCTAAGTCAACTGGATATGATCTTTCCGGGCGACAACACCCATACTGGCAATCTCATTCATCATCTATTTGCCCAAGAAAACCGCTCACTTAAAACCTCAATGACCACCAGTAATTTAGAGACGATTAAAATGATGGTGTCGATTGGCTTAGGATGGAGTGTTTTACCCAAAACAATGATTGGTGATTTAGAGCAAATTCATATCCCTGACACCTACCTAGAACGGCAGCTGGGTATTGTTGAACTTCAAGGCCGCCAACCATCTAATGCTGCCAGTGCCTTTAAAGCCATGCTATTAAAAACGGCAAGCATTTATTAGCTTAACCCAGAATTACGCTAACACCCCAGGCTGCAGCGGAACAAAACGAATCGGCATCAAAGGTTCAACCTCATAACCGCCTTCGGTTCTGGTTAATACCTGTAAATTTTGATCTTTTTCATCACCCACAGGCAATACCATTTTACCCCCTAAGGCTAGTTGGTCGATCAACATTTCTGGTATCGCTCTTGGTGCCGCCGTAATGATAATGGCATCAAAGGGCGCGCGTGCTCGCCAACCTTGATAACCATCGCCATGAGCATATTCAATATTTCGAAACTCCAGGTCCCTTAATCGCTGCTCGGCAGATTCCTGCAAAGAAAGAATCCGCTCGACAGTGCAAACGCGCTTGACTAACTGGGCCAAAATGGCCGTTTGATAACCGCAACCGGTCCCTACTTCTAGCACCGAGTCAATCGGTCCGTTAGCCAGCAGCAGCTGGGTCATCAATGCCACCACGTAAGGCTGAGAAATCGTTTGATTTTTTCCGATCGGCAAAGCCGCATCTTCATAGGCACGGTGCGCTAAGGCTTCTTCAATAAACAAATGTCTTGGTGTATTACGCATGACATCCAATAATTGAATATTAGTAATGCCTTGATCGGCTAAGCGCCCGACCATGCGGTCGCGTGTTCGCTGCGAGGTCATACCTACACCCGCGCGTTCAGAATACTGCATCATTATTGCTGCCCATATAGCCCATAAATTAACATTCTACCAATTCTCTCAACAAAACTGTGGCATAACTTCCGGTCGGAAGCACAAAGCAAAGCTGTAATTTTTCACTTTTAAATTGCCACTTCAACTGCTTCGGCATTGCTCGAAGTGGTCGTCTAGCCTGCTCGACACCTTGGCGGCAAAGCCCATCAACTAAGGCCTGCTCTGATCGAAAAACCGCTGTCTCAAGTGCCAATGCGGCGGCCGATAAGGGGGACTCGCCTCGCCCACACAAGGGGCCTGAGATATGGATATCAGCCTCACTTAAGCGCTGCTCAATAGAGTTTACCTGCCTCATTAACTCATCGGCAGCCGAACTGTTAACCCAATCAGCAGTATTTTCATGCAAGCTAAATTGACTGCGACTGCCCGCTAACATCAATACATCACCGGCAAGATAATGCGACCAATTATCTTGCTTAACCCGCTCGCTGAGCAGCAAATTAAACAAATAGGCTCGCGCAGCTGACAAACATAAACTTCTTTGCTCCCTAGGCATTCGCTTATCGATGTCGAATAACTGCCTAGCTTTAGCCAAATTTTGGCTGCTAAAGCGTTGCTGCCCGAAATAGTTAGGAAACCCCTGCTCACGCAAAGTGGTTAAGCGCTGGTTGAAGTAATCCTCTGCATTCATCGACAAGCAGTCAACATCAGAAACATCCCTGAGAACAAGCTTAAACGCATTTTCTTTATGGGTGCCGCGACGCAACTTTCGATCATGCCGCGCAACTTTCAAGACCCGAAGATAGGCTTGCGAAGACGGAGAGTCGATCATCAGCTTTAACCAATTAGGCTCAGTTTTTGCTGACAAGTAAACACTGAACCACTGACGAGTAACAGCCCATTTGTCTTTTAGACCTGAATACCCCACGTCCATTAACTTACAGCCGGCCAGCTTGGCAATCGCATCTCTAACGGCCAAGGTGGTTAAACAACGTTTTTCAATGTGTAAAAAAACGTGCTCGCCGACACCACTGGGCTCGAAACCTAAAATTTCATCGACATAAAAATCTTCAGCTTGCTGCTTAATGACTGCATTAAGCGCTGGGCCAGCATAGGCATAGGCAAGTGATGGGCGCTGAGGCCCGCCATTAATCGATGTACTCACAATGGCCAGTGCTTAAGACGTTTGGCTGAGCAAAACAACGGCATAACAAGCAATACCTTCTTCTCGGCCGGTAAAACCGAGCTTTTCGGTAGTCGTTGCTTTGATACTCACATCTGCCAAGCCAACAGCCGCATCACTGGCAATATGCTCGCGCATCGCAGGGATATACTCTGCCATTTTTGGCCGCTGAGCGACAATGGTCATATCGGCATTCACCAAGCAGTAACCGCGATCGGCCACTAGCGTCATCACCTGCCGGAGTAACTGACGTGAATCAACATTACGGTAATCACTGTCGGTGTCAGGAAAATGCTGGCCAATATCACCCAGCGCAAGCGCACCTAACAAGGCATCTGCTAAAGCATGCACCAAAACATCTCCATCGGAATGCGCGAGCAAAGGGACCTTGTAAGGAATCGATACGCCGCCAATAACAATATGGGAGCAATCGCCACTTGATGGAGATGATTCTACGCTGGCAAAAGCATGCACATCGTAGCCTTGTCCTATTCGCATACTCACTGGCTCACCTCAGCTAAACCAACAGAATCTAACAAATAATATTCAGCCAAGCGAAGATCCTCAGCGGTCGTTATCTTCATGTTTTGCTGGGTATTCTCTACCAATAAAACAGGCTGACCTAGAAACTCAACCGCGGAGGCTTCATCAGTCACTACCTGCTGCTGTTTTTCAGCTTGCGTCAAGGCCTCAATCAATAAACCGTATCGAACCATCTGTGGCGTTTGCGCAAGCCATAAGCGACGCCTGTCTAAGGTTGCTTCAACAACAGAGACCGCCTCAGACGCCGAATCATCGATGCCCGATCGTTTAACAGTATCATGTATTCTGGTCGCTAAAATTGCTGCTGAATCTTGCGGACCAACTGCATTGACCAGCTTGTTGATTGCCTCAACAGTAATTAATGGTCGAGCAATATCATGCACCATGACCCAATCATCAGCCGCAGCATGACCAGCTAAAGCATGCAAACCGTTAAGAACCGATGCCGCCCGACTAGCCCCTCCTGCAACAGATTGAATCTGTTCTGATTGCGCTATAGCTAAGTCTGAAAAATAATGGTCATCATCGGCTAATGCAATAATGATTTTTGAAAACAAGTCGGCAGTCACTAGCTGCGACAAAGTTCTTTGCGCAATCGCTTGGCCTGCTAAAGAAAGGTATTGCTTAGGCAGGCTCGCACCCATGCGTTGACCTGTTCCCGCTCCGGGCACTACCGCCCAAATGGCTGGCTGACTCATGGCTGGGCAGCCGGTTGCTCAACCAGCAAGTAAAACGTCTCGTCTGACTTGACCATACCCAAGTCTTCTCTGGCGCGAGATTCTACGGCATCAAGACCTTGCTTGAGAGAAGCAACCTGACTCATAAGGCGATCATTATCTGTGGCAAGTTGAGCGTTTTTTTTCTGCTGCTCAGCAATCTTGGCCTTTAATGTCTGGGCCTCTGCAAGACTGCCCTCACCGGCCCACAATCGGTATTGCAAAAACACTAATATTAACAGCAATAAAGCAATGAATCCCTGCAAAAAGATATCAGCGATGCCTTGATCCGAAGCCTGAGGTGATGACTGCTTAGTTGCCATTAATAAGTCCACATATCTGTCAATACTAAACCTTAAACTCAGCTCGACCATGGTAAGAAACACTTTCGCCAAGTTCGGCCTCAATGCGTAGCAAACGATTGTATTTAGCGACTCTGTCAGAGCGGCACAAGGAGCCCGTCTTTATTTGACCCGCTGCTGTCGCAACCGCCAAGTCAGCAATTGTCGTATCTTCAGTTTCGCCAGAACGATGTGAAATAACCACGGTATAACCAGCCGCTTGCGCCATCTTAATAGCCTGCAATGTTTCAGTTAATGAGCCAATTTGGTTAAATTTAATCAAAATAGAATTCGCTATATTCTCATCAATACCGCGCTGTAAAATTTTTGTATTCGTCACAAAAAGGTCATCGCCCACTAGCTGCACCCGCTGACCAATCTTATTAGTCAAATCTAACCAACCAGCCCAATCACTTTCGTCCATTCCATCTTCAATCGATAAAATCGGATATTGCTCGCTTAAATCCGCCAAGTAATCGGCAAACTCACTGGCAGTAAATACCTTACCTTCTCCCGCTAAATTATATTGACCATCTTGGTAAAACTCAGAAGCAGCACAATCGAGTGCCAAGGTGATATCACTGCCCAATTTATAGCCAGCATGGCTAACAGCCTCTGATATTAACGCTAATGCAGCGGCATTAGACTCTAAGTTAGGCGCAAATCCACCTTCATCGCCAACCGCCGTATTCAAACCACGCTCTTGTAGCACAGCTTTTAAAGCATGAAAAATTTCTGCCCCACACTGCAATGCTTCAGAAAAGGTTTTAGCCGCAATTGGTTGCACCATAAATTCCTGAATATCGACATTATTATCAGCATGCTCGCCGCCATTCACAATATTCATCATCGGCACAGGCATTGAGTATCGCCCCGGCGTACCGTTTAAATTTGCAATATGTTCATAAAGCGGCAATGACAAATCTGCCGCCGCGACCTTAGCCAGAGCGAGTGATACTGCCAGCACAGCATTAGCACCTAACTTGGCTTTATTTTCAGTACCGTCTAGATCAATCATCAATTGATCTAGAGCTGCTTGATCGGCAGGGTTTTTACCAATCAACTCCGGCTGAATCAGTTGATTGATATTGTTCACCGCAGTCAAAACACCCTTGCCAAGATAGCGACTTTTATCGCCATCTCTTAGCTCTAAGGCCTCGCGAGAACCGGTTGACGCCCCTGAAGGGGCGCAGGCTGAAGCCGTCAAACCATTATCTAAATTAACTTGTGCTTCTATCGTTGGATTACCTCGAGAATCAAGTACTTCGATCGCTGTGACAGATTGAATCAGGGACATTTTTACTCCAAATAAAGGATTTAAAATTTAACGAATATCAAGTTCAGGAAGACGCTTAGCCAGATTATCAACCGCCTGCATTTGCTCAAGAAAAGGTTTTAATTGTTTTAACGGCAATGCACAAGGGCCATCGCAAAGTGCCTTGTCGGGATCGGGGTGCGCCTCTAAAAACAAACCTGCCAAGCCTTGAGACATACCTGCCTTGCCTAACTGGACAACTTGCTGGCGACGCCCGCCAGCAGAGTCACTTCGACCGCCAGGCATCTGCAGGGCGTGAGTAACATCAAAAATAACGGGGTATGAAAACGATTTCATGATACCGAAACTAAGCATATCAACCACGAGGTTGTTATAGCCAAAACTGCTTCCACGCTCACAGAGCATCAGCTGGTCGTTACCGGCCTCTTGGCATTTAGTTAAGATATGCTGCATTTCTAACGGCGCCAAGAATTGTGCCTTTTTAATATTAATCGCCGCACCTGTTTTGGCCATCGCAACCACTAGGTCGGTTTGCCTCGATAAAAATGCAGGTAGCTGAATCACATCGGCAACCGCCGCCACTTCCGTCGCTTGTGCAGGCTCGTGCAGATCGGTAATGACGGGCAGATTGTATTGGTCTTTTACCGCCGCTAAGATTTTTAAACCCTGATCTAAGCCGGGGCCTCGAAAAGAATGCATCGATGAGCGATTAGCTTTGTCAAACGAACCTTTAAATATGTAAGGAATATTAAGCTCGGCGCAGACCTCAACATAATGCCCAGCAATATCGATCGCCATCGCTTCAGACTCAAGCACATTCATGCCGCCAAAGAGCACGAAAGGTAAGTTATTAGCCACTGAAAAGTCGGCCACTCGAATAATTTTTGAGGTTTTATCTGACATAATTAACTCTCATTAGAGAGACGTTTTAAGAATAAAAATGCAGGCTAAGACTGCTGTGAAAAAGCAATTGCTGCTTGAATAAACCCACTAAACAGCGGATGGCCATCACGCGGTGTAGAAGTAAATTCAGGATGAAATTGACAAGCCACAAACCATGGATGATCGGCTACTTCAACAACCTCGACTAACTGCTTGTCTTGCGACCAACCGGCTATACCTAAACCTGCACCCTGCAGTTGCTCAACATAATTTGCGTTCACTTCATAGCGATGCCGATGCCGCTCTGCGATATGGACCTCACCATAAGTGGTTTGCGCCAAAGTCCCTTCGACTAACTCACAAGCTTGTGCCCCTAAACGCATACTGCCACCAAGATCTTGGTCAGCACTGCGAGATTTCTGACTGCCATCTTCATCCAGCCACTCTTTAATTAATGCTATGACGGGATGCGGCGTATCAATTTGAAATTCCGAACTGTGAGCACCGGCTAAACCCGCAACATTTCTTGCATACTCAATGACCGCCACCTGCATACCTAAACAGATACCTAGATAAGGGACTTTATTTTCACGGGCGTACTGAACTGCACGGATCTTTCCCTCGACACCTCGCTCGCCAAATCCGCCCGGCACCAAAATAGCGTCTACTTTTTCTAACGGTGCAAGACCATCTCTCTCGATGTCTTCGGAATCTATATACTGAACGGAGACCTTCATCCGCTCACCAATGCCGGCATGCTTTAGCGCTTCATTGAGAGACTTATAGGCATCGATTAAGTCCGTGTACTTACCGACCATCGCAACTTTAACCTCGCCGCGTGGATTTAACTCACCATCGATAACGGCCTCCCATTCCGACAGATCAGCCACTTTACAAGTAAGACCTAAGCGCTGAACCACATACTCATCGAGGCCCTTTTTGTTTAACATGATGGGCGCACGATAAATCGTATCGGCGTCGGGTAAAGAAATAACCGCACGCTCTTCGACATTGGTAAACAGTGCAATCTTCTTACGAGCACTGGCCGAAATTTCTACCTCAGATCGGCAAATTAACACGTCTGGCTGCAAACCGATTGAACGTAATTCCTTGACTGAGTGCTGAGTGGGTTTAGTCTTTGTTTCACCCGCCGTGGCGATATAAGGGACTAGCGTCAAATGAATCAACAATGCGCGATGAATACCCAACTCAACTTTTAACTGTCTGGCGGCTTCTAAAAAGGGCAAGGACTCAATATCACCCACCGTCCCGCCAATTTCAACCAGCACCACATCATAGCCTTCACCTCTGGCCATCACTCGTTGCTTAATCTCGTCAGTGATATGCGGAATCACTTGCACCGTGCCACCAAGATAATCACCGCGACGCTCTTTACGTAGCACCGCTTCATACACACTGCCAGAGGTAAAGTTATTGCTCTTTTGCATTTTAGTGCGCAGGAATCGTTCGTAATGCCCAAGATCTAGATCGGTTTCTGCACCATCTTCGGTAACAAATACTTCGCCGTGCTGAAAAGGACTCATGGTGCCAGGATCGACATTAATATAGGGATCCAACTTCATCATGGTGACCGTTAAATTTCTGGCTTCAAGAATAGCTGCCAAAGAAGCCGCGGCAATGCCTTTACCCAGTGACGAAACCACACCGCCGGTGACGAAAATATACCTCGTCAATGATGCTTCACTCATAATTAAACAACCCATCAGTCAAATAGAGAAACGTGACCAGATCAACGAATCATCTGGCACGTGGCAATGCCACACAAGCAATAGAGGTGACAAACAGCACAAAATACACACATGCAGAATGGCAGGATTTGCCACTCAAAGATGGGAAAATAGCTTATCAGAATGGCGATGCCGGAACAAACCAACAAAAGGTGATTTTGTCGATTATTCGCCCTTGATCAGGCTGGTTAATTTTTAACCTTTATTAAAAGTCGAATTCATCATCCCGCTCGTCACCGTCACTGCTTCGGGAAAAATAGCGTTTTTCTTCGATGCTTGAAGCCGTAATAGAACCATTTAACAAGCCGGCGACATCTTGATTAATCTCAGCAAGCAGCCACTCTTCTTGGCCCTGAGCGACAGAGCGTCTGACAGCGTCTGACCAATTCAATAAATGCCGGCTGTTAATCAGCCGATGATTGTCATCCTTCGCCCACTCCGAACTAATCCTAGCTCCAAGCGCAAGCATTTCCTGACGAAACCAAGCTTGCAAGACTGGATCCTCTTTTGTTGCTAATAATTGCTCGACCATGCCATCCCAACCGCTGGGATAAAATACCCAACCCGAGTAAAACCGCTTAACCCAAACAATATACTCAGCGTAACTTTGGTCAGCCTGATTGGCTTGATCGCGATCGTAAACGGCTTGGAAATAGGATTCGGAGGGCCAGTTTGCAGGCCAGTCACGGAGCTCAACTTTGAGTGAAGAACAAGATGCAAGTAGCAGGCATGACAATATAAGGGCGATGGGTTTAATTGAACGCTTTATCACAGCGTTATCCGGTTTAAAGCGAGCCAGAAATAGCAGCACATTAACTCTACATAAATCGTTCAAAATAAAAAAACTACCTTTAACTAAAAATTGACACTTATTAACAATAAAATAAACCCAAGTAATAACAGACGATCCACTTTTAACCATAGATCTTATTTCAGCTTCAACCGCTACAACAAACTTATTTGTTCGATAGCGGCGGTATCGTCATCCAGTAAGGTCAAATTGGACAGGCTTAAACCCAGCAAGCGCACCTTTCGTTGACCGGCCTCAGTGCGCTGCATCAATTCTGTCAAGCGCTTTAGTACTACATCAAGCTCAGTAAAGGCCTGCGCCTCTGTATGACTTCGTGTGATTTGCTGAAAATTATCAAACTTTACTTTTAAAGTAATCGTTTGAGCTGCAAATTTTTTACTTGTTAATGCCGCCACGACTTTCGCGGCTAATGGTTCTAAGCAACGCAACATTTCCTTTCGATCGATAAGATCGGTTGAAAAAGTGGTTTCAGCCCCCATCGATTTTCGAACCCGATTATTCTCTACCCGTCGATGATCAATGCCGCGAACAATATCAAAGTAATACACCCCCGTACGGCCAAAGTGACGTTGCAGCTTAGCCCTACCCCACTGCTTCAAATCATAGCCATTGTGAATACCAAGGGCTTTCATTTTTGTTTCAGTGGCTTTGCCAATACCGTGGAATTTGCGAATAGCCAAGGACTCTAATAAATCATTGGCAGCTTGCGGTAAAATCAAAAACAAGCCGTTAGGCTTATCCATATCTGAAGCAATTTTGGCAAGGAATTTATTATAAGAAATACCCGCTGAGGCGGTTAAACCGGTACTCAAGTAAATTTTTTGTTTAATATCTTTAGCGATTAAAGTAGCAGATCCCGAAAATAATGGGCTTTGCGAAACATCTAAATAAGCTTCATCTAAAGACAGTGGCTCAACTAAATCAGTGTATCGATGAAAAACCTCATGAATAGCCAGCGAGGCTTCTTTATATGCGTCAAACCGAGGCTTTACAAATATAGCCGCCGGGCAAAGCTGTTTGGCTCGTGATGATGACATTGCCGAATGAATACCAAACACTCTTGCCTCATAACTGCATGCCGCGACGACCCCGCGACGATCAGGATCACCGCCTACAATTAAAGGCTGGCCACGATACTCTGGGTTGTCGCGCTGCTCAACGGAAGCAAAAAAAGCATCCATATCGACATGAATGATTTTTCTCTGCCCATCAGAGGGTGCATCTATGTCATCAATGGTCTCAGCTTGTGAATTTTCCAGCATAACAACTTATCTTTACCCGGTATTAGAAAATAAATACGGCTAATCAACCTTAGCCAAAAATCGATGAGCAAAGGGACGGACTAAAGGCTCCATCAGATCTTCTAAGCGATAGGCCCGAGCATGTAAGTAGGTCAAGATAAGCTGCTCTTCTTCAACAGAATCCATTGCTTCTATTCGCGCCAGCAACGCCTCTTCAGCCATCGGTAGATCATCAAAAGATGTGCCCATGATAACAGCAATTTCACTTTGCTCATAGCGATCTAAGTGCGGTCCATAGCGCGCTTGGCGATGCTGGAATTCCACCATTGCATGAATATGCTCAACCCGATGAGCAACAAAACCATCTGACTGTGCAGGTAAAATTTGTTGCTGTAATTGCTGCTCTATTATTGAAAAAACACGGCCCATTTCTTTGTCTTCATCACCTCTCTGAACCACTGACACAGGCATGGGCTCTGCAGGGCATGACACAGCCATTGCTCGAGCAATGGCATCGCACATAGCCCGCTGACAATTGATTTCGTAACCCATATTCATTGCCACTTCGTCATTCCATTTCAAGCTTGGCACTGTATACATCAGCGACATCACTGAGCGTAACAACTGCTGAACCGTGTAATACTTCACCTTATCAACATCAAATGGAATGCCGCTTAGCTGTTCATAGTGAGAAAAATAAGCCTGTAAATCACCGCCACTAGAGGGATAAAAATAATCGCGGACTACAATGTTACCTAGATCTTCCATGGGGTCACCAAAATGGGCCAATTCCCAATCAACCGAGGCACTAATTTTATCACCATCAAACATAAAATTAGCGGGGCCCGTATCGCCCTGAACCAGAACCGTGTGCTGATACTCAGGCGGAACATGATTTTCTAACCAGCGTCGGCCAAAAGCAGAAAACAAACGTCCTGCTGAAGGCGGTTCCGGCATTGAGCGCCATAAAGCCTTTATCACATAAACTTCACTCAACGCTTGCTGTTCCGCAGATTCTGGCCATGTGCAAAAGGCTGATAAATTTAAGGCTTTTGGATCTAAACGGTGAAGTTCAGCCAATGCAGCCATAAAATTCATCATTACGGCATGTTGCTGTGAGCGATCGACCTGATCAAGCTCAGAATCACCAACAACCATTTCTTGCAGTGCTAAATGAAACTCATCATGCCAGGCAATTATTTTTTGTGCTGGCACCTCAGTTGCCGCCAAGGCTTGAATTATTTTCGTTTCACGTAATAAACTCCATGGGCCACCACGACCTTTAGCCCCAGCCCGGTCGATCCGCAAAAAATACCATTGCTTAGCTGCGGAACTTGATAGCGTTTCAACCACCCATGCCTCTCTTCTCGCGACATGACGATGCAAAGAGGAAACAGCCTCAGCAGTAATCGATTCTATCCACTCGACCGTTCCTGCAGGTAACTCCACGGGGTCTTTAATCATAATTGGCACCTATTATTAAACCTATCAGCTTTGTGGGATCGAACAACTGGCTTAACTGCCGGTCAGTTTGGCTAACAAAAAAACAGTTTAACTAGGTTTTGCTTGATAAAAATTACAGTTTAGCTAGCGACCAAGCTTTTTGTCACTACCTCAAATACATCCGCCGATAAATTTTCAGTATCAGCAATGCGCTGCAAACTCGCTTGCATGAGCTCCGATTGAGGGGTCTTAAACCGCTGCCATTGCGTGAGTGGCGATAAAAGTCGTGAAGCCAGCTGTGGATTCAGGGTATTGAGTCGAATAACTTCACTACTCAGCAACTCGTAACCCGATCCATCTTGGGCATGAAACTGGGTGATATTTCGCATACAAAAACCAGCGATTAGCGCTCTAACCTTATTGGGATTGGTATTATCATAAGCCTCGTGATCCATCAACGCACGAACTCGCCCTAACGCTCCCGGCTTATCGCTGGCAGCCTGAACGGTTAGCCATTGATTAACGACTAAACTCTCAGATGACCACTGTTGATAAAAACGATCAACACGTTGCTGTGCTGCAGCTTCAGCATTCTCTAATGGGCAATTAACCAAAGCACTAAGTGCTGACGATTGATCGGTCATATTATTAGCCAGATCAAATTGGGTTTCAGCTAAATGAAGTAAACTTGAATCAAGGCTTCGCAGAAGAAAGGCTAGGCAGGTATTTTTTAAGCTTCTTAAGGCAACGTGATCGGCCAACGGCTGGTATTCCCCCAGCGATTCAAGCTGCTGTCGTAATTGCTGATAGCAATCAACCATCACTGACTTTAGTTGCGCCGATAAAGATATTTGCAGGCATTCTATGGCTTCACTAATTGCATGTATATCGACGCTATCAAACTGCTCTATCAAATAGGCATAGCTTGGTAATCGAATAATCTCTGCCGTTAATGCTGCATCAAAGCTAAGGTCCCAGCCTCTCCCGCTTAGTCCTTGCTGCAACAATTGGGACAATGATAAGCCCAAGGCTTTAACTGCCTGCTGACCCGCCGCACTGTCGATCATTTGCTCGCCAGTAAGGTGTTTCTGAACTAACTGCAGAGCATAGCGCTGCGAGGCATCCCATCGGATAAAGCCATCATTATCAGCATCAATTAATTGCAGCAAATCCTGCGGTTGATAATGAAAATTTAATTTAACTGGCGCTGAAAACCCTCTTAGCAAAGAGGCAACCGGCTTTTCACTTAAACCAGTGAATTGCCATTGCTGTTCAGAATCTGTTAATGATAATAAAAATTCATTTCCATCTAACAACTGCGCTGATAATGAATTGCAGCTGGCCGCCAACAGACCTGAGTCAGCCACTAAAGCCACTTTGACAGGCATACTAAAGGGTAATTTCTGATCCTGTCCAGGTGTCGCAGGACAACTCTGCTGGATCTTCAAAGTATAACAACCGCGCTGCTGATCCCAATCGCCCTCTGCATCGAGAACCGGTGTGCCCGCCTGAGAATACCAGCGACGAAATTGACCTAAATCATAACCGCTGGCATTCTCCATAGCGACGATAAAGTCTTCGCAGGTTGCCGCCTCGCCATCGTGCCGGTCAAAGTAAAGATCACTGCCAGCACGGAATTTATCTGCGCCTAAAAATTGATGCATCATTCGAATAACTTCGGCACCTTTTTCATAAATAGTGAGCGTATAAAAATTGGATATTTCAATATACGATTCAGGCCGAATAGGATGCGACATAGGGCCGCCATCTTCAGCAAATTGTGCCGAGCGCAGTAAACTGACATCCTCAACTCTTTTTACCGTCGCCGAATTCATATCTGCAGAAAAACTGGCATCACGAAAAACAGTAAATCCTTCTTTTAAACTAAGCTGAAACCAATCGCGGCAGGTCACCCGATTACCGGACCAGTTATGGAAGTATTCATGCGCAACAACCGCCTCAACACGCTGAAAAGCCATGTCAGTTTGAGTAAGCGGATTAGCCAAAACGCATGAGGTATTAAAAATATTCAAGCCCTTGTTTTCCATGGCGCCCATGTTGAAAAAATCGACAGCAACAATCATGTATAAATCAAGGTCATACTCGCGGCCATACACTTTTTCATCCCACTGCATAGCATTTTTGAGTGACTGCATAGCATGGTCGCACTTATTTAAATCTTTGCTTTCAACATAAATCTTTAATGCTACTTGGCGTCCTGAGACGGTGGTAAAACTGTCTTCAACCATCGCCAAGTCACCCGCCACTAAAGCAAATAAATAAGCAGGCTTTTTAAATGGGTCAATCCATTTAGCCCAATGACGGCCGTCATCTGCCAAACCCTGACTGTCTAAATTCCCATTCGATAACAGCACTGGGTACTGGCCTAGATCAGCGGTTATTTTAGTGGTAAAAACAGATAGGACGTCAGGCCGATCTAAGTAGTAAGTGATTCGACGAAAGCCCTGAGCTTCGCACTGCGTGCAATACATGCCATCAGACAAGTAAAGCCCTTCTAAGCTAAGATTATTAGCAGGATCAATCTCTGTTACGATGCTGAGAATAAATTGATCGGGCGGCGAGGCAATGACTAACTGCTGATGGTTCACTTGGTAACTGTCAGTTGGCTGGATAATATTATTAATGGCAACCGACACTAGATGAAGATTTTCACCCGCCAGAATTAAATCGGGTGCGGCATCAACCGCTGCGTTTCTTCGTAAGGTTAAGTGCGCGTTAACTGTTGTTTTATCGTTGAATAAATCAAACTCTAAATCAGTTCGATCAATGAAAAAATCCGGCGGTCGATAATCTTTTAAATAGGTTGCTTGCGAAACGGGTGAACCTACTGCTACTGCACCGCTAGTGACGTCGGCCATACATCCTCTCCAACAAAAATTTAAACCGAAAATTGAATTTGATAACCCGTAAACTTTCGCAAATTAAGCACGCCCGTATCTAGCAGCAAATATTGCCCTTTGATACCCATCAAGCGACCGCTGATCTGAGGGGTTTTATCAAAGTTAAGCGAGGTCACTTTATCGGGAAACTCTAATACCGGAAACTGAATCTCAACAGCCTCAGCTTGATCGCAAAACTGCACTGCATCAATGCCATATTCTGATTGAAGTGCAGCGATCCCTTCAGCCACTTCAGGGAGTGTTTGAGCAATAATAGCGGCTAAATCAAGTAAATCAGGATTACCTTTTAACATTGCTCGCCAATTGGTTTTATCAGCCATATGCTGTTTAAATAAAACTTCAACTAAACCAGCGTAACGCCGTTGCTTGACGCGGAATATTGGCAGTGCCTGAACGGCACCTTGATCGATCCAGCGAGTCGGTATTTGTGTTCCACGAGTAATACCCACTTTTAAAGCGGATGAATTCGCTAAGTAGACATAGTGGTCTTGCATGCAAAATTCATCCGCCCATTGCTCATCGCGACAAGTGCCGGCTTGATAGTGGCATTTTTCAGGGCTCATTATGCATAGATCACACTGAGGCAATGATTTAAAGCAGGGATAACAATAGCCCTGACTAAAACTTTTATTGGTTTTACGTTGGCAGTGAATGCAATGTATGCCACCCGTATAAGTTAAGCTAATATCTTGCCCTAAATAAGAGTTAAGCCCAATCACTTGCTCATCGAGCACCATACTGTATAGCACAGCATCGTCTGAATTAGCCGGCAGTGTAGCTGCCATCTTTCGTAAACTGCCTTGATAATCTGTCATTGTCTACCTAAGATGCTGTTTTGAGTAACTGTTACTGCCATTTGATCGGTGATTCTTTATTGTCTTGCTTCCCGTCACTTGTCTTAGCGCTGTTTGATTCTGTCTTTTTACTCGCACACTCGCCATCAAGCTCACCAATTCGCTGGCCATCGGCCGTATGGGCCGCGTCATATACAATAATCGCTTGAGTGAGAATATCCTTTTGGCTAGCAGTTACTGCTTGCCCGTCTGGCCACTTACCCTGCGCTAAAGCTAATCTAAAGCGCTCGATCATATCGGGGGATAACTGCTGACTCTTTTCGAGAAACTCACTCATATAAATAACCTATTAACCGTATGCATCGCTATTACACTGACTCTGATTTTTTATCTAAAAATCGGCTTAGCAAGGCGCTGGGGACTGCAATAAAACACCCCCACAGCAAACCACTTAGATGCGCTGTATTCGCCATTCTGGCTAAAAACTCAAACAAGCCCAACCAACCAACAACCAAGGATAACAGCATCAAAATATAGACGCTGGGCGGCAGGGAAAAAGCCTTGTGCGGATTGATAAGATTAAATACGCCGCAATAACCTAATAGACCATAAATAACGCCCGACATACCACCAAAAAATGCATAGGGTGTACTTGCTGCTTGATAAAGGTTCGATAATACAGCAATAAAAAATACCACACTCAGTAGATGCACTGCGCCAAACTGGCGCTCTAAACGGCGGCCCAACTCCCACAACCAAAGCATATTAAAAACCAAATGCACCCAGCCAAAATGCAAGAATATAGGCGTCACTAATCGCCAGTATTGCCCATGGTCAAGAAACTCAGCGGGTGAAATTCGGCTGGATAAATTCAGCGATTGGCTTAACTGGCTATTGTCAATTAACTGGATTCGAAATAGGTCCACCCAGTAGTTAAGCTGAAACTCAACCAATAAAAAACCAATGCAACTTAAAATGACTAATAGCAGTGTGTAAGGCGAGCGATTGAGTTCTTGAGCAATTGAACGTAACGATGAAGGTCGATCTTTTTTCTCTAAACTGATGGCTAAGTCGCCCTTCATATACGCGCGGTAGTCACGCTCAACATCAGCTCGTTGGCTGGTATTTTCGAGCATAATCACTTGCTGCCCGGCCTGTTCAACAATTTTATGATTGATGTTTTTTTCTTGCCACCAATACACTGACAGTGGATGCAAATTGACATCAATAGGAACTGTTAAAACTTTTATCAAACCATTTCACCGACAGAAAAAACAAAGAAATCAACTATTGCATGAACATTAACCATCTATAAATTGCGCACCCCAACCTAGCTTATCTCGGCAAGTACGATAAAACTGATGGCCTTCAGGATGAATTAATTTCAACTTTTTAGATTTCTTACGAATATAAAGCACGTCGCCTGGCTGCAAACCAAGATTGACTTGGCCGTCACAACTGACACGTGGCGAAACATGATTGCTCTCGCTAACGATAATTTTTATCTCGCTGTTACCATCAACAACCAAGGGTCGGCTACTTAAGGTATGCGGGAACATCGGCACGAGTACAATAGCATTAAGCCGCGGGTGCATAATTGGCCCGCCGCCGGATAAAGAGTAAGCGGTAGAACCCGTAGGTGTAGAGACAATCAAGCCATCTGAGCGCTGTGAATAAACAAACTCGCCTTCAATATAAAGTTCAAAACTCAACATTTTAGGGGCTTGGCCGCTGTGTAAAACAACATCATTAAATGCATCGGACTGACCGACGACAGCGCCCGCTCGCTTTAACTCAGTTTCCAATAAAAACCGCGTTTCAGTCTCATATCTCCCCTCTAAAACACAGCCAACACCGTCCTCGATATCTTCGGGAGCAATATCGGTTAAAAATCCTAACTTGCCTCGGTTAATTCCCAACACGGGCACATCGTGTCGGGCGAGATCGCGGGCTGCGCCCAACAAACTGCCATCACCGCCCACAACAATAACCATGTCACAGACTTCACCAATTAATTTTCGACTCGCTACTTGTAAGCTATGGCTGTCTAATGCTTTGGACGTTTCCTCTTCCAGCACCACGGTTAATGCACGCTGTTGCAACAGCAGCACCAGCGCTTGAACAGACTGACGGACCAAATCGCTGTCAACCCGACCAATTAATCCTATATTTCTAAATTGCGAGGTCATTAAAGTACCTGTTATTATTGATGGACTGCCGTTGCCTTAAAAAGGCAATTATCGGCTTACTAGAGTGCAATTATAGGCACAAATACGTCAAGACTACAGCTTTGAACCACTCAATTCGATGATAAACCCTTGGCATAGCCACCGTGAACCGAGCAGATGAGATCAATGTGCAACAACTTAGCAGCAGAAACCAAACAAAAAGACTTTATTGATCAATTACAATGCCCTGAGGTGAGAATGCTCACGCAGGCAGTTTTTGGCCCCGCTTTGATTCAGATATTGGCTACTCCCTCCTCGGCTCATCAACAACGCGAAGCCACAGCGCCAAGAGCCGAAGAAGCGCAGCCAGCCAATCAACCGGTCTTTGCGCTTGATGCCACTTATCAACAATGGCTGACCGCACTCGACCTAGCACCCGAGTCATTAATCGATTTTTTAGCCAGTCCCCAGCGGCTCAAACTGGGTGTGTATCATGAACGATTGTGGCAATATTTTTTAACCCATAGCCATGAAACTGAGCTTATCTGCGCAAACCTTAAAGCTCGTCATAAGGGCCAAGATCTCGGTGAGTTCGATCTAATTTATCAGCACCACAAACTTGGCTTGGTGCATTGTGAAATTGCCAGTAAATACTATTTAGCTGACGGTGAAGATGATAGCGCATGGGAGCACTGGCACGGCCCCGGTAAAACCGATCGACTCGATTTAAAATTACACCACAGCATTAATAAACAGTTAAATTTAGCCGACCACCCCGCCGCCATGGCAACGCTTGAATCCATGTTAAATCAGGAACAAAAACAACGTGTCAGTAAACAGCCTCTGGTCAAGCACTTACACGTGGGAGGGCGATTATTTTATCGCCGCAGCGATCAGCCAGTCGGCCGACAAACACCGCAGCATTTAAATCCTCATCACCTGAAAGGCCACTGGCTTTTTTTACACGAATGGCAGGCCCTGTTAGCCAATCATCGACTGCGTTTCTGCTCAGTCGACAAACCGTTTTGGCTTGACACCTTAGCGGCCCATCAGCAATGGATGACAAGGACAGAGAATAAACCGGCATTGGCGCAAGAGCAGCCAGAAATGGTCGTCTATCAGCTGGATGAACAGCACTCAGCACAATACGGATTTGTGGTTCCCAACGACTGGCTGTCGCGCTAGGCCAAATCCTGGTTAGTTTGTTGCAACACATTCACCGCTCAAGCAGGCCCCGTCGGCCCTGCTGACCGCCGCTATGAATCACGGCAATCGCATTGGCATCCGACATTTCGCCCGCCTGTAAGGATTGATACAAGGCATAAAACACTTTGGCCATGTAAACATGATCAACTGGCTCTCCTAACTGTTGTTCGAGCAGACGATGAAAAGTCCGCAAATCAGCATTGACCTTAGCATAGCCGCCACAATGCGCATCATTGAGGACTCGCCAGCGCACTGAGCCAGCATCAATACTCAAGGTATCGGCCGCTCTATCAACCGCTACACTAGCCGCTAAATTAGCCGTTAGAGCTTCACCTAAGCCGCTATTCTTGAGTACATTGACCCCATTAATCACGCCATCAAATAAGTCTTCGGCGCTGCCTTGTCGGCACGCTTCTGCACCCTCTATCATTCCAGCCATGGTACTGCCGGTTGCTACAGCCATCCAAATGTGATCGACACTAGAAGGTAATTGCAGGGCGATAGCGCTACCCATTGCGCGTACCCCTGACCGCCCCGCTGTATTCGAACCCCCTTCGGGCACCACCCAAGACCGGCCAAACTGCTGCTCTATGACCGCCCGATGCCGACCACCGCAAAGCCTTCGATAATCACTGCGACTGATAAATTGTAAGCGCATACCCAAAGACTGAGCATCGTATAAGGTCGCCGACAGCTGTGTTGGTCGCTCACCACGAACCAGACCGACAGTATCAAAATCAAAAGCCTCACCGGCCGCCGCGAGCGCATGCAGATGATTCGACCATGGGCCGCCAAAACTGACGATTTGACGATAATTCTTTTCTTTAGCCAGCTGCACATTGGGTAGCAATTTAAATATTTTATTGCCCATCACGCGATGATTAGTCCCACAACGTAATTGGTCGAGACGAATCAAATACAGCGTCGGAGAAAAGTCATTAAATAAGGGAATATCGCAGTGTTCAATCGGTATATGCTGACAGAAGGACTCAAGATTAAGTGACATGCGCAGTGACCAAAAAATTCTATGGGCGATCGATTGAGAGCTTAACAAACACCAATAAAAAAGCCAGCGACAATTATCTCAATTGTTGCTGGCTTACGTTGCGCCGGCACTGCAGGCGAATACCTTGCAAAAAACGTTAAAGCACTAATTCCGCCATGGTGCGAAGCAAGTTGGTATCACCCATAATTAACAGCGAAGTGACCGGCGAGTTTTCCCAATCCTGCAGCTTCTCTTTAATTCGCTCTTTTGGTCCGACTAAAGAAATCTCGTCGGCAAAGGCATCCGGTACCGCAGCAATTGCCTCATCACGCTTGCCTTCAAAGAACAACTCTTGCACCTGATTAGCTTCTTCTTCAAAGCCCATTCTGCCCATAAGGTCTTTGTGAAAGTTGCGCTTTTTGGCGCCCATACCACCGATGTAAAAACCCAACATCGCTTTGACAGGCATCAAGCCCTCCTCGACCGTATCGGTCTCGGAAACAATCGCCATCGCAGGAATTTCAAAGCCAGGCTTAGCCGCCTTTAATTGATCCGCATAGACTTCCTGTCGGTAGGGCGAATAATAGAGTGGCAGCCAACCATCGGCAATTTCGGCAGTTTGAGTGACATTCTTTGGCCCCTCAGCACCTAGGAAAATTGGTAAATCGGCCCTCAATGGATGAGTAATCGGCTTGAGCGGCTTACCTAAGCCCCAGCTATTTTCGCCTTTGTAAGGCAAGGGATAATGCTCACCATCGTTGGTCACCGGTGCTTCACGACGCAATACCTGCCGAATAATATCAACGTACTCGCGTGTTCTTGATACGGGCTTGCTGAATGGTTGGCCATACCAACCCTCGACGACCTGTGGCCCGGATACCCCCAAGCCCAGCATCATGCGACCTCCCGACATATGATCCATCGCCAATGCGGCCATCGCGCACGCAGTAGGGGTTCTTGCCGACAATTGCGCCACCGAAGTCCCTAAGCGAATCTTTGAGGTGTTTGCCCCAATCCAAGCTAGGGGCGTAAACGCATCGTTACCCCATGACTCTGCCGTCCAAACCGAATCGTAGCCCAGACTTTCAGCCTCTTGTGCCAACTTAATGTGGCCATCACCCGGCGCTAAAGCACCCCAATAACCTAATTGCAAACCCAGCTTCATAACTACCTCAATGATTAAAAATGAATATTATCCCACGCACAAAAATCGATAGCTAATGATACCGCTGGTGATGATTGACAACATTAACCGATCAAGTCGAAAAGGCATTCAAAGACCTTTTACGGCAAGAACAACGTTTTAGTTTATAAATCACTGAATTAATTGGGTAAAAAATCATGGTCCTAATAGTGATTGACAGTTAACCGGAGTTTATCAATCATGGCATTTGTTTTCTTGGGTAAAGATGGGATAAAAAACACTCGCAATGCCAGCAATATCAAGCCAATCGAAGCTATTTCCTCACCTGTCAAAACCGGGAGAAATTGGCGCTTTGTCAGTCAAAAACCGTATGGTTGTGACCGCAATGGGCGTTAATTTAGCAGAAGATGACGGTGTCTGCGGTGACCGCATTATTGCCTTTCATGAACGCCATGCCAAAGGCGGCGCGGGGCTCATTGTCTTAGGTGTGGCTGGTGTTGCATGGCCTCATGGCGGTAACCAACCCAATCAAGTGGCGATTTCTGATGACCGTTTTATTCCTGGTTTAAAAGCCATGGCCGATGCAGTACATCGTCACGGGGCAAAATTGGCCACCCAGCTTCACCATGGCGGCTTAGTGGCCACCGAAGACATGCGCAGCGGTCGCCCCGTCTGGGTGCCCTCTTACCCTGAAGCCAAAAAACCAAGCTACTTAAATGATTTTCTCGATCATGAATTGATGGCGATGCATGACCCGAAAGCACCCAAGCCATCACTGAAACCGATGAGCCATGAGGATATTGATCTGCTGGTTAGGCAATTTGCGGCGGCGGCTATTCGCGCCAAAACGGCCGGCATTGATGCCTTAGAAATCCATGGCGGTCATGGCTATATTATTTCAGAGTTTTTATCGCCTGCAATGAATAAACGCGAGGATGAATATGGCGGCAGCCATGAAAATCGCGCGCGATTATTATTAAGGATTATTGGCGCCGTCAGGCAGGCAGTCGGTCATGACTTTCCTGTATGGTGCAAACTTGATTCGGGTGAATTTGGCAATGAAAAGGGTATTAGATTAGCTGACGCCAAAGCCACCGCCCTGCTCGCACAGGCGGCCGGCGTCGACGCCGTCACTGTCAGTGCTTATCACGATACTAGCCAAGGCATCATGCATTCTGAATCCAATATTCCGCATACCCCCGAGCGTTTAGTCAGTAATGCGATCGCTATTAAACAGCTGTTGGATATACCGGTCATCACCTCAGGTCGAATCGAGCCGCACTCGGCCGATCGACACATAGGCCAGCAGCACTTTGATTTTTTTGGCATGGGTCGTAAATTATTAGCCGACCCCGACCTTCCCAATAAAGTCGTTGCCGGCACACCCGAACAAATACGGCCCTGTGTTTATTGTTATTGCTGTGTCAGCCAGATCTATATTCGCCAATCAGTGAAATGTGCAGTGAACCCTGAAACCGCGTTTGAACGTGAACGCAGCCTCATTGCGAGTAGCCATGCAAACAACAAACACTATGTAGTAATTGGCGGCGGGCCTGGCGGGATGGAAATTTCTCGGCGACTCGATAGCTTGGGTTACCGTGTGACCCTATTAGAAAAAAGCAATCGACTCGGCGGCACCTTGCAATTTGCCAGCATTGCTTACCCCCCCAATGAGAAATTACTCAATTGGCTCAAATTACAAATTAAGCAGTCGAACGTGACGGTAAAACTAAATTGTGAAGCCAGCCCTGAACTGCTAAGCACCCTGCAAGCGGATGAAGTGATTGTCGCAACTGGAGCAAAGCGCGACATGCCGGAGATTGAAGGTAACGATCAAGATTTTGTTTTTAGCGGCGATGAAATGCGGGCACTGGTACTCGCTGAGAGCAACCCGACACTGCGCACTAAAACCAGCGCCTTCACCCGCTTTATGACTTACATGGGCGCAAAAACAGGCGTGACCGGTTGGCCAACCGCCGTTTATCAAGCCTCAAAAATTTGGCTTCCACTGCCCAAAAAGATCGTCATCATTGGTAGCGAATTAGTGGGCTTAGAATTGGCTGAATTTTTAGCCGAGCGTGGCAGAGAAGTCACCGTTATTGACAAGCAAAAGAAGCCTGGCAAAGGACTGTATATAGTCCGACGCTTACGATTACTCACCGAGCTAAAAGCGTTAGGCGTCAACATTATTAATCAAGTCAGTGATATTCGCATTGCTGATCATCAAGTGCTTTACACTGACAATCACGGCCAACAATACAGCATTGACGCAAAGCAGGTCATTGTTGCGCAAGGCGCCAGTGGCGATCAGCTACTGGTGGAGTCATTGGCTAAGGCCGGCCATAAGGTTCACAGCATTGGCGACTGTAATGGGGTTGGATATATTGAAGGCGCAATAGAAGCGGCAGCTGAGTTAGCAGTTCAACTCCACAATAATTTTCCTATCGACGAACTGGGGATTGAAAAAAATCAATCAGGAACACATTAGACCCAGTCATTTTATAAAACAGGTCTGAAAATATTCATGCATAAAAAAAGAGGCTCTAAAGCCCCTTTTTTTCAAAACAGTACAGATTAGAACGAAAGTCTAACGCCGACCGATGCAGTGCGACCACGATTAGGCCGAG
>PBSZ01000052.1 GCA_002726445.1 Cellvibrionales bacterium | reverse complement strand
TCGCATGATGTATTCGAGAGAAACACAAAAAGCTATGGCCGCAGCTTTTCGAGGCCCTGACGCTACCGCTAGAATCGCACATTTAGGTTCTATCACAGTCCCCACATTGGTCACTTGGGGTCGTGATGATCGTGTCACACCCGTGGATATGGCTTTACTGCCGATGCGTCTTATTCCTAATGCTGAATTGCATATTTTCCCTAATTGCGGTCATTGGGCGATGATAGAACGTAAACAAGAATTTGAAAGTGTGACATTAGCTTTTTTACAGCGATAAACCTCGATGCCAGATAATAACAGCTCCAATAGTGCCGCTGTCTCAATGAGTGCGACAGTGAATCAGGCTGAGGCTGATAGTTCATTTGAGCAACGCAAATCTAGCCAGAAGCTTTCTTCACTGCGCTATCTAATTGCTTATTTAACACCCTATAAAATCTATTGCTTGGGTGCTTTGCTTGCCTTAATCGTGACATCTGGAATAAGCCTATTGATGGGGCAGGGCCTTAAGTTTGTGATTGACGCAGGCTTTGGTCAAAATTCGCTTGAACTTCTTAATCAATCATTAATCATTTTAGTCGTGTTAGCGATAGTGATGGCGGCGGGCACGTTTACCCGTTTTTATTTAGTGTCATGGCTGGGTGAGCGGGTCAGTGCAGATATTCGTACCGATGTATTCAATCATTTAACCCGTCTCCATCCTAGTTACTTCGAAACCAATCGTAGCGGTGAAATTACTTCGCGATTAACCACTGACACGACTTTATTACAGACCATTATCGGTAGCTCAGTCTCGATGGCATTAAGAAGTGCGCTAACGACGTTGGGCGGCTTGATTATGTTGTTTGTGACCAATGCCTTATTAGTTTTTAAAGTGATATGGGTCGTTCCCCTAGTTATTTTACCCATGAGTTTATTTGGTAAGCGGGTGAAGAAATTATCGCGCGACAGTCAAGATTCAATTGCTGATGTAGGTAGTTATGCTGGTGAGATTATTCAAAATATAAAAACCGTTCAAAGCTATACCCAAGAGCAGCAAGAAAAAGTGGCGTTTTCGGGGCAGGTAGAACGGGCATTTATGTTCGCTAGGCGACGCATTAAGCATCGTGCATTTTTAATCGCATCCGTCATTATGATGGTTTTTTTAGCGTTGGCAGTGATGCTTTGGTTTGGTGGCCGAGACGTCATTGACGGATTGATGACTGCCGGTGAGTTGGCGGCGTTTATATTTTATGCCATGTTAGTGGCGATGGGGGTGGCAACCATTTCAGAGGTTTTTTCTGATTTGTTGCGGGCAGCGGGCGCTACTGAACGCTTAATTGAGATTTTGGCGGTTGATAGTCTGATCGAACAGCAGGGTGATCATAATATTGCAGACCCATTGAAAGCTGAGTTGGCGTTTAACAAGGTAAACTTCTATTACCCCTCAAGGCCCAAACAGCCGGCTTTAGTTGATTTTTCATTACAATTATCTGAAGGTAAAGTGATTGCTTTAGTGGGTCCCTCTGGCGCGGGTAAATCAACAGTTTTTGAATTGCTTCAGCGGTTTTACGATCCTCAGGATGGGGAGGTGCTGTTGGATGGTACCAATATTAGCCGATTAGACCCTCAAGTTCTGCGGCAACAGATGGCCGTGGTGTCTCAGCAGCCTGTATTGTTTACTAATGATGTGGCCAGTAATATTCGCTATGGCAAGCCAGAAGCGAGTGACGACGAGCTCATAGCAGCGGCAAAAGCCGCATATGCGCATGAGTTTATTGCCCGTTTACCGCAGGGTTATCAGAGTTTTTTAGGTGAGCAGGGGGTTCGGCTCTCAGGTGGACAAAAGCAACGCATCGCGATAGCGCGAGCAGTGCTAAAAAACCCCCGCATATTGATGCTAGATGAAGCTACCAGCGCGCTTGATACAGAAAGCGAATACCATGTTCAGCAAGCGTTAACCGCTTTAATGCAAGGTCGTACTACGGTGATTATCGCCCATCGATTATCAACCATTTTGCATGCGGACAGTATTGCCGTGATGGATCAGGGACGTTTAGTTGCACAAGGTGATCATGCCAGTCTATTGAAAAGTTCGCCGCTGTATGCAAAGCTTGCTCAACATCAGTTTTCTGAAGAATAATTGACCCTCTATAGCTTTGGGTGATTAATGGATACGCTCTACTGGCATGACTATGAAACCTGGGGGGTGAACCCCGCAAACGATAGACCATCACAATTCGCTGGTGTACGAACCGATATGGATTTTAATATTATCGGCTCTCCTCTAAATATTCTCTGTCGTCCCAGTTTAGATATTATTCCTCATGCTAAAGCCTGCATGGTGACTGGCATGACACCTCAACAGGTTGAGCAGCAAGGGGTTAGCGAGCGTGAGTTCTTCGCGGCTATTCATCATGAACTGGCACAGCCTAATACCTGTGGGGTTGGCTATAACAGTATCCGTTTTGATGATGAAGTGACGCGTTACGGTTTATACCGAAATTTTTATGATCCCTATGCGCGCGAATGGGAACACAATAATTCTCGATGGGATATTATTGATATGGTGCGCTTGTGTTATGCCTTGCGGCCTGATGGTATTCATTGGCCACGCCGCGACGATGGCGCGGTCTCATTTCGTCTTGAAGACTTAACGGTTGCGAATGGCCTTGAGCATCAGTCTGCCCATGACGCTTTGTCTGATGTCTATGCAACGATAGCGGTCGCCAAGCTGATCAAGCAAAAACAGCCAGAGCTGTATCAACATATTTTCGAGTTAAGGAAGAAGCCGAAGGTTTCAAGTCTGCTTGCCTTGGGTTCAACTAAGCCAATCTTGCATATCTCCTCGCGTTTTGGTCCCGAAACTAAGGCCGCTTCATTAGTATTGCCGGTGGCGCAAAGCCTAAAAAATAAAAATGAAATTATCTGTCTGGATCTTCGTCACAAGCCAGACCCTGTGTTGGGTTTACCGGTTGAAAAACTGTCGTCGTTATTGTTTACTCGCTCAGAAGATTTGCCCGAAGGTATTGAGCGCATTCCGATAAAATCGATTCATATTAATAAATGTCCTGTCGTGTTAACCGCTAAACTGCTGACCCCAGCCGTTGCAAGCAGGCTTAATATAGATCTTGACGTGTGTGAGCAGCACCGACAACGCTACTTAGCCAGCACTCATTTGGCTGATAAATTACAACAAGTCATCGCTGCAACAGGCTTTGATAATAGCGGTAAAGATGCAGAGGCCTTATTGTATGACGGCTTTATTCCTAATAACGATAAGCGGCTAATGGCATCGGTTGTATCAGCTGATGCCCAGGTGCTGTCCGAGAAAGTTTTTCCCTTTCAGGATGCTCGTTTAGTCGAGATGCTGCTTCGATACCGGGCGCGTAATTTTCCTGACAGCCTATCGTCAGATGAGCAGCAGGAGTGGTTTGAATTTTGTCGCGACAAATGTTTTTCTGGTGAGGACAGTCGATTAGAAAGCGAGTTAGAAAATATTCAGAATTTGAAGGGTTCTAATTCAGAGCAATTAGCATTGCTCGATCAGTTAAGGCAATACCTAGAAGACAAGCGTCAGACATTAATCCAGTAGGCGTTTACTTATCTTTTGATTTCAATTGCTAAGCGATGCCCATGCTGGTTGAGCCATTGCTCCGCATGCTTTCTTTGCGGATAAGTTTTTTCAACGGTTGCCCAAAATCGCTTTGAATGATTGGCATGGGCTAAATGGCAGACTTCGTGGGCGATAATATAGTCGACGACGAATAAGGGCGCCATGATAATGAGCGGATTATATTGTATATTTCCTTCGCTGGTGCAATGCCCCCATTTACTTTTGGTGCGACGATAACTGATTTTTTTTAGTTTGTCTTTTAAGTCTAATTGATTGGCTAAGCTGTTGGTTTGTCTTGACATGTAGTGTTGAGCTTGTTTTTTTAGCCACGCCAAGAAAATGACTGTGCTCTTTTCCTCGATTTCATCACTGCTCAATGACATAGAAGTATTAAACTGAATGTCAATAACATCATCATTGAGGGTAATGGATGATCGCTTGCAATTGCTGTTTGGGTTGATAGTCAGGAGTAGCGGCTTTCCTAACACGGGTATAATGGCTTGATCGCAAATGCGATAGATGTCGCTTAGTTGCAGTGTCTGAATGTTGACTTGATGATGAATCCAATCTGCCTTGCTATGAATAAAGGTTTCAATCCACTTGAGCGGCGCTTTTAATGGCGCTCTCACTTCTACAGTCGCTCGCTTTACGCTGATCGACAGAGTTTTTCTTTTGCTTCGTATTAGCTGGTAGTGAATCCCAGTAGCTGTGGGTTCAGGAGCTGTGGGTTCAGTTACAGTGCTAGGATTGATTGGCTTTAGGGTAGAGTCAGAAAAATCCAATATCATTTGTTTTAATGGCTCGACTGGGTGAGATTCAGTCACTTTTTTAGTTCTCTTGATCGGGGAATTTATGCACGCCAAGATCGATGCTCTCGACACGATTACCGAGCACTATAATAAAGCCTTGGTAGCGTTCCTCTCCGGTTGATGTAAATTCAAACTGATAGTTCCTCCACCAGTGTAAGCGTTTATCTGCACCACGTTTAAACCAAACTCGGTATAGACCAACACTTTGGTCTAGCAGTTGTACTTGCATCAGTTGGCAGTGCTTTCTTGCCGCTTGCAAGGTGAGTTCTCGAACTTTTAGTTCAGAGAAAAAGTACCAACCCAGCAGTAATCCTAGCGATAAAAAAAGAATATGGTAGATGCTTAGGCTCATAGTTTAACTTTGTGACTGTATTCGATTCTAAATTACTGAGCATAACTTTTATTAATGATCATTTTAGATCATTTTGAGTCAGTTTAGCTCAATTTGGCTCAGTTTAGCTAGTTTGTATTGTAGACCGTGAATGGGCACAGTTGCGTTCACTAGCAATATATTACGCAATAAAAACCAAAAAAAGTATTTTCCTTGTTAGGAATCGATTATATTAAAGAATCTATTTTTATCAATGCTAAAGGTGCTTTCTCGATGACAGATCCTGTGTTAATTAATCTTGATCAAGGCGTGTTAACAGTGACATTTAACCGACCAGAAAAAAAGAACGCAATGACTAACGGTATCTATGATCAAATCAATGAAGCCATTTCTCGAGCTGAACATGAGGCTCAAATAAAGGTTGTTGTGTTGACAGGGACGGGTGATTTTTTTAGTGCAGGCAATGATATTGCTGATTTTATGACTCAGCCGCCTGAAGGCGAGACGTCTCCTGTGGTGAAATTATTACTGCGTTTAGCCAACACTGACATACCTATAGTGGCAGCTGTGAATGGTCCTGCTATTGGCATAGGGACGACTATTTTGTTGCATTGCGATAAGGTCTATGCCGTTGATAGCGCTTTCTTCTCAACGCCTTTTGTGACTCTTGGTGTCGTCCCTGAAGCGGGCTCATCTCTATTAATGCCCAAGTATTTAGGTTATCAAATGGCTGCGCGCTTACTAATGTTTGCTGAAAGAATTACTGCCGAAGAAGCAAAGGATTGCGGTTTGATCGGTCATCTCTGTGCTGTAGATCAATTAACAGAGGTGGTCGCCGAAGAGGCGAGGCGAATTGCTAAACTCCCCAAAAAGACTATTCGTCAGGCTAAACGGCTGATGCGTCGCAACGAAGAAACGCTGACTGATCGAATTGTATATGAAATGGAGCAGTTTGGTGAGGCCTTGCGTTCAGCTGAATCAAAAGAAGCGATGGCTGCTTTTGTTGAGAAACGCTCGCCCAATTTTGCTCAGTTTGACACTGAAGCTTAGGCTTGTTTGGGGCAAAAATAGGTTGATACCGTTAAAAGGTGGATGAGTGACAAGAAAAATACTCGACTTAAATTCCGATAATGTTGAAAGTGGCGCCATGGCACTGCTGACGGCTGCAGAACGACTTTTTGCTGCTCAGGGCTTAGAAGCAGTTTCAACGCGAATGATAGCGAAAGAAGCGGGCCATAAAAATCACTCGGCATTACAGTACCATTTTGGTAGTCGAGACGGGCTAATTGAAGCGATTCTTAATTACCGAATTACACCCATTAATCAAGAGCGGCTTCGGCGCCTTGATCTTCTTCAGCATCGCGGTGAAGTAGTAACGGTGAGAAAGCTAACCGAAGTCTTTGTTCGACCTTTTGCTGAAGAGTTATTAAAGCCTGCTGACGACAGTATTTATGTTTCTACTCTGGCTCAGTTATATGCTTATCAGCCCGGTCGCGAATTATTTCAAAAGAATCGAGATAGAAATCGCGCTATGTTTGAAATCACCAGCTTGATGATTAAGTCACTCAAGCCGTTACCGCTTCCCGTTATTCATCTTCGCTTGCAATTAATGGGTCGCCAAACAATGACAGCTATTGCTGAGTGGGATGAGGCTAGACGTATTAATGCGATCGAGCTTGATGCAGAATCACTTAAATGGCGGACCGAAAATTTAATTGATTTTATTGTCGGCGGCTTAATGGCGAAGCAAAGTGGTTAATTTTTTATTATTACGAGGTATATTTTTTGAAAGTTGCGTTGTTGTTAACAGGTAATGAATTGATGACGGGTGATACCGTTGATTCAAATTCTTCGAGAATAGCCCAGTCACTGGCTTTGCAAGGTTTTGATGTGGCCCATAAAGTCACCGTGGGCGATGACCTTGGCTTAATTGTTCGGGAGTTGCAAAATCTTACTGATCGATACGAGATTGTGATCGTCAACGGTGGTTTAGGCCCAACCGTTGATGATTTGACCGCTGAGGCGCTATCTATTCTAAGTGGCCAAGCACTGGCTGAAAATGCAGAGGCTTTAGTTCATGTCAAGAACTGGTGTGAGGCGCGAGGCGTTGATGCTAACGCTGCAAACTTAAAGCAAACTATGTTGCCAGCTGATTCCGCTGTGTTAGCCAATCCGGTTGGCAGTGCGGTGGGCATACAACTTTTTTTTAACGAGTCTTTATTGCTCTGTACGCCGGGTGTTCCTTCTGAATTGACGGCGATGCTTGATGGTTCCATCACGGAGGCGCTTAAACGCACGTTTCCATTCGCGAAGGCGCGTTTAGTGAGGCGCTTAAAGCTATTTGGTATGGGTGAATCTTCATTGCAGCAATTGCTAGCAGATCATTGTCCTGATTGGCCCAAAGAAGTAACGGTTGGCTTTCGCGCAGGTGCACCTTTGTTAGAGCTTAAGCTAGAAATAGATAACATCGAGCATTTACATTTACGTGACGACTGCGAAGCTCAGTTGCAGAACATTGTTGGTGAATTCATTGTTGGTGAGAATGATGATAGCTTAGCGTCTGTTGTGGTTGACTTACTTCAACAGCGCCAGCAGCAAATAACGGTTGCTGAATCCTGCACTGGCGGTATGATTGCCTCGCAGATCACCGGAATTAGCGGTGTTTCATCAGTATTTGAAGCGGGTTTTGTGACTTATTCCAATACGATTAAGCAGCAACTTTTAGGCGTTGATAGTGAGTTGATTGAGCAGTATGGCTCTGTTAGTGAGAGCGTTGTCCGAGCTATGGCTTTGGGTGCCCTTGATTCAGCATCAGCAGATTGTGTTATCGCTGTATCGGGCATAGCCGGGCCGAAGGGTGGGACTGCAGAAAAGCCCGTCGGAACGGTTTGGATTGCATGGGGAAGTAAAGATAATTTGCAGGCTCAGCGTTTT
>PBSZ01000051.1 GCA_002726445.1 Cellvibrionales bacterium | reverse complement strand
CACGGCAGAACGAACACCCTCGAGCAACGACACCGCCGATTGAGCGACTGCCATGGCACGCCAGTTTCCTAAGGGACTGTCTTTGTCGTTGGCTAAGGGACCAATTACCGCAATCGTTTGATCCGCTCGATCAAGCGGTAAAATCTGATTGGCATTTTTTAATAACACCGCCGATTTACGAGCCGCATCTCGAGCGGCCGCATGATGATCAGCGTGTCCCACCAATCGTTGCTCTCGCTCTTCATCCGCATAGCGGAAAGGATCATCAAACAAACCCAAAGCAAACTTTAAGCGTAGTACGCGCCGCACCGCATTTTCAAGCGTTTGCTCACTCACCTCACCCGACTCAATTAAGGCCTCTAAATGATCGAGATAGGCTGCTGATTCCATATCAATATCATTGCCGGCATTAATCGCTTGACGAGCCGCATCGGCCAAATCACGACTGTAGCCGTGCTCTTCCATTTCACCGATAGAATCCCAATCGGACACAACCAGACCTGGAAAAGCCCACTGCTGTTTCAAAATAGTATTCTGTAAATAATGACTGCCCGTTGCTGGCACCCCATCAAAGTCATTAAACGCGTTCATGAAGGTCGCTACACCGGCCTCAGCAGCGGCTTTAAATGGCGGAAGAATGACATTCCACAAAGTGCTATTACTGACGTCTACCGTGTTGTAATCGCGTCCCGCTTCGACAAAGCCGTAACCGGCAAAATGCTTGGCCGTGGCTGCAATGCTATTATCATCTGCTAGATCATCGCCTTGAAAACCTTTGACTCTCGCAACAGCAACCTGCGCACCCAGATAAGGGTCTTCACCGGCACCCTCCATCACGCGACCAAAGCGGGCATCGCGGCCAATATCAACCATCGGCGCAAAGGTCCAATGCAAACCTGCCGCAGAGGACTCGACCGCCGCGATCCGAGCATTTCGCTCGATCATTTCCAAGTCCCAGCTGGCTGCCTCACCCAGAGGAATAGGAAACATAGTTTGATAACCATGAATGACATCGTAGGCAAACATCAAAGGAATACCCAGCCGACTTTCTTCCACTGCAATGCGTTGTGCTTCACGGGTGGCCGCCACGGAAACCACATTTAGCATCGAGCCAACCGCACCGTCGCGCAAACCCTTGACCCGCTTGTTATTGTATTCATTATCGGCCGCAATAGGACCGGTACTGTACCAACCGCCATTGAATTGATTCAACTGCCCCACTTTCTCTGCCACTGTCATTTTTTCCAGCAAGACCTCAACCTGCTGATCAACAGCTCGATCACCCGATTGATAACGAGTCATTTTTTTATCTGCATCCATTTCACAGGCAGACAAACTGAACAACAAGGCCAAGGTTAAAAAGAGCGATGGAATTTGAACAATCAAAGCAAATAAACGACTTGTTAATGGCATAATGATAAGTCTAACCCTAAAGTAAATTTATATAAAATTGAATTATAACTAAGTTTTTCGATCTCTCAAAACAATCTAAAAACAGCGGTGAATAAAAAGCGACAGTATGGACGATTAATGCGACTTAATATGAGCTAAATACTGCTCACGCAGTTGAGACCAGTCAAAATGCCTGATGTCGGGTAATGGCGGCCACTGTTTTTGCCGCCGCCACAAACATAAACGCTCTAATACTTCTTTTGCTATTGCTTTTGGTTCTCCACCACAGGGGTAAAGATAGATCGAAGAAAAGATCTCTGGATAAACCAAATGATCGGGTAATAACGGTATACAACCAGCCTGAACCGCCTCTAAAACAGACAAGCCTTGAAAATCATGCAGCGCTGTTGACAACACAACATCACACTCGGTCAGTAATTGCTGGTAATCTGTTATCGACTGAACAAAACCCCACCGACCCAGCTTAATAGTGGCTGATCGCTCTATCGCTTGCTTTATCGCTGAAAATGCAGCTGGGCTTTGCCTAAATTGCTGGCCGACAATATTAAACTCAATGGCTTGACCTGCTGCAGCTAACTGCTCAACAATGGCCAACAATATATCTGGGCCTTTATCGTATTCCCAACGGTGATTCCAAACAATCTTAATAGCTTTTTTCTTATCAACTTGCTGTGTCATCAAAGACTGAGATGCTGCGTCAACAGTTTGCAATGGCACAGCTAATACGCTGGTTTTAGCCATAATTTCATCCACGAAACTGATCGGTATTTTCTCAGGAAATTTTTTTAATAAGGCCTGCAAACCATCAATAGCCGTGCGGCGATTAAATTCAGAATTGAAACTTATTTGTTTTGCCGCAAGGCAGTTATAAACAAATACCATCTTTGCATCAAGGTTGTTTAATGCTCGATCATCGAGATGATGACTCAGCGGATAAGAAAATTGATTTTCATGGCAGTACAGCCATAACGGTGTGGTCGCTAACGACGGAATCAAACCTTTTAGGGTCGCTACATCAACCATTGAAGTAGCAATAATAAGGTCATAATCAGCCGACAATATTGGTCGCTGCTCAATAAACCAAGTCATCGGATTAGCTCGCACACGATAACTAAAAAATCGTGGCGGCAAAGATAAAACCGTCCATTGGTATTGTTCAAACTGGTCGACTAATGACTCACGCCAATAGCGATGACTCTGTGCATCATAAGCCGATAATAATAATATTTTCACGACAAATTAATAACCGTTCAAAGCTAGAGCACTGGCTAATTACGCATAAGAAAATGAGACAATACTTTTTTCATCCGCAGCGGATCATGACTACCGGTCAATTCACGGATCGAATGCATGCCATAGGTAGGAACACCTACGTCTAAAGTTTTAACACCAATTTCAGTGGCTGTTATTGGCCCAATCGTACTGCCGCAGCCCATATCACTGCGTGTCACAAAATCTTGTACTGGAATGTCACAACGGTGGCACAACGCTCTAAATAACGCCTGTGTCTCGCTGTTAGAAGCATAGCGTTGATTAGCATTAATTTTAATGACTGGCCCACCATTGACTTTAGGGCTGTGCAATGGGTCCATTTTGTCAACATGACTGGGGTGCAATGCATGAGCATTATCGGTTGAAATCAAGGTTGAATGGCTCACAGCACGAACAAAGTCTTCGCTGTTAGGTAAGATACGTTGCAAGGTTTGCTGCAAGAAAGGACCTGCCGCGCCTACCGCTGAATGACTGCCCACTTCCTCATGATCACTGCATATCAGCATTGACCATTGACTCTCGGTCGCTTCGCTTGCAGTAATTATCGCCATCAAATCAATGTAACACGACAACAGGTTGTCTAATCTTGACGCTGCAATAAAATCGCCATGTAGACCAATAGTATTAGACGGCTGAGTATCGTATAAAAACAACTCATGATCGAGTACTTGATCTGCATCAATAGCCATTTCATTCAGCTGTGTTAAAAGTAATTGATGCAAGCTGTTTTTTTCATTATCGTCACCGCAGGCAATCAATACCGGCAGGTGAAGTTGAGCGTTGACTGAACGCTTTTGATTAGCTTCTCGATCTAAATGAATAGCTAAGCTCGGTATGGTCGCAATGGGGCATTTAAAATCAATTAATGCGCACGCTAAGCTGCCCTGCTTATCTTGGTAATGAACGCGACCGGCAACTGATAGATCACGGTCAAACCAAGGGTTTAATAATGCACCGCCATAAACTTCGACGCCTAGACGCCAACTGTTGGATTGATGAATATCAGCGTTCGGTTTTACTTTTAAGCAAGGACTATCGGTATGGGCGCCGAGCATATGAAAACCTTGCTCAGTTAAACTTTGATGGCCCTGAGTCCAAGCAATAATGGATGACTGATTACGTATGACATAATACTGCTCACCGGCTTCTAAAGCCCAACTATCACCTTCTTGCAAGACGATAAATTCAGCCTCATCTAATAGCTGTGCCATATTTCTCACTGCATGAAACGGCGTGGGTGATCGATCAATGAAATCACAAATCTGATGATTAAATTGCTGTCTTAAGCTTGCATTCTCTGCAGCATCATGCCTTGACTGTTTGTTCATAGCGCTATCGTTACCTTGATTTTTTCTTAGTCATTAATATCCAGCTATTGCTTATATATAAATATCAACACCCACAACTTGAGCGGCTGAAGTGTTGAGAGCATTAGCTTGCTGTTGATGAATATAGGATTCTATCGCTGTTCGCTGATGGTGTGGCAAGTGATCTAATGTCACAAGCTGTCTAAATAAAGCTTGGCGATTTTCAGCATTCACCACTAATTGATGATTAGATCGCTGGGGGGCAATTTGTTCTATAGACTGAGCATTGATTACAGGCGAGCGTGTTGAATGATCAGTATTTGACGCACGTTGACTTTGCGCAGAGGTAAACTCAGTCGATATTCTTGATAAGTAAGAATACGTTGTGGCTGTCAGCACGATAAAGCCTCCCGTCGGCTAATGCTGTAAAAACTTGCTGTAGCAACTACTCTAGCAATTACTGTATCAAATGACGAAATCATCGGCCACCCGATAACAGCTGATAATTATAGAGTCATGACCACTTCTACGAAAGACCTCACTGGTGCTTTCTTTACTATATCACCAGTAACAAGATCAAGCCTAAACCTAGTCGGTACCAAACAAACGGCATTAAACCGATGCGCTCAATTAAGCGCATAAAAATTCCGATGCATAAATAAGCGCTAATTGCTGCCACGACTAAAGCCAGCGATAATTTACCCCACGAAAAAAGGGTCGCTTGTTGGCTTAAATCAATGGCCGAAATCATACCAGCGGCAAAAATAATAGGGATAGACAATAAAAAAGAAAACCGTGCGGCGTCTGTCTTCGCTAAACCAAGCAACAAAGCCGCAGTAATCGTCACCCCAGAGCGAGAAGTGCCAGGAATTAGCGCCACAGCCTGAGCCAGGCCGATGCATAATGCAATCTGCCAGCTTAATTTCACAAAATCATTGCGCTGACGGCTCGAAAGCTCAGCCCATGCCATTAATAAAGCAAATAGCAGCGTGCTCATTGCGATCACTTCATTCGAACGTAACTGAAGCGCTATATAGTCTTTGGCTAACCAACCAATCAGTACTGCCGGCAAAGTGGCTAATAAAATCATCCACGCTTGGAAAGCATCGTCGTTCATCGTCGATAACTGCCGATCACGACAACTCGTGCACCAAGCAGCAACTAGAGTATAGATATCTGCTCGAAAGTAGAACATAACAGCCATCAACGAGCCGATATGAACCGCCACATCAAATGCCAAGCCTTGATCTGGCCAGCCCAGCAACTGAGAAGGCAGTATCAGGTGTGCCGAACTCGATATAGGTAGAAACTCGGTAAGGCCTTGAATAAGCGCTAAAATGACGACTTGAATGATGTCCATACTTCTCGCTACTATCGATTATAAAAACTGGCCATTAAACCAAAATAATAGCAGTCTTATCGAAATATACTACTATTTATGAGGTGACATTATCGCGAAGGTAGCTAGGCATCAATTGCTCTGCCTCAATGCTTTGACGCTCGGCAAGCGCATGCTCTGCTAAGGGCAACACATGCGATGCGTCAGGTGCGATGATACTGAGATCATCCGTTGATGACATCCAATCTGAAAACGGCAGACTAAGCTGATCGCCATAACACAAACCCTCGCCAACGATTAATGATGTCGGTGACTCCGCAGTAGATAGCGACTTAGCATCTAATTCTATAGGTGTATTAGTCAAAAAATCTGACGCCTCTTGGCGGTGCAATTCACCCACTCGATGCAATTCTGAGGGTTTTATCACCCACTCCCGCCCTATTAACTGAGGTACCGTGCCTCGAATGTCATACCAAGCACAATAAAGCTCGCCCATTCTAGCGTCCATAGTCGCTAATACAGCATCAACAGTCATAGCTTCTTGAGCAAAGACCTGCTGGCTATGCATTGCAACGACGGCCAGTGAAGAAACGGCTATCACCGGTATTTGGTGGGCAAACGCCAAACCCTGAGTCACGGCGATTCCTATCCTCAATCCTGTAAACGAGCCTGGCCCTTTCACAATAGCAATCGCATCAAGCTGCTCCAAACACAGTTCAGCGTCATCAAGTGACTGCTGAATTAATGCAAGTAGATGACGAGAATGTGAAACGGAAGCATCGTCACGGCGGATAAATTGATCGGATTCTCGCTGTAAACAGACACTACAATGGCGAGAACTGGTATCAAGTGCCAAAATATTCAAATCAAATCACACATCACGGTCTATTTCCCATTTATACCAGCTATCAAAAAATCGCCGTGCCGGCAAGCTAACAACTTATTAAACAAATCGTAAATCAAGCCGTTTCATGTAAGAAGGCGATTATACTCTGCTATTATCAACAACAGAGCGGTTTGTTTCAATTTAAATAAGCGCATCAGGGGGGGCAAGTGCCGCTCTTAAATGCGTCATGAGTACTAGAATGGCATTAATCAACCCAACAGATATTACCGGTCTCATTCTCGCAGGCGGACAAAGTCGACGATTCAATTATCGAAATAAAGGCCTTATCGACTTCAAACAAAAACCGATGATAGCCCATGTCATTGACCGTATCGCACCGCATGTGGGCTTAATTGCTATTAGTTGTAACACGAACATTCCTCAATACCAGACGCTTTGCGAGACTTATCGCACATCACTCAAGAAAAGTTCAAAGTGGGGTTCATACTTAGCCGATAGTCTAGGCAGTCAACTCAAAGGACCGTTGGCTGGCATTAATCGCCATCTGCCGGAAATCAACACCCCCTATTGCTTCATCTGTTCCTGTGACATGCCATTAATACCCAACGATATCGTAACTATTTTGGTCAATACAATGACAGACGCTCACCAACAAGCCTGCCACATTATGGATGCTCAAGGCTGCCATCAACTCGCCATATTGGTTGAGACAACGACGGCGATAGCCGCTTTAAATCAGTTAACTAAGGTAAGCATAATGAAGACAGGCAAGCCATCTGAGCGAATAAATCACTCGATCAAGCATTGGCTAAAGCAGATGAGCAGTTTAGGTATAGTGTATACCGGCCCAGTTGAACAAATGACTAGCATCAACACCCCTGAACAACTCGCTCATATGGAATTGTCCGACCGCTAGCCAAAAAAAACCCCTCAAAAGAGGGGCTTTTTCAATAGCTTAGAAAAACTATTTCTTTTTAGCTGATTTTTTAGCTACTTTTTTCTTAGCTGCTGGTTTTTTAGCCGCTTTTTTCTTAACAACTTTCTTTTTAGCTGGTTTTTTAGCTACTTTTTTCTTAGCTGCTGGTTTTTTAGCCGCTTTTTTCTTAACAACTTTCTTTTTAGCGACTTTTTTCTTCGCTACTTTCTTTT
>PBSZ01000050.1 GCA_002726445.1 Cellvibrionales bacterium | reverse complement strand
GTGAACTCGAACAAGTGATGTCTGACTTTTATCACCGAAAATTTAATGTATTGGTTTGCTCAACCATCATTGAAACAGGGATTGATATTCCTAATGCAAACACCATTATCATTGAACGTGCCGATAAATTTGGCCTAGCTCAACTGCATCAATTACGAGGCCGCGTCGGTCGCTCACACCATCAGGCCTATGCTTATTTATTTGTTCCAAGCAAAAAATTCCTCAGTAAAGATGCTGAAAAACGTCTCACCGCTATTGAAGAAGCCCAAGATCTTGGCGCCGGATTCATGCTCGCCACTCATGATTTAGAGATACGCGGTGCCGGCCAGTTACTCGGGGACGAGCAAAGTGGCCAGATGCAATCGATTGGTTACAGTCTCTATTTAGACATGTTAGAACGCGCTGTTACTGCGTTAAAAAGCGGTGATGAGATTGATCTTTCAGCACCACTGGATGTCTTAGGTGAAATCAATCTTAACCTACCAGCCTTAATACCTAATGATTATCTTCCTGATGTCCATAATCGCTTGATGCTGTATAAACGAATATCTAGCGCTGCCAATATCGAAGAGCTTCGCGATTTAAAAGTCGAAATGATTGATCGCTTTGGACTGCTGGGGGATGAAATTAATAATTTATTTGAAATTATGCGGATTAAACTTGACTGTATCCAGTATGGCATCGTTAAGATCGATGCAGGTGAGCAAGGTGGCTATATTGAGTTTGGTAATGATACTAAAGTTAATCCTATGGCCATCGTTAAACTGGTTCAAGAACAATACGAAACCTATAAACTAACCGGGGCAACACGCTTGACCTTTAGCCAATATCTGCCAGAATCTGAAGGTCGAATCCACTGGGTCTCCGAATTAGTCAAGCAACTAGGGCAGACTGAATAATGACCAATGTTTTAGCAGGCTTAAATGGCAGAATGTTACGCTACTGCATGGTTGGCATTTCTGCCAGTCATTGGGTACTGGCCAATACGGATACCCATTCCAGCATAGAAGAGCCGGCCTTAATCTCTTCGCCTGTAGAGCATTATATCGATATTGATGCCCTGCCTGACCCATCGTCACTTTACCAAGTTGAACTGTTAATTTTTAAGAATAATCAATCAGACAGCTTTGATCCCAATAGGATCGTCACTGAGCGATGGCCGGATGAGCTAACATTAGTGTATCCAGACGCCTTAGATTTTGTTCATCCGCCATTACAAAGCAGAATAGAAAGCACTGAAAAAGTCATTGAGACCGTTAACACGTCGCTGATACCTGACGAGGCATCAGCAAGCTCTCAAAAGCCTCTGATTAACAGCGAAGTATCGGCAAACGATTTGATGGCAACAAACGCTAGTAATGTTGATGACCATCAACAGATCATAGGCGCTTATACCAAGCAGGAAATAGCCTTATCAACATTAGCCCTGTTGACCGAATTACCGAAGCAGGCACTAGCTTTAAGTGAGGCTCAAGAAAAAATAAGCAGAAACACGGTTCATCGCGTGCTCTATCACCAGGCTTGGATACAGAGCCTTGATAGCAGTCTTGCGGCAAAAGCAATCCCCATCTTTGGTGGTGAACAATATAATGATCACTATCAATTAGAAGGTCATGTAACCATCAGCAAGGATAGATTTTTACACATTAAAACCGATCTCTGGCTGATGGAATTTACCGCGATAGAATTATCAAACAAAGACATTCAACAACAATCGCTCGCGCATCAAAATGTATTCAATCTGAGTAAAGAAGGTTTTCCTAGCACACTGCCAGACCTGCCTATTGATAATGAGCGAATAGCGTTGATAGAAGATCAGGCGCTCAATCGCTCCGTTAACGCCGAGATAGATCAAGTCATTAATGAGATTTTTTATTTCGATACTGTGGAGCTAAGTCTCGAAGAAAATGACCGTGTCGATGATGACCTATTTACCCTAGCCGAAGTGATTAATGAGCAAGCAAGTAAAGACAAAGATGAAGCGATCGCAGTAAAAGAGAATCAGGTCTTACAGTATCAACTGAACCAAGTCTTCGCTATTAGGCAAAATAAAAAAATAAGTGGTCGCCAGATCAATTATTTAGATCACCCTAAGATGGGGGTAATTGTTAGCGTTAAGAAACACATATTGCCAGAACAGGATTAAAACGTTGTCAATGGCAAGCCAAACTCTGGCAAGGCAGATAAAAGACGCTCAAAAAAATTAGCTTATTCCGAACTCGCTGGCAGCGGCTTTAAATCTACCACTTGTGTTGGATAGGCCACTTCTGCCCCATGTAACTCTACCACCGCTAAGATACTGACTAACACATCTTGCTTAACGACGTGATAGTGCTCCCAGTTGACTGTTTTTGTAAAACAGTAAATAAAGAAGTCTAGCGAAGAGGCCCCAAAAGCATTTACATTGACCATTAAGGTTTGACTACTATCAATTTCATCATGCTGTTCAAGCATCGTTTTAACATCGGCAACAACCAGAGACAGCACTGCAGCATCATCATAACGCAATCCAATTGTCTCATTGATTCGACGATGACTCATACGAGATGGATTCTCTACTGATATTTGAGCAAACGTTGAATTGGGAACATAGAGCGGGCGCTTGTCAAACGTGCGGATGCGAGTCTGTCGCCAGCCAATGTATTCAACCGTACCCTCAATTTCTTGATCGGGTGAGCGAATCCAATCGCCTACAGCAAACGGCCGATCGAGGTAAATCATTAAACCGCCAAAAAAATTCGCCAGGAGGTCTTTAGCTGCAAAGCCAACCGCAATGCCACCAATACCGCCAAAAGCTAAAACGCCAGAGACGCTGTAACCTAAGGTTTGTAAAACAACCAGTGAGGCAGTAATGATAACCGCTAAACGTATCAGCTTACCCAGGGCATGAACCGTTGTCTCATCGATAGGCGATTCATCATCGGGATCGGGGTCTGCGGCAAGTACATTCGTCTCCGCCTCGCGGATAAATCGTACCAAAAACCAAGCCAGTAAGAAAATGATAAGCACATCTCTAAGCGGGCTAATAGCAGAGAAAATAGGCGCATTCGAAACCGCTTGGACGACTTGTGCAGCCCAAGCGAAGCCTAACACCCAAATAAGAAACGCTAAGGGTTTTCCAGCAGCTGCTATCAGCGCGTCATCCCAGACGTTACTGGTTTTAGATAATTGACGCTCAATACGAGCGAGCAAGCGTTTGGCTAAAAAGTTGAGCAATAAGGTAATAAATACAATAATGAAAACCTGTATCATCCAACCATAACTACCAAGTAAATTCTGTGAAATCTCTATCAAAGCATTCATAATATGTTTTATCGTGTTATTAGATGTAATTGTCCGGTACTGACCCAGACGGCTTGTGACGATACAATATAGCCTTAGATGAAGTTTACCTGCTTTAGCCAGCGCAATCTAGATCGTTGAATCACCCCAACAATTTGAGGATTTACTCTGTATTTATGTTAAAAAAAGAAAGAGCAGGTTTCGCTCAAAAAGTACTCAACCGGCTATATAAATCAACCCCCGTTCCCCTTGATCACAGCGATCATTATACGCTGCTAATCGCAGTGCTGTTATCCGCTCAATGTACCGACATTCGTGTTAACCAAGTCACGCCAGCATTGTTTAAACTGGCATCAAATCCGAAAGATATGGCAAAAAAGACTGCTGAGCAGCTCTACCCTATTATCAAACCCTGTGGCTTGGCACCTAAAAAGTCCCGCGCCATTGTTGAATTATCAAAAATATTAATGGATCGCCATGCGGGTCAAGTACCTGAGGATATGTCCTTGCTTGAAGAATTACCCGGGGTCGGGCATAAAACCGCTAGCGTTGTCATGTCACAGGGTTTTGGACACCCTGCTTTTCCAGTTGATACTCATATACATCGTCTTGCGCAACGCTGGGGCTTAACCAATGGCAAAAACGTTAGACAGACAGAGATTGACTTAAAAAAACTGTTTGATAAAAAAGATTGGAATAAGCTGCATCTACAGATTATCTTTTACGGCAGGGAATTTTGTTCTGCTCATGGCTGCGATGGGACTGTCTGCGAGATATGCACTGGCTGCTACCCACAACGAAAAAAAGCATTTATCGCTAAAAAGCCTTAAGCTTTACTGTCGGCCTTATAAAATTCAGCAGTAATTTGAGCTTCTTTTTTTTCAGAGAGCACTGACTCATCGCACTCATCAGTATTGCTTCCGCATATATCACACTTTTCTCCAAGGCCTAGCGCTTGAATACCGCCACAGGAACCTTTAATTGGCTTATTAGAAAAAAGTACGCCAACAGCCATCGCGGCCACGACTAAAAGTAAAAAGCTTAAGGTTAAAAAGAAAACTGTTAACATGGTTTATTCTCTTGCTTCGTTACAGCCAACAGACCGAAGTGGCTATGGCATTAGTCTTTAATGGCTATAAATGGCTTAAACGCTTCCGATGTCCAGGTGCGAAACCGGTTAGGATTAGCACCGTCTACAGACTCGGTGCTCGTTGAAACTTCATTCTCTCGAAATATCATCATCACTGCAAGCTCTTCAGAGCCAGCAATTCGTTTCGCATTCAACTCACCCATAGCAATTAAGGCTGTAGCCCAAGCGTCTGCTCTAGCAGTAGTATCAGCAATAACGCTGACTGAGGCAACTGAGTGATTGATAGGAGAACCTGTTTTAGGATCAATAAGGTGTGAGTAATGGCGCCCATCATGAGTAAAATAATTCCGATAATCACCAGAGGTGGCAATAGCATGCCCCGATAATTGAACCACTTCCTGGATAGACGAACTGCCATCGGGAGTTTCTATTGCCAAACGCCAAGACTGCTGTCGTGCATTGTTACCTAACACACGCACCTCGCCGCCTATATCCACGAGAAAATCATTAGCGCCCATTTGAATCAATAAGCGTGAAATTTCATCAACCGTATAGCCCTTTGCAATCGCTGAAAGGTCTAATTGAACGGGCTTTGATTTACAAAGTTTTTTCCCTTCTAAATCAATACTGAGTGCGTCTAATGTTGTTAACTCAAGCAGCTGAGCAATCTCATCAGACGACGGGAGAATTACTGGCAGATCTTGAGAATCGAATCCCCAGCGCGTCGTTAATGGGTTTAATAGGGGGTTAAAATAACCCTCTGACTGCTGAGAAATGGTCAGTGCTAAAGAAACAACTTTGGCAAAATCTGGCAAGATCGTCTGGCAGGAGCTGCTTTGCAGGCGATTAAAGCGTGATATTTCTGAGTCAACTTGATACGTCGACATGCTCGATAATATTCGGTCAAGCAATGAATCTAACGCTTTCTGAAAGCTTGTTTGAGTAAAGAGCGAATGAGCTAGTGCTGTCGTGAAGTGATCTGTATTATCAATAACGACAACGCGATAATAAGTCCCCATGGTGGAACCAGAGAACTCCATGACGGGAAGCTGTTCAGAAGGTAAAAAGTCGCAAGCTGAAAATAACAACAAGGTGGCTAAAAGTAGGCGCCTGGTATAACGCAGAGATGATACTTCAAGTAGGCAAGCCATGGGCTTAGCCTCCAAAGTCATCAAGCATGATATTTTCAGGCTCTACTCCTAGATCTAATAACATGTTGACGACAGCCGAGTTCATCATTGGCGGACCACACATGTAAAACTCGCAATCCTCAGGTGCCGGATGGTCTTTAAGATAATTGTCTAGCAAAACTTGATGTATGAAACCCGTTTTACCTTGCCAATTATCCTCAGGCTGCGGGTCAGAAAGTGCAAGATGCCACTCAAAATTATCATTTTCTTTGGCGAGCGTATCATATTCGTCAATGTAGAAAGCTTCGCGCATTGAACGGGCACCGTACCAAAACGATATCTTTCGGTCGGAGTTAAGCCTTTGCAGTTGGTCAAAAATATGTGAGCGCATGGGGGCCATACCAGCACCGCCACCAACAAACACCATTTCTGCTTGCGACTCTTTAGCAAAAAACTCGCCAAAAGGGCCATAAACCTTCACTTTATCGCCGGGATTCAAGCCAAACACCCAAGATGACATTTGCCCTGGCGTTAAAGCTAAATTATTCGGCGGTGGCGTGGCGCAGCGTATATTGAATTTTACCACACCCTTTTCTTCTGGGTAGTTAGCCATTGAATAAGCGCGAATCACCGTCTCATCTACCACAGACTCGACGTCAAAGAAGCCAAACCGCTCCCAATCACCGCGATACTCTGGTTCGATAGCAAAGTCTGAGTATTTAACCTGATGCGGCGGACACTCTAATTGAACATAGCCACCTGCACGAAAATTAACGTCTTCGCCTTCAGGTAATTTTAGGGTTAATTCTTTAATAAAGGTTGCAACATTAGGGTTAGACTCAACCGTACATTCCCACTGCTTAACACCAAACACCTCTTCAGGAATTTGTATTTTCATATCTTGCTTAACGGGTACCTGACAGGAAAGTCGATAGCCATCTTGCGCTTCTCGACGCGTAAAATGAGATTCTTCTGTCGGCAATATAGAACCGCCGCCATCAAACACCTGGCATTTACATTGGGCACAGCTACCACCGCCACCACAGGCAGACGCTAGAAAAAGATCATTACCCGCTAAAGTTTGCAGCAATTTATCACCAGCAGGCACTGAAATGGTCTTCTCACCATTAATTTCAATATTAACATTACCCGTACTGACTAGTTGCGCCCTAGCCATGAGAATTATAACAACCAACACTAAAACGATTGCCGTAAACATGCCTACGCCGAGGCCGATATCACCCATTTAATTAACCACTCCAATTAAGATTTTCATCATAGATCTATGCCGCCAAAGGACATAAAACCCAGTGACATCAAGCCTACCGTGATAAACGTGATGCCTAGCCCCTGAAGACCGTCAGGGACGTCACTGTATTTTAACTTCTCTCTAATTCCTGCTAATGCCACAATGGCAAGACCCCAACCAAGTCCTGCACCTGCACCAAAAACGGCACTTTCCGCTAAATTATAATCGCGCTCAACCATAAATAGCGATGCGCCCAAAATAGCGCAATTCACCGTAATGAGCGGTAAAAATACACCCAGCGCGTTATAAAGTGCAGGAACATATTTATCTAAAAACATTTCCAGTATTTGAACGCTTGCCGCAATGACGCCAATATAGCTTAGAAAGCCTAAAAAGCTAAGATCCACATCGGGGAGACCAGCCCAGGTTAAAGCACCATCGGCTAGTAAGTTGTGGTAAATAATATTATTTAATGGCGTAGTTATCGTTAACACCACGATGACCGCAATACTGAGACCAATAGCTGCCTCTATTTTTTTTGAGATCGCTAAGAATGTGCACATCCCAAGAAAGAAACTGAGCGCCATATTTTCAATAAAAACGGCTCGTACAAATAAACTGAGGTAATGCTCCATTAAGAGGCCTCTCTCACCGAAGAGTTTCGGCTTATTTTGAACTCAGGCGCCTCTACTTGATCAGTTTTACGCGTCCGTAAAACCCAAATAAAAAAACCAATTAAGAAAAATGCACTTGGGGGAAGCAACATCATACCGTTAGGGACATACCATCCCCCTTCAGTAGCCAGGGCTAAGATCTCGACACCAAATAATTTACCCGAACCCAGCAACTCACGAAAAAAACCCACTGCAAGCAACACGACACTGTAACCTAAACCATTGCCAATGCCATCAAGAAAGCTGGGTAAAGGGGGGTTTTTCATGGCAAAAGCTTCAGCTCTACCCATGACGATGCAGTTAGTAATAATAAGGCCAACAAACACTGACAGTTGTTTTGACACATCATAAGCAACTGCTTTTAAAATTTGGTCAACCACAATAACCAAAGAAGCAATAATGATCATTTGAACAATAATTCGAATACTATTGGGGACAAAGCTTCTGACTAAAGAAACAAATAGGTTTGAGAATGCACACACGGCCGTTAACGCAAGACACATCACGAAGGTTGTCTGCAAATTAGTGGTTACCGCCAATGCAGAACAAATGCCCAATATTTGTAAAGCAATAGGGTTATCGTCAAAAATGGGCGTTATCAAGGTTTTTTTGGCGTCTGTACTCATAATTTATCTCAATATAACTCGCGACTTAAGCCTTCCCTATTTTAAAATTTGAAATGAAGGATTGAAATCCATTTTGGCCCAACCAAAACTGCAGTAAATTAGTTACTCCAGTACTGGTCAGCGTTGCTCCAGACAGGCCATCAACTTGGTAAGGTGAGTCAGCGCCGCTAGGATCGACCACGCCTTTTATTAACTGAATAGCCACTGCGCCTTCTTTATAAACTTGCTTGCCAGGCCAAAAAGCTTTCCAGCGAGGATTATCCACTTCTCCACCGAGACCGGGTGTCTCGCCATGCTCATAGAAGCCTAGCCCAGCAATGGTATTCAAGTCACTCTCTAGGGCAACAAAGCCATAAAGGGTAGACCAAAGGCCATAACCGTGAACGGGAAGAATAATTTTATCAAACTCACCTTGTGATTCTACAATATAAACTAAGGCCTGATTTTCACGTCTTGAGATCTTGGCTTGATCTTGATCGGATGTCAGTGCCATTGACCGACTAGGGTCTTTAGCCGATTTGCGTTGGTCAAAGCTTGAGATATCAGCCTCTAAGGAAAAAGTACCGGTATCTAAATCAACCAACCTGGCCTTGATGACAGAGAACTGTTCTTCAATCTCGATGCCCTCTTGGTAAAGACCAGCAGCCAGCAAAATATTTTTTTTACGATCCTGGTCTTTATTAGCATCTTGCATAGGTCGGAGTAAAACCGCTGCTGCTGAGACAATGACCGAGCAGACGAAACAAAGCAGCAATGCCACCGTTAACGTTTTCTGAATGGTATCTTGATTAGCCACGAACTAATCTCCTTTTAATATTTGCCTGAACCACAAAATGATCGATCAATGGGGCAAATAAATTAGCAAACAAAATAGCAAGCATGATACCTTCTGGAAAAGCAGGATTAACCACGCGAATTAACACCGTCATAACACCGATAAGCACGCCATACCAAAACCGTCCTGTATGAGTCATTGCAGCTGAGACAGGATCGGTTGTCATAAAGACCAAACCAAACATAAAGCCACCAATGACTAAGTGCCAATAAAAAGGCAAGGCAAACATTGGATTGCTATCACTGCCTAACAAGTTAAACAAGCTCGATAGAGCGAACATACCAACAAAGGTGCCCAGCATGATACGCCATGATGCAACACCGGTTGCCAATAAAATGAGCATACCAATGCCAATAGCTATAACCGACGTTTCACCGACAGAGCCATGAACGTTGCCTACAAAGGCATTCATCCAGCCAATTTGTTGGTTGAGGGCGTCTACACCACTAGAAGCCGCTACAGATAGCGAGGTTGCGCCAGAATAACCATCGACTGCCGTCCAAACTGCATCGCCTGACATAAAGGCTGGATAAGCAAAATATAAAAACGCTCGTCCAGTTAATGCAGGGTTCAAGAAATTTTTCCCCGTGCCACCAAAAACCTCTTTACCGACAACTACGCCAAAACTAATGCCTAATGCCACCATCCAAAGTGGCAAAGCGGGCGGGCAGGTTAGAGAAAATAAAACTGAAGTGACAAAAAATCCTTCATTAATTTCATGGCCGCGCTTTGCAGCAAATAATATTTCCCAAAAACCGCCTACAATAAAAGTAGTAAGATAGATAGGCAAGTAGTAGAAAGCACCATGAACAAAGCAGGAAATAATACTACTGGGATCAAACCCAACGAGCATTCCGACCATAGCCAGTCGCCAGCCTTCAGTTGCCATAATTTCTCCGGCAGCCAAGATTTCGTTAGCTTGATGTCCCACATTGTACATACCGTAAAACATGGCAGGAAAAGTGGCGATCCAAACGGTAATCATTATTCGCTTGAGATCGATACCGTCACGCACATGCGATGCACTTTTAGTCACGGAGGAAGGACGATAAAAAATCGTATCAACCGCCTCATACAATGCGTAAAAATTCTCATACTTGCCGCCCTTAACAAAATGCGGCTCTATATCATCGAGCAATGATCTTAACGACACCCGATTACCCCTCTTTCTCTATTCGTTCAAGATTATCTCTTAGGATAGTCCCATATTCATACTTGCCTGGACAAACATAAGTACACAGGGCAAGATCTTCTTCATCTAACTCTAAACAGCCTAGCTGTTGAGCTGAAACAGAATCACCGACGATAAGTGCCCTTAACAACTGGGTTGGCAAAATATCGAGTGGCATCACTTTCTCATAGCTACCGATCGGCACCATCGCCCTATCACTGCCATTTGTCGTCGTTGTAAATGGAAACAAGCGACTGGCTTTAAAGGCAGAAATAAACGTGCCTGTTACTGAGTGTTTATTAAAGCCGGCTCTTAAATAGGACATAAACTCGCGGTCACGGCCCTCTTCTAAAACAGAAATCTGCAGATGATACCGACCCAGAAAACTGTAAGGCCCCGAGGCTTTTCTTCCGTTAAAAACAGATCCCGAAATAATACGAATGTCGTTACC
>PBSZ01000049.1 GCA_002726445.1 Cellvibrionales bacterium | reverse complement strand
CCTTCGAGGCAATGGAAGAAAGCTAAGAAGCGTGAACCTTGGTTTCCCGGTGAAACCATAAATATTGGTATTGGTCAGGGCTATATGTTGACTACCCCTGTTCAGCTTGCGGTTGCGACGGCGACCATTGCTAATCGAGGTTTTCGGCCCACACCGAAGTTAGTGAGAGCATTTGATGGCAATTCTATTGATGGTAATCCTACTGAGAGGAATAGCCTTGCTGATAATGATCTTGAACGCAGTGCTCAGCATGATGATAATTCTAACCATAGGTCGATTGATTCCATACTGCATTTAAGCCGTGATGTCAGTGATGCACATTGGCAACAGATTATTGATGGCATGGAAGCTGTCGTTCACGATCCTAAAAAAGGCACTGCGAGAGCTATCAGGCGGGGGCTCAACTACCGGATTGCTGGGAAAACGGGGACTGCACAAGTCGTTGGTATTGCTCAAGGCGAAGAATACGACGCAGACGCACTGTTAGAACGGCAGCGAGATCATGCATTATTTGTTGGCTTCGCCCCGCTCGAGCAGCCAAAGGTAGCGGTGGCGGTAATTGTTGAAAATGCCGGTGGCGGCAGTACCGTGGCCGCCCCGATTGCGCGCAAAGTATTTGACTGGGTGCTTGACTCGGCCGATGAAAAAAATCAAATGTCAGTCCTGACGAGGTATTAGCTATCAGTTTATGGGGTTATTTTGAATAGTCGATCTGATTTTAGTCGTAATTTACCTGGTGATCCTAGTGCCTTGCGTTCACAGACAGGTCGATTTCAACGCTGGCGACTAGATCTGCCCCTGTTACTACTGTTGATATCTCTGGCAGCTTTTGGTCTGTTTATCCTTTATAGCGCCAGTGGTAAAGATATCGACAGAGTGACTCGCCAGTTAATTTATCTCGCGATTGCTTTTTTTGGGCTGATTGTGGTTGCACAGTTCAAAGTTGAAATCTTAAAAGTGCTGGCGCCTATTGGTTATATTGGCGGCATTGTGTTGCTGTTACTTGTTGCCTGGTTCGGTGACGACTCAAAGGGTGCGCAACGTTGGCTTGATGTATTTGGTATTATCCGTTTTCAACCGTCAGAATTAATGAAGATTGTCGTTCCTTTGACAGTTGCATGGTACCTCAATGAGCAGTTGTTACCGCCGAGCATAAAAACATTGACGATTAGCTTTTTTATTGCGATTGCTCCGTCAGTCTTAATTATTTTACAGCCTGATCTGGGGACTGCCATCTTAATTGCCGCATCAGGTTTATTTGTGCTTTGGCTGGCGGGTATAGGCTGGGGTTATATATTGTCTGCCGTGCTTGCGCTGTTGGGTGCAGCCTGGCCGATTTGGCATTTTCTACTGCATGGTTATCAGCGACAACGGATAATGACATTATTCAATCCTGAAAGTGATCGATTGGGGGCGGGCTGGAATATTATTCAATCAAAAACGGCGATTGGTTCGGGCGGCTGGGACGGCAAAGGCTGGCTAAATGGAACACAATCGCAGCTCGATTTTTTACCTGAAAGCCACACTGATTTTATCATTGCGGTTTTGGCCGAAGAGTTGGGCTTTGTTGGTGTCTTCTTATTACTGCTGTTGTATCTATTGATTATTATTCGTGGCGCTCAAATAAGCTTGGCGGCTAAAACCACATTTGCCAGTCTAGTGGCGGGCAGTATTACTTTAACTTTTTTTGTTTATATTGTCGTAAACATGGGAATGGTTTCTGGCGTGCTGCCGGTGGTGGGTGTGCCGTTGCCATTAGTGAGTTACGGTGGCACTTCATTGGTGACTATGTTAGCCAGCTTTGGTATTTTGATGGCGATTAGTGCTGAAAGTTATCGCCGTTAATTCGGTGTAAAAACTGATTGAATGCTGGCGCAATAGTGATAGGCTAGTCACTGAGTTTTAGCCGAGTTGCAGAGGGCTTAGTTGCGGTTAACGGCATCATCCTAGATAAGGGCAGAGTATGAAATATCGATTACAGTCAATGCTTTCAGCTATAGCGCCAACTTTATCACTTATGGCAATTGGGCTATTCATTATTGTGAGTCCTGTTAATGCGGATTATCGACAGCACCCGAGCGCGGTCGCCGTTATCAAAACTCTAGTTGATAAGCACAATTTTAGCGTTGCTCAGGTTAATGCAGTTCTCCAGCAGGCAGAAACTGAGCAGCGGATACTCGATAGTATGACCAATGCGGCAGAGAAAACGAAAACATGGACCGCATATCGAAGTAGTTTTTTGAGCACTTTTAGAGTTACTAAAGGTGCCGAATTTTTGGTGAAGCATAAGAGTACATTTGATCAAGTTGAACAGGAATACGGTGTTCCCCGCGAGATCATCACTGCGATATTAGGTGTTGAAACTAATTACGGTGGCTATACAGGTAAAACGCGGGTGTTAAATGCCTTGTCAACACTAGCATTTGAACACCCTAGAAGAAGCCGTTTTTTCACTTCAGAATTAATTGAATACATTGTTTTATGTCGCGAGCAGCAGTGGGATGCGAGTGAACAATTGGGTTCTTATGCGGGAGCTATGGGTATGAGCCAGTTTATGCCCAGTAATTATCGTCGTTTGGCCGTTGATGGTGACGGTGATGGCGACATCAACTTATTTGAACCTGTCGATGCGATACACAGTATCGCTAATTATTTTATTCATCATGGTTGGGAAAATGGTCAACCCGTGACTAGTCGCATTGCTGTGAGGAAAAATTTTGATGTTGCGCTGATAGGTCGCGGCTTAAAACCGAATCACAGTGTTGCGCGCTTAGCTGAAGGGGGGTTTTACCCGCAAGATAAGATGCCGCCTTTGATTAAGGCACGGGTAATTCGTTTTAACGACGCCGATGGCGATGAATTTTGGTTTGGCTATCAAAACTTTTACGCCATAAGCCGGTATAACCCACGTTCAAAATATGCCATGGCTGTTTATCAGTTGAGTTTAGCGATTGAAAAACAAGCTAAGGATAATTCTCAAGTATCTTCTTAAATTTAGGTAAAGTGGCTTATAGTCTCATTATGGTGTAATTGACTGCCTCAGTATTTAAGATGAGTAATTTATGGTTAAAATTAATGATTAGTCGCCATTTTGCTTGTTATATTGATCGTTACTGGCGATCAATAAGATATATATTTTTATCGGTGGTGTTTATTGGGGTGTCCAGTTGTGGTTTTTTTGATGATTTAAGCCAAACACCTAGTGGTGTCGCAAGAGGCAGTGACAGCGCGCCAAAAACTAAGTTAGATGTGAAGCGCATAAAGGATGCCGTACCCCGAGTTGAACCTAAAAGTCGTGGTGGTAATTTCAGTCCTTACACCGTTTTAGGCGAAACTTATACAGTGCTTGATTCATCAAAAGGCTACAAAGCGCGCGGTGACGCGTCATGGTATGGGACAAAATTTCATGGCCGGCTTACCTCTAACGGTGAGCGTTATAATATGTATGCTATGAGCGCAGCCCACAAATCGCTACCTATTCCTACTTATGTGAAAGTCACTAATTTAGAAAACCGACGCCAAATTATCGTTCGTGTTAATGATCGTGGACCGTTTCATCCTGGTCGTATTATTGATCTTTCCTATGCTGGCGCTTCAAAGCTAGGCATGCTTAAAAAAGGTACGGCGAGGGTAGAGGTTGAGGCCATTGACCCTCGACAATGGAAAAAAAATCAAACAAAGCGGGTTCAGCTAAGGCGTGATGAACCGATCACCTTGCCAGCTGTGAAGGTAATCATCGATAATCAGCCTCAAGCAAATACTACTTCCAAGGCAGCGGAAGAAGCGCCACTAGCTTCACCTGACGTGGATCGTTATTATCTCCAAGTAGCCGCATTCTCAAGTTTAGAGGCAGCTCAGGATTTGCAAAATCGTCTACTTGGTCGTTTTAATAGCGCGTTTAAATCAGTCAATGTGGTTATTCGACCTTCTGAGCGAGGTATTTATCGGGTAAGAATTGGCCCTTTTAGCTCAGAGCAAGAAAGTCTGACATTTAAAAAAATACCTGAGTTACAATCGCTTGGAAAGATGCATCTGATTTCAGAATAGAGGTTTATCCGTGGTTAAATTTTACGTTGCTTTGTTATTATCTTTTTCAGTGAGTTCTGTATTAGCGAAGAGCATGCCTGCATTAATTCCCTCGCCACCACAGTTGGCAGCCAGCAGTTATTTATTGGTCGATGTTAATAGTGGGCAGGTTATTGTCGAGTCTAATGCTGATCAGCGATTGCCCCCCGCCAGCTTAACAAAAATGATGACCGGTTATATTGCCTCTGCCGAAATCAGTAAGCAGACAATGAGTGCTGAAGATAGTGTGCCGATAAGTGTTAAAGCATGGCGAATGAAAGGTTCAAAAATGTTCATTCGTGAGGGTACGAATGTTCCGGTTAGAGAATTGTTGAAAGGCGTTATTATACAGTCAGGTAATGATGCTAGTGTTGCCTTGGCTGAATTTATAGCCGGTGATGAAAAGGCTTTTGCTGAAATAATGAATCAACAGGCCCAATTGCTAGGAATGACGCAGACTGATTTTAAAAACTCAACTGGCTGGCCGGCTGAAGGGCACTTAACAACGGCAAGAGATCTTTCTATTTTGGCGACACGCTTAATTAACGACTTTCCGGATCATTACGCCCTGTATTCGCAAAAAGAATTTACTTATAACGATATTACCCAGCTTAATAGAAATGGTTTGCTGTGGCGTGACAGCAGTGTTGATGGCTTGAAGACAGGCTGGACGGAGGATGCTGGTTATTGTTTGGTAGCTTCTGCTCAAAAAAAGGGTATGCGTCTAGTGTCAGTTGTCATGGGCGCTAAAAGTGAGAGGGCTCGTGAGCAGGAAACACAAAAGTTACTGTCTTATGGTTTTAGGTATTATGAAACACACACTTTATATAAAATAGGTCAGGTGGTTAATTCGAGCCAATTATGGGCTGGCCTTGAGAAGTATTTCGATCTAGTGATAGAAGACGACATTACGTTAACTATTCCACGTGGCGAAAGAGATTTGCTTGAAGTGACTATTGAGGTTGATAAAAATATAGTAGCTCCTGTTATTGCTGGGCAAAGCTATGGTGTTTTGAATATTAAAAAAGGCGATGAACTGTTGATGCAGCGTAATATAGTCGCCGCCAAGGACATTGATTCAGCCGGTTTTATTCTGCGACTATGGGATCTCATTATATTATTTTTTCGTGACTTATTAGGGCTTAGTTAGGATGACTTTATGAGTAAAATCATTAGTAATAAAAGCCTGCCTAAAGGTGAAGATCCGCCAAAGATTGAATTTCCCTGTGATTATCCAATAAAAATTATCGGCGATGCCGATCCCGACTTTGTTGAGCTAGTGGTTGGGATCGTTTGCCGTCATGCCGCTGACTTTGATCCAGCAACCGTTAATAGCCGCGACAGTAGTAAAGGTAAGTTTCGCTCGGTGGCCGTTAATATTATTGCGACTGGCGAGCCCCAATTAGAAAAATTATTTGCCGATTTAAAAGCGACTGGCCGCGTCAAAATGGTCATTTAATGTCGATCAATCAGCAATTACATGTTCGCCAATTTTTAACTGCGGATAAAAGTCAGTCCTTACTCGATTATGAGTCAGTCTGGCAGGCAATGAAGCGGTTCACACAAGTAAGGAATGAAGCCACTGTCGACCAGTGCTGGTTGTTGGAACATCCAGAGATTTTTACTTTAGGTAGAGCCGCTGCAGAGGAACATCTATTAGATGCGGGATCTATTCCCGTGCTTAGAATCGATCGAGGTGGGCAGGTAACGTATCACGGTCCCGGTCAAATCATGATGTATACATTAATTGACTTGAAGCGAAGAAAGCTGACCGTACGTGGCATAGTTGATGCACTTGAATCGTCAGTGATTAAGTTATTGTCTCACTATGATTTGACTGCTTATAGTGACAAAAAAAAGCCAGGCGTATATATTGACGGTTGTAAAATTGCAGCTTTGGGATTACGTATTAGTCGAGGTAGCTCTTATCATGGATTATGCTTTAATTACGATTTCGATTCGGCGCCTTTCAAGCGTATTAATCCTTGCGGGTTCTCTGAGTTACAAGTAACGCAATTAAGTGAGCAGTTGCGTTATTTACCTAATAAAAGAATTCTTGCCGAGCAGTTAGTGGCTTGCTTTGCAGAACAGCTATCTTATAGCGAGATTACAAATGATTATAGCTCATGGTCTGAATGACTTTCGCGCTGGAGTCATGAATAATCTCTGTAGTAAAATATTCCTTTAAGGTCAATATAAGGAGCTTATGATGAGTGAACAACATCCGGCAAAACGTGTTTCTCTATTGTCTCGCGAATACGTTCATAGCCATAACAAAGCGGGTTGGTTAGGTTTATTTTCTGAAGATGCGATTATTGAAGACCCGATTGGTGTTTCGCCGATCGATGAGGCTGGTAAAGGTCACCGAGGCGTAGCGGCGAGGGAGGCATTTTGGGAGAGTAACATTGCTAATAGCGACATAACAATTGTTATCCATCAGTCTTATGCGGCCGGCCTTGAGTGCGCGAATATAGTAACACTAAACACTATTTTAACGTTTGGCGGTAAAACCTATAGCCAAGAAGTCAATGGGATATTTACTTATCAGCTCAATGATGCTGAACAGTTGATGGCATTACGCGGCTATTGGGAAGTCGACGAAATGATGAAAACCATCAAAGAAGTTGTGAATGCTTAGGTGTTATCTTTAATCAAAGGTGATAATGCTGGGTAGTTATTGGTTTACCCGCCAACCCCAGCAAAACCATTTCAATCAGTAACCAAGCGTTTTCTTTGTCAACACTTTTACTCATAAGATCTGCTTGAGAGGCTAACTTTGTCCACTGTTCGAATTGAGCTTTTGACGTTGACTGAACCCGATTACTGACCGCTGACTGCCGCTTGCGTTGCACGCGCATTGCTCGTATACCCTCATCCATCTTACCTTGCACAGCAAATTGCTTCAGTTGAGCGAGGGTTCGCAATTGATGGGCCATGGCAGCCACTAAGGCGGCAGGTTCAGTGCCTTCTTCCTGTAAATGCCTAAGTGCGCGACAGGCACTCAGCGCATCGCCATCAATAGCATGATCAAAACAGTTAAACGCTGAAAATCGTGCGCTATCTGCGACGGCTTTGCCGATTATATTTCGCGTTAGAGTGGTGTTTTTGTCAACCAATAGTGCTAATTTTTCTAACTCTTGATCAGCGGCCATTAGATTACCTTCAACCCTTTCTGCCAATAACTGAGCAGCATCATGTGCTAGGGTTAATTGTTGCTGTTTAGCGCGTCGTTTGAGCCAATTAGGTAATTGTTCATGGTCGAGAGGATAGATGGGAATGTATACGCCGTCTTTGCTGACAGCTTTTACCCATTTAGGACTGCCTTCTATGCGTGCGGCAATAATTAATAACACCGTATCTTGGGGTGGGTTATTGCAAAAACGTGTAATGGCTTCGCTGCCCACTGTGCCAATCTTACTGCTAGGTAAACGCAATTCTATTAATCGCTGATTGGCAAATAATGACATAGCATTGCAGCTATCTTGCCAGCCATGCCAGTCAAAGCCAGTTTCAAAATTATACCGCTCGCGATCAACGAATCCACTTTTTGCGCAGGCTTGGCGAATTTCATCACAGGCTTCGTTTTGCAGTAATATTTCGTCGCCTGCCACTAAATAAACTTTAGCAAGTGTTTGCTTAAGATGTTGACTGAGTTTGTTAGAGTAGATCTGCATATTAGCGGCTATTGAATCGAATAACATGCAATATTTTAGCAATAATGCGATCACCTAACTGCCGCTGAAGACGCTCTTTGGTGCTTTGCTGTGCGGCCACATTGTCTGGATTTTGCAACTGAATCAGCTCAGCATGAACGTTGGTGGGTGGTAGGATTATCGATGTCGATATGGGTTGCGATGAAATGTCGTGTTTTCGCAGCGATAACCATTCGATTGAAACGCTTAAACGATGGGCTGTCTGTGCATCACGACTATCAGCAGTTAAGGTAAGATTTCGGCTATCACGCTCAATAACCTCTAGGATAATACGGCTGCTAGCATTGCTAAGAGAATCGCTAACGTTAATACCTTGGCTGCGAAGTTGTTTTTTTAGCTTAAGCGCCAGTGAGCGATCACCGTCGATGAAAATTGCTTGTCTATGATCGCTGATCACCAGTGGTTTTTGTAACTGGTAGCCGCAGCCAACTAGGCAGAACAATAAGATGATGAATAACTGATGGCTTAATCGCAGCATAAGTTTTAGCCCTTAGATAATAGAGATTCATGCAAAATAAAGTCTCTAATCAATATTAGGTGGTTTAGTTGGCAACAATGTTAATCAGTTTGCCAGGTACAACAATGACTTTGCGAATGGTTTTATCATTGATGAATTTACTGACATTTCCATCATCTAATGCTAATAATTCTATTTTTTTGTTATCGGCATCAGCGGCCACTTTTATTTTTGCTCTCACTTTTCCATTGACCTGAACGACCATTTCTATTGATGATAAGGTCAATGCTGATGGATCTACAGTCGGCCAGTCAGCGCAGAGGATATCACAATTCATTTCAGGCCATAAATCTTGCCACAGTTGATGGCAAATATGCGGCGCAATAGGTGCAATAAGGCGAACTAACAGACTGGTCCCTTCTGCAGCAACGCCGGCCATATTGCTATCGTTAAGTGCTTGTTGATGATTAGGAAGTTGATTAAGAATAGTCATACAAGCGGCTATAACCGTATTAAACTGACTTTTATTAAAATCAACCAAGGCCTTTTCTAAGCTGCTGTGAATAGAGTGGCGTCGTTCCTGTGCAGAATCAGTAAGCGCTTTAAATGTAATGTGACTGTTGTTACTTAAGTTGCTCTTGCCTTGCTGAATT
>PBSZ01000048.1 GCA_002726445.1 Cellvibrionales bacterium | reverse complement strand
TATTTCTCCTGCGTCAGCTTGCTGCTCATACGCTTCATAGCGAGTCTCAAAAGCGGCGCCGTATAGATCGTGAAGGTCTGGTGTATCATTGGGTGTGAACAAGGTCCACTCTTTGTCTTCAAATACGCGTTTCATAAATAAGTCGGGGACCCAGTTTGCAGTATTCATATCATGGGTACGACGACGATCATCACCGGTATTTTTTCTTAGCTCAAGGAATTCTTCTATGTCTAAATGCCATGTTTCTAGATATGCGCAGACGGCGCCTTTCCGCTTGCCGCCTTGGTTGACAGCAACAGCGGTATCGTTAACCACTTTCAAAAATGGCACCACACCTTGAGACTTGCCGTTAGTGCCTTTGATATAAGCGCCTAAGGCTCTTACAGGGGTCCAGTCATTACCAAGACCGCCGGCCCATTTTGATAACATGGCGTTATCATGAATGGCGTTGTAAATACCGTCTAGGTTGTCGGGTACCGTGGTCAAATAACACGATGAAAGTTGAGGGCGTAAAGTGCCGGCGTTAAATAAGGTGGGTGTTGAGCTCATGTAGTCAAAAGACGATAACAAGTTATAGAACTCTATCGCGCGGGCATTTTTATCGTCTTCCTGCATGGCAAGGCCCATAGCGACGCGCATAAAGAATACCTGCGGTAATTCGATGCGGACTTCATCTTTATGAATGAAATAGCGATCATAAAGAGTTTGTAAGCCAAGGTAAGTAAACTGCAGGTCGCGATTAGCATCAAGCGCTTGGCCTAATTGATGTATGTCGAATTGAGCTAGCTCGGGTGCGAGTAATTCAAATTCGATACCTTTTTCTATGTAGGCAGCTAAGGCTTTACCGTATAACTGCTGCATATCGGCCTGTGTTGCCGAGGGCGCCACCGCTAAAAATTCTAGCGCTTCTGCGCGAATATTATCGAGTAATAAGCGGGCGGTAACATAGCTGTAGTTGGGGTCTTTTTCGACCATGGTTCTAGCAGTCATCACTAGGGAGGTGTTAACTTCGCTGGCTGAAACGCCGTCGTATAAATTCTTTAATGCTTCATCCAATATTTCAGCTGCGCTGACGCTTTCAAGCGACTCGCAGGCTTCATTGACAATGGTATGCAGGCGTTGCATATCCAGCGGCTTTCGAGTCCCATCATCTAACACAACGTGTATGTCAGTTTCTGGTAAGGCTTCTGCCTGTAGTTTTTCAGCGCGCAACTGTGCGCGTTGTTCGCGATAAAGAACGTAATCACGGGCAACTTTTTGCTCGCCGCTGCGCATTAAAGCGAGTTCAACTTGATCTTGAATGTCTTCGATGTGAATAGTACCGCCTGAAGGCATGCGGCGTTTAAAAATAGCGGTAATTTGTTCAGCGAGTTGTGCGACTGTATCGTGAATACGATTAGACGCAGCGGCTGTGCCGCCTTCAACGGCTAAAAACGCCTTAGTAATAGCAACGTTGATTTTATCGACATCGTAGCTGACTACAGTGCCGTTACGCTTAATGACCCGGATTTGTCCAGGCGCCATGGCAGCCATATCAATCGTGTCTGAATTCATTGTCGACGCTGTTGCACCGCCGCTTGTTACTGAGCTAGTTGGTGAAATAGTGCTCTCAGTTTGTTGCATGTTGACTCCTCAGTCTTTTTTGTATGTTTTTCATTCTATTTTGAATGTTTTTAGGATGTTGCTCATTGCTTCAATGTCGTTTGTAGCCGTGCGATGATGGCGAAGTTATAAACAACAAAGAGGCCAGTTTTTCAATGAGTCAAATTTTTGACTCGCTGCTAATCGATAATCGCTCATTTAAGCGTCTATTCCTTACCTCAAATTGCCAGTTAATGGCAATTTTCTTGATAATTAAAGACATTTATATCTTTAATTGTCAGCTATCGAGATCGATAAAGGATTTTTCAACCCAGAAGGTCGTTTACTTGCGCTTTAAACTAATAAAACCCTACATATTGGGGTTGGCTATTCAGTAAGGTACAAGATAGTGCGGTTGAGGTAATTATGCAATAGCCAAACTCTGAGTTTTATCTGTTAATTTCTTGTGGATAAGTCAACGTGTTTGTGCCTACTAACCGTAAGGCGAAGACCTAAGATGACTTTTCTTGACGGCCAGCAATTTTGAGACGAAAAAATTATTTTCGCATAAAAAAATCTTTTTTTATAGCGTTTATGCCTTTTATGATTCCAGCTATTTCCATGATCAATAACTGGTCTCTTTGTAGTCAAAAAGAAGATTTTTTGATCATCTGAGCCGATCGTTGTTTACTGTGTTCATATCACTGGTCAGACACTCTTTATAGGATGATCGTTGGCTTTGGGTACTTCGCATCGATAAAAATTCAGTCATGAGCCGGTGGCAATCAGGCCCGTGCTCAAGCAGATCAAAACAATGGCATTGCCGCTGAAGCTAAGCACAAGGCATACTGACGAAAAGCCAGTTAAACTATTTGTTGCGGCGCAATAATTGCCGCCCAAGGAGTCTTCCGATGAAAAGCAGCAAGCTTAACGCCCCACTACTACTGGCTATTGATCAGGGAACCAGTAGTTCTCGCGCTATTTTATTTAATGCTAACGCCCAGACTGTAGCCCAGCATCAAATCGCTCTGCCATTGAGCTATCCGAATAGCGGTTGGGTTGAACAAGATGCCGAACAAATTTGGCGCGATACCTTGCAATGTTGCCAGCGTGTGTTAGCTGGTGCCAAACGCTTAGAGGCTACCGTCGCTATTGGTATTGCCAATCAGCGAGAAACCACGGTGGTATGGGATAAGATAAGTGGCAAGCCTATTTACAATGCGATTGTATGGCAAGATCGACGAACGGCTGATGATTGTCAGCGTTTGCAGGCGCAAGGCCACGAGACTTCTGTCAATGAAAAAACGGGTTTGCGTTTAGATCCGTATTTTTCTGCCACAAAAATTGCTTGGTTGTTGGATCATGTTGACGACGCCAGAAGGCAAGCAGAAGCAGGGGAATTACTGTTTGGTACGATTGATAGCTTTTTATTGTGGCATTTAACGGATGGCATGGTTCATGCCACCGATAGAAGTAATGCTTCAAGAACCCTGCTGCTGAATATTCATCGAGGAGAATGGGACGATGAATTGCTGGACTTATTTGATATTCCACGCTCAATGTTGCCGCAAGTATTCGACAATGTAGCAGATTTTGGCATGACCGCAGCGCATATTTTTGGGTCTTCGATTCCGATTAAAGCCATGATCGGTGATCAACAAGCGGCGCTGGTCGGTCAAGCTTGCTTTCAGCAAGGCATGGTTAAGTCAACCTATGGCACCGGCTGTTTCATGTTAATGAATACTGGCCATAAGGCGGTGCGTTCGACGCACCGATTACTCACTACCATCGCTTACAGTATCGAGGGTGAATGTCACTATGCCCTAGAAGGTTCGATTTTTGTCGCAGGTGCGGCGATACAATGGTTGCGCGATGGTTTAGCTCTATTTGAGCAAGCCAGCGACACTGAGGCCTTAGCGCAGCAGCTTGACGATAATCAAGGCGTTTATTTTGTGCCGGCATTAACTGGCCTCGGCGCACCTTACTGGCGGCCAGATGTGCGCGGGGCGATTGTTGGTCTAGGGCATGATACTGGCTCAGCGCATATTGCTAGAGCGGCGTTAGAGGCTCAAGCTTATCAAACGCGTGATTTAATGACTGCCATGCGTTCTGATACGGGTATCACACAAAGCGTGATGCGTGTAGATGGTGGTTTGGTCGTGAATCAGTTTGTCTGTCAGTTTTTGGCTGATATTCTACAAACACCGATTGATGTACCGGCAGTTACTGAAGCGACGGCCTGGGGAGCGGCGAGCCTGGCCGGTTTAGGGGCAGGCGTATTTGCCGATTTAGATGGCATTGCAGAGCAATGGCAAAAACAGCAACACTATGCGGTGCATATGTCGAACCAAAAAGCCGATGCCTTGTATGGGGGCTGGCAGCAAGCCGTGCAATCACTATTGAGTGAAAAGATATAAGCGTTACGCTCAAAGCTAACGGATGTTGTTTTCCCAGCTAGCTTTAAGGTCGATAGGTCTAATCTTTGTCTTGACAGGTAAACTTTGATACGGTCATTTGTATGAAGTTGGTTTTATTGCCCATGAAAACCGCTTTTTGTCCGGATTGATCGCAATGATTAGTTGCCAGAGTTTTAACGCTCTCTGGAAGTTCGTTGCAATCATTCAGCTCAGAGCTGAACGATCGATTGGGATTGCAAGTCGCATCATATCCCATCGACATTTGTGCATAGCGAATGCTTAAGCCATTAACATCAGACTTAATGATTTTTGGTGGCGTGAGCGTTTTTATTTTGCCTGATGAAACGGTATCGACATCCCTCGGTGTTTCTTGAGATGCGCAGCTGGCTAAACAACTGATAATAAGACTGCTAACGAAAAGCTTATGGTATTTAATCATTGTGATACTACCTTTTTGATATAAATAAATTATTTGGACTAGCTTATTGAATGAATTAAGCAATTACATCATCAATTTCATAAATTATTCGCAGTTCTAATTAACTGAGCAAAAACTCCATCAATGCCTTTTGGGCATGTAAGCGGTTTTCAGCCTCATCCCAAACCACACTGTATTGCGAATCTTCAAGCAGTTCGGCACTGACTTCTTCACCTCTATGCGCCGGTAAGCAATGCATAAATATGGCTTTTTTTGCTGCGCCAGCCATTAGTTCATGGTTCACTTGGTAGGGTGTAAATTGCGACATTCTTTTTTCTTGTTGATCTTCCTGTCCCATTGACGCCCAAACGTCAGTGACGACTAAGTCAGCATTGACTACCGCAGTTTGCGGGTCATCAAATACGGTGACTCGATCGCTATTGGCTGCCAGCATAGCTGCATCGGGTTCGAAGCCTTTAGGGCAGGCGATTGACAATTCAAAATCAAATTGTTTGGCGGCATTGATATACGATTGACACATGTTATTGCCGTCGCCGCCCCAAGCCACTTTTTTGCCTTGAATGCTGCCGCGTTGCTCATGGAAGGTTTGCATGTCAGCCAGTAACTGGCAGGGATGTAGCGCGTCCGTCAGTGCATTGATTACCGGCACTGATGAATATTCAGCAAAGGTTTCTATTGTTGCGTGTGCAAAGGTACGAATCATGACAATGTCTGTCATTGATGAAATTACTCGGGCGCTGTCTTCGATTGGCTCGCCTCGACCCAGTTGAGTGTCACGTGGCGATAAAAAGATTGCGCTACCGCCCATTTGTGCCATTCCTGCTTCAAATGATATGCGCGTTCTGGTTGATGACTTTTCAAAAATCATCGACAGAACCTTGCCATTAAACTGTTGGTTAATAGGACTTTTTTTAAGTTCAATCGCCCGCGCTATTACAGCCTTTAACTCCGCAGGGCTGAGGTCTAATAATGATAAAAAGTGTCTAGTCGCCATAATAATCACTTGCCTAAAGTCAAGGCTAGAATAAAATTCTTTATGCGTTTTTAATAAAATGAACAATGAGATCGCTGACCGTATCAACGATTAAATCGGCCTCGGCATCGCTGATGATGAGGGGTGGCAGTAGCCTAATTGTGTTGCTGTTAGTGACGTTAATTAACAGGCCCTTTGCTAAAGCTTCAGCAACCAAGGCAGTACAGTCGCGATCGAGCTCGATACCGATCATCAGCCCACAGCCGCGAATATCTTTTACTGCCTGTAGACCCTTTAGTTGAAAAGCAAAGCCATCGAGCATGGCTTGGCCTAAATCCGCCGCCCGTTGAGCCAGCTGTTTTTTTTCAATGACATCGATGACGGCTAAAGCAGTGACCGACGCGAGGGGATTGCCGCCAAAGGTTGAGCCATGGGTGCCGGGTGACAGTGTTTGTGCGGCTGAATCGCGTGCCAGGCAGGCGCCAATCGGTACGCCGTTGCCTAAGCCTTTTGCGGTTGTGACGACGTCTGGTTTGAGGCCGAATCGTTGGTAGGCAAAATACTGGCCGCAACGACCATTGCCGCACTGCACTTCATCCGCGATGAGTAGCGCCGAGTGATTATGGCAAAGTGTTTGTAATTGCTGCAAATAATCCGCGGAGGCAAGATTAATACCGCCTTCGCCTTGAACGACCTCAATCATCACTGCCGCAATTTTATGGCCGTATTGGGTAAAAAATGCTTGAACAGATGCAATATCATCGTACTCAGCTAATAAAAATCCTGCCGGTAGTGGCCCAAAACCCTGCTTCACCTTGGCATTGCCGGTAGCGGTTAATGTCGCCAATGTGCGGCCATGGAAGCTGCCTTTCATAGTAATGATAAAAGGTTCTTTATTGCCGTTATTGGCAGCATGCAAGCGCGCTAACTTAATCGCGGCTTCATTGGCTTCGGCGCCAGAGTTGCTAAAAAAAGCATTATCCATGCCTGCAATGGCGCATAGTTTTGCTGCCAGTTGTTGCTGGGCAGGAATGTGATAAAGATTGGAGGTATGCAGTAATTGCTCAGCCTGCTGTTGAATAGCGGCCGTTATAGTCGGATGGCAATGACCTAAATTCGTCACGCTGATGCCGCACAAAGCATCGAGAAACCGATTACCCTCTTGATCAAACAGCCACGCACCCTCGCCGCGACTAAAGCTGATCGGTAGTCTTTGGTAAGTGTTCATCACCGTTGAGGGTGGTATTGAATCAGTTTCCATTGTCCTATCGCCGTATTGATCTCGGGGGCTAATTATTGCATTGAGAATAAAGCGCTGATTATCGGCTGGGATGTTATAAAAGCCGCATGACTAACAGCTAAAAAGTAAAAAAGGCAGCCAAAGCTGCCTATGCAGGTGTAAATACTAGCCTATCTTGGCTTACTGAGCAAATAAACACGCCGGCCAATTGCCGTATTGTCGCTTCTCGTTAGAGTGAATGTTGGTCTCTTTTTGCGTGCTACACGGTTGCAATAGATGAGGCTTCAGCTAAGCGGTCGGTTGGCTAAAATAGCGAGATTGAGTATCTTATTAGCATGGCTAAATGTGACGGAGGTCGGTACAATAACCACCTTTTATGAACAGAGTAATTGATTTGCCAGTGATTAATTGCCACTGAGTCGATTGCATAACTTACCAATTTCGGAGAGCAACCATGGACATCATGGATACCATAAAAGATCAAATCGAGAATAATCCCGTGATCATCTACATGAAAGGCTCGCCCGATATGCCCCAATGTGGCTTTTCTGCTCGCGCCATTGAGGCGCTGATGGGTTGCGGTAAGCGGTTTGCTTACGTTGATATTTTATCCAACCCAGAAATTCGGGCTAATTTACCGACTTACGCGAATTGGCCAACGTTTCCTCAGTTATGGGTCGATGGTGAATTAGTGGGTGGTTGTGACATTATTGCTGAAATGTCAGGGAATGGTGAGTTGCAAGCCGTTATTGATGCGGCAGTGCCAGCTGAGCCAAGCGGCGAAGCCGAATAAACTGTTCTATACTCAACAGTAGCTTGCGTTAATAATGCAAGCCAGGCAGTTTAAACGATAAAGTAAAACGAAAGACTTCAAGTGGCCATTGGTAGCGGTCACCACTGTGAAAGGAAACAAATATGCCAGTTATTACTCTTCCTGATGGAAGCCAGCGTGCTTTCGATCAAGCGATTTCTATTTTAGACCTTGCCGCCGATATTGGCCCTGGTTTAGCGAAAGCGACCATTGCTGGTGAAGTTGACGGCCAGCTCAAAGATGCCTGCGAACTTATCCAGCACGATGCTACATTGCGGATTATCACGGCAAAGGATGACGAAGGCGTTGAGATTATTCGTCACTCCTGCGCGCATTTAATTGGCCATGCCGTCAAACAGTTATTCCCCGATGCCAAAATGGTGATTGGCCCTGTAATTGACGAGGGTTTTTATTACGACATTGCGACTGAGAAACCCTTCACGCCAGAAGATATCGCCGCTATTGAAGCGCGCATGAAAGCTTTAATTGACGAAGAGTACGATGTGGTGAAAAAGATGACGCCACGTGCTGAAGTCATTGCTGAATTCGATCGTCGCGGCGAAGAGTATAAGTTACGACTAATCGACGATATGCCTGACGAAACGGCAATGGGCCTTTACTACCATCAAGAATATTTAGACATGTGTCGCGGGCCACATGTGCCGAATACCCGATTTTTAAAGCATTTTAAACTCACCAAGTTAGCCGGAGCCTATTGGCGTGGCGATGCCAATAATGAAATGCTACAGCGAGTTTACGGCACGGCTTGGGCCGATAAAAAAGGTTTAAAAGCCTATGTCAATCGCATGGCTGAAGCTGAAAAGCGCGACCATCGAAAAATTGGTAAGAAACTGGATCTGTTTCATCTGCAAGAAGAAGCGCCGGGCATGGTGTTCTGGCATCCGCGCGGTTGGGCCTTGTACCAAGTCATTGAACAGTACATGCGTGAGGTGCAAAACAGTAACGGTTATGAAGAGATTAAAACACCGCTAGTGGTCGATCGCAGTTTGTGGGAGCGGTCGGGCCACTGGGATAAATTTTCCGACAATATGTTTACCATCGAATCCGAATCGCGCGATTATGCGGTCAAGCCGATGAACTGTCCCTGCCACGTTCAGGTGTTTAATCAAGGGTTAAAAAGTTATCGTGATTTGCCCATGCGAATTGCAGAGTTTGGCTCCTGTCATCGCAATGAAGCGTCGGGCACCTTGCAGGGTTTAATGCGTGTGCGAGGCTTTGTGCAAGATGATGCACATATCTTTTGCGCTGAAAATGCCATTCAAGAAGAGGTCTCGGTATTTATTGATTTGCTGTACAGCGTTTACAAAGACTTTGGTTTTGATGATGTATTGGTCAAGCTATCAACACGACCCGAGCAGAGGGTAGGCGATGATGCCATTTGGGACAAGGCCGAGCAGGCACTCGAACTGGCTTTAAATAATAAAGGCTTAGACTGGGACTTATTGCCTGGCGAAGGGGCTTTTTATGGGCCTAAAATTGAATTTTCACTGCGCGATTGCATTGGTCGTGTGTGGCAGTGCGGTACTATTCAGGTCGATTTTTCTATGCCGGGCCGTTTAGACGCGCAATATGTTGCTGAAGATGGGTCGCGCCAAGTGCCTGTGATGTTGCATCGCGCGATTTTGGGTTCATTTGAGCGATTTATTGGTATGTTAATTGAGCATTACGAGGGTAAATTCCCCGTCTGGCTGGCGCCTGTTCAGGCGGTTATCATGAATATTACGGATAATCAGGCCGAATTTGCAAAAAACTTGCAAAAAACCCTCTCTAAACAGGGATTTCGGGTCGAAACGGACTTGAGAAATGAGAAGATCGGCTTTAAAATTCGCGCCCACACCTTAAGCAAGGTACCGTATTTACTGGTGGTCGGCGATAAAGAGGTCGAAACCGCTACGGTGGCTGTGAGGACTCTCTCGGGAGAAGACCTTGGCAGCTTATCGATTGATGCCTTATGTGGTCAGTTATTAGAGGCTGAAGAGCAACGCGGTAGAACGCAAGTAAAACCGTAAACTACTGTTTTTGAGTCTATTTTTTCAATCAACGGAGAATTATTATTAAGCAAATACAAGTTAGTGGTCGGGTCGCGTGAAGGGTAAAGACAGTAAGCGCGCAATCATTAATGAAGCGGTAGAAGCATTGGAGGTTCGTTTAATCGGTGCCGATGGTGAGCAAGTGGGGGTTGTAAAGACCACTGAAGCTCTGTCCATGGCGCAAGAAGCCTCCCTTGATCTTGTTCAAATCGCGGGCGACAGTAATCCGGTCGTGTGTAAGATCATGGACTACGGCAAGCATTTGTTTGATATTAAAAAGAAACGTGCGGCTTCTAAAAAGAAGCAGAAGCAGACCCAGGTCAAAGAAATGAAATTTCGACCTGGCACAGAAGATGGAGACTATCAGGTCAAACTACGCAACCTGACCCGTTTCCTCGAAGCAGGCGATAAAGCCAAAGTCACGCTGCGTTTTCGCGGTAGAGAAATGGCTCACCAAGAGCTGGGTATGGAGCTACTCAAACGAGTAGAGGCCGACTTAGCGGAACTGGGCGCTGTCGAGCAATTCCCTAAAATGGAAGGCCGACAAATGACCATGGTGATATCCCCGAAAAAGAATAGATAGACGCTTTTAAAAACAGCTATCTAACCTTACACAGCGAGAGCTCATGCACCACAGGGCCGCTGTTTTATCTTTATCGGTAGGCTTATTAAATAAGTTGAACGATATAATGACAATGCGAGTTTTAACATGCCAAAAGCAAAAGTACACAGTGGCGCTGCCAAGCGCTTTAAACAAACCGGAGCTGGCTATAAGCGTAAAAGCGCTAATAAAAGCCATATTCTTACTAAAATGACCACAAAGCGTAAGCGTCAGTTACGTGGTACATCCATTATTGATGCGGCTGATAAGCCGTTAATCGATAAGATGATGCGCAACAACTAACCCTTACCCTTTACGCAGATAATTTTAGGAGAACAAAATGCCTCGAGTAAAACGTGGAGTGGTAGCACGTCGTCGCCACAAAAAAATTCTTAAACAAGCTAAAGGCTACTACGGCGCGCGTTCTCGCGTGTTTCGTGTGGCTAAGCAAGCAGTTACCAAAGCGGCCCAATACGCTTACCGTGACCGTCGCCAGCGCAAACGCCAATTTAGAGCGCTTTGGATTACCCGTATCAATGCGGCCTCGCGCGCCAATGGTCTCAGTTATAGCCGACTGATCGCTGGGCTTAAAAAAGCTGAAGTGATATTAGATCGACGCGTCTTAGCAGACTTAGCCGTGCATGATAAGGCGGCGTTTACCAAAGTCGTCGAGACAGCCAAGTCAGCACTAGCATAAACGGCTTGTTTGGCCTTAGGCCAAGCAGTAGCGGGCTTTCAACGCCGCGGTTGAATCGACGAGGAAAGGGGAAAGGGCTATGCTCTTTCCCTTTTTTATTGAAAGCAATGTTACTTTAGCGAACAGAACTATCATGACGTGAGTATTGTCACTTTTATGGTTACGCTTCACAGGTGAAATATGTCTAAGCAAGCAAATTTATCCGAATTGACTGAGCAAGCGCTGGCGGCGATCGCCGCCGCTACATCGGTGAAAGCTCTCGATGTTATACGTATCGAATATTTAGGCAAAAAAGGCCAACTGACAGCATTACTAAAAACCTTGGGCCAATTGCCAGCCGAGGAACGTTCGGCGGCAGGTGCAACGATTAATGTGGCAAAACAAAGTGTTCAAAGCGCGATTGAAAATCAGCGATTAGCTTTAGAGACAGCCGCCTTAGCCGAACGCTTAGCGAATGAAAAAATTGATGTCAGTCTGCCCTCGCGACAAGGTGAATGTGGCAGTGCGCATCCAGTTACGATTACCCTCGAGCGGATTCAAGCCTACTTTGAGCAAATTGGTTTCAGTGTGGCGGAAGGCCCAGAAATTGAAGATGACTACCATAACTTTGAAGCCTTAAATATTCCCGCTCACCATCCTGCGCGAGCCATGCACGATACCTTTTATGCCCGCGGCATTGATGATTCAGCGCCGCAAGTGCTTCGCACTCACACCTCGCCGGTGCAAGTAAGAGTGATGGAGTCCCAGCAACCGCCATTACGCATTGTCTGTCCGGGTCGGGTTTACCGCTGTGATTCCGACGTCACTCATACGCCGATGTTTCATCAAGTCGAAGGCTTAATGATTGATGAGAACGTCACCTTTGCGCATTTAAAAGGCGTGGTCCAAGCATTTTTACGGGTGTTTTTTGAAAAAGAATTAGCGGTTCGTTTTCGGCCTTCTTATTTTCCTTTTACCGAGCCTTCGGCAGAAGTCGATATTGAATGCGTGATGTGTTCAGGAAAAGGTTGTCGAGTCTGTAAGCACACTGGCTGGTTAGAAATCATGGGCTGTGGCATGGTGCATCCTAATGTATTTGCTCATGTCGATATTGATGTTGAAAAGTACACCGGCTTTGCCTTTGGTATTGGTGTTGAACGCTTAGCCATGCTGCGCTATGGCGTCAACGATTTACGGTTATTTTTTGAAAATGACGTGCGTTTTTTATCGCAGTTCGGTTAACGAGTTTTTACTGAGATTTTTTATTTCAAGTTCAAGGTTATGCAATGAAAGTAAGTGAATCGTGGTTGAGAGAATGGGTTAATCCCTCGGAAACGACCGAGCAGTTGGTGCATCTATTGACGATGGCAGGGCTTGAAGTTGATGGCGTTGAGCCTGCAGTCGCCAACTTTAGTGGCGTTGTGGTTGGCGAGATAAGCGCAGTTGAGGCCCATCCGGATGCTGAAAAATTGCGGGTTTGCCAAGTCAATAATGGCCGTGTTGAAACGCAAGTGGTCTGTGGTGCCCGTAACGCAGCGGTAGGCGCACGCGTGCCCTTTGCTGAGGTAGGCGCGGTATTGCCCGGCGATTTTTCAATAAAACAAGCCGAGTTGCGGGGTGTGATTTCGTCTGGCATGTTATGTGGCGCTTCTGAATTGGGCTTAGAGGATATTGTCGATGGCTTATTAATCTTGCCCGCCGATGCACCGCTTGGTCAAGACTTGCGCCAGTATTTACAGCTCGATGATGCGATTATTGACGTCGATCTTACCCCTAACCGCGGTGACTGCTTGTCGATTAATGGGGTGGCCAGAGAAACCGGTGTATTGACCCAGACCGATGTCACGGCGCCAGCGTTTTGCGCATTAAAGCCGACGATTGACGAGCAACGTGCGGTGATATTAAGTGCCCCTGAGCATTGTTCGCGTTATGCGGGTCGTATTATCCGCAATGTGGATTTATCGCAGACTAGCCCCTTGTGGTTGCGTGAAAAATTACGCCGCGCCGATGTCCGATCGATCGATCCCGTGGTCGATGTGACGAATTACGTAATGATGGAGCTAGGTCAGCCCATGCATGCCTTTGATCTTGACGCTATCGAGGGTGATATTGACGTGCGTTTAGCTCGCAGTGATGAACGGCTAGTGCTGCTCGATGATAAAGACCAGGCCTTAAGTGATGATTTATTAGTGATTGCGGATCAACAAAAGCCTCTAGCCATTGCCGGCATTATGGGTGGCAAAGACTCAGGTGTGTCAAATAACACGCAACACATCTTTTTAGAATCGGCTTTTTTTGCACCGGAAAAAATGGCCGGCAAAGCTCGACAATTAGGCCTTCACACCGATGCATCGCATCGTTTTGAACGCGGCGTCGACCGTGACTTACAGTTGCGCGCGATAGAGCGGGCCAGCGAATTATTATTGGCTATTGTGGGGGGCGAAGCCGGCCCTGTCACTGTTGCTGAAGCATCGGCGCAGCAGCAAAGTGCCCAGACGGTCAATTTACGTGAAACGCAAATTAAGCGAGTATTGGGTTTTGCGATTCCTGGTGATCGCGTCACCGATATTTTGTCGCGCTTAGATCTTCAGCCCGAAACTATCGAGGGTGGCTGGCAGGTGACCGTTCCTGCGCATCGCTTTGATATTGCCATTGAAGCTGACTTGCTAGAAGAGTTGGCGCGCATCTATGGCTATGAGCAATTACCAGTTGAACCCCCTGTGGCACAGCTCACGTTCAGTGAACGGGCGGAATCCGGCGTGAGTCGCCGTGACTTTTCTAGGCAATTAATTTCCAAAGGTTACCGCGAAGCGATCACCTACAGTTTTATCGACCCAGAGACTCAGGCTTTGTTTGACCCACAGGCAGCAGCGGTTGAATTGCTCAACCCGATTGCCAGTGATATGGGGGTGATGCGCAGCAGCATTTTGCCGGGTTTAGTCGCTGCCGCGGTTTACAACATAAACCGCCAGCAAACGCGGTTAAAATTATTTGAAACGGGTCTGGGTTTTCAACAGCAGGGCGAAAAATTGGACCAGTCACCCTTGATAGCAGGGCTATTGGTTGGTCAAAGATTGCCCGAATCATGGCTGAGCGCGCGTGAGGCGACTGTTCAGAAGTCACAAAATGCCGATCTCTTTGATTTTTATGATATTAAATCTGATGTCGAATCGCTGCTTGGCTTAAGCGCCGGAAAAGCGGTGCAATTTTTAGCCTTAGATCTCGCCAGCCCAATGGTGGCGCTACATCCGGGCCAAAGCGCTGCTGTCTATTTAGACCAGTCGTTAGTAGGTTATGTGGGGCAATTACACCCTCAATTGCAGAAAAAATTAAATATTGACCAAGAAATATGGGTTTTTGAGCTGCAATTAAACTTGATTTCTACCAAAAAAGTGCCAGAATTCAAAGTATTATCGAAATTTCCTGAGGTAAGAAGGGATTTAGCGATAGTGGTAGAGACTACCATCACGGCCGGCGAAGTGGTCGACGTGGCTTCCAAGGCCGCAGGCGAGCATTTAGTGGCGACGGTAGTGTTTGACCAATACAGTGGAGCTGGGATAGACGAAGGTAAACACAGTATTGGCTTAGGGTTAACGTGGCAGCTCCAAGAGCGCACGTTAAATGAGGACGAAGTGAACGCGTTGATTGAGGACGTGTTAGCGTCGTTAAAACAGCGGTTTAATGCATCCTTGAGGTGATTAACTATGGCTCTAACCAAAGCAGAAATGGCTGAACGCTTATTTGACGAGCTGGGCTTAAACAAACGTGAAGCCAAAGAAATCGTTGAGCTCTTCTTTGAAGAGATTCGCTCAGCGCTAGAGACCAACGAAAACGTTAAGTTATCCGGTTTTGGCAATTTTGATTTACGTGATAAAAAGCAGCGTCCCGGCAGAAATCCAAAAACTGGCGAAGAAATTCCGATTTCCGCCCGTCGTGTGGTAACATTCAAACCCGGACAAAAACTGAAACAACAAGTAGAAACTTATGCTGGAACCGAGCAATAACGAAGAATTACCGGTCATTCCCGGAAAACGTTATTTTACCATAGGCGAAGTAAGCGATCTCTGTGCGGTAAAACCGCATGTGTTGCGCTACTGGGAACAAGAATTTCCTCATTTAAAGCCCGTTAAACGCCGTGGTAATCGTCGCTATTATCAACGCCAAGACGTGATTATGATTCGTCAAATCCGCAGCCTTTTGTATGATCAAGGCTATACGATTGGCGGTGCTTGCCTGCAGTTAAACGGTGAAAAAGCCAAAGAAGATGGCTCGCAGTCCCAACAATTGCTCAGGCAGATGATTGGTGAACTTGAAGATGTTATCGAGGTTTTAAAAGTTTAGTCGTTTAATTAAGCCCCCCTTCATTATCGTTTCATGTTTCTTTATTAAGAAAATTTTCGGGATGTAGCGCAGT
>PBSZ01000047.1 GCA_002726445.1 Cellvibrionales bacterium | reverse complement strand
TTTGTCTCGAATACATCATGCGACTGGTCGCTAATGTTTTTGCCTCTAACGCTCTTTCCATGCGGGTATTAATTAACTCTTCGGTTACCATAGACTGGTCAAACACCATTGACCGTAACCAGGCAATAATTTTTTCGCGACTGGGGTCTTCAACAAAATTAGTTAGTAGATTTAGTCCCTCACAGGGAAAGGGAGAAAACAAATTCATTCCCAAACCACCGATAGTGACATAGCGATGAACGCGATCACTGTGTTGTGCCGCTAAATAACCGCCAACAATACCACCTAAGGAATTACCAATAATATGCGCTTTATCAATACCCAAACCATCGAGTAATCGAATACAGGCACTGACGCATTCCATTACCGGGTTTCCCTCTACTGGATCACTGCCACCATAGCCGGGCAAATCAATGATCAAACAACGAAAATGCTGAGCAAAAAAGGGTAAATTGCCTTCAAAGTTAGCCCAACCACTGACACCCGGCCCAGAACCATGGATCATCAATAGCGCAGGGCCCTTGCCCGCCTCGTGGTAATGAATACTGCCTTGCTCGGTCGCTAACAGTCGACTGGTCGATTCAAAATCTGACATACAACAACTCACTCACTATTTTTATGTTTAACCTTCAGAGGCAATGCTGTGATCACGCTTATCAATTGAAGCCGCGTAGTCTTCGATACTCATATTTAAATCTTTGGCTTTCAGCATATCAAGTGCAACATCGACGATCATATCCTCTTGACCACCCACCATTTTACGCCGGCCTAGCTCAACCAAAATATCTCGCGTTTCTAAGCCATAGGTCTCAGACGCTTTCTCAGCATGGCGCAGGAAACTGGAATACACACCTGCATAGCCCAATGACAAGGTTTCTCGGTCAACCCTAACCGGTCGATCTTGCAAAGGCCTAACCAGGTCATCCGCTGCATCCATCAGTGCATAGAGATCGGTACCGTGATTCCAACCCATGCGTTCAATGGCTGCAATAAAGACTTCTAAGGGCGCATTGCCAGCCCCCGCTCCCATACCTGCTAGCGAGGCATCAACGCGATTAGCACCATTTTGCACAGCGACAATAGAATTCGCCACGCCCAAAGCCAAGTTATGATGCGCATGAATACCACGCTCAGTATTAGGGTCTAATGTATCGCCAAAGGCCTTAAATCGATCAGCCACATCTTGCATATTGAGCGCGCCGCCCGAATCGACAACATAGACGCATTCAGCACCGTAAGACTCCATTAACTTCGCTTGCTCGGCCAAGCCTTGCGGTGTTTGCATATGCGACATCATCAAAAAACCAATCGTGTCCATACCCAGCTCGCGAGCAAATTCAATATGCTGTTTAGACACATCGGCTTCGGTGCAATGGGTAGCAACTCTCACCGAGCGGACACCCATATCCCAGGCCCATTGCAAATCTTCTTTAACCGCAATGCCGGGCAGAATCAGGGTGGTTAACTTAGCATGTGTCAATTCTTCAGCAACAGCGGCTATCCACTCTTTATCCGTATGCGCGCCAAAGCCATAATTAAAACTGGTACCAGACAAACCATCGCCGTGAGCGACCTCAATGGCATCGACTTTCGCGTTATCAAGCGCCTTAGCAATCGCCTTGACGTGATCAATGGAATACATATGGCGGATAGCGTGCATGCCGTCACGCAAACTGACATCTTGAATGTAGACTTTATCTTTGCTTGGATCAATACTCATCATTTATACCCTCTGCGTGTTATGCCGCAACCGCATATTTTAATTGCGCCAATCGCTCAGCAGTTCCTAGCGCCGCCGAAGTCATAATATCTAAGTTGCCGGCATACGACGGCAAATAATGGGCCGCACCTTCAACTTCTAAAAAGATCGATGATTTAATCCCGACAAAATCACCATGGCCAGGAATATGCAGCGGTGACGATTCATCAAAATGCTCAAACTGAACCTCTTGCTTTAAACTATAACCCGGCACATAGGTTTTAACACCTGTCACCATTTCATTAACTGAATCAATGATTTTTTGCTCATCAACCGGTGCCGACAAAGTAAAGACAGTGTTGCGCATAATCATCGGCGGTTCAGCAGGATTTAAAATAATAATCGCCTTGCCTTTCTTAGCCCCACCAACCACTTCAATACCGCGAGAAGTGGTTTGGGTAAACTCATCGATATTGGCACGAGTACCGGGGCCTGCAGAGCGCGAAGAAACGGAAGATACAATTTCTGCGTAATGCACTTCAGCGACACGACTCACTGCCGCCACCATTGGAATCGTCGCCTGCCCACCACAAGTCACCATATTGACATTAGGCTGATCTAAATGCTCTTCTAAATTAACCACAGGAATCGTATAAGGGCCAATTGCCGCTGGCGTCAGATCGACCACCTGCTTACCGTGCTGCTGAAGGATCTCATTGTGGTGCTTGTGGGCATAGGCAGAGGTGGCGTCAAAGCAAATACGTATATCTGCAAAATTATCCATTTTAACCAGGCCTTCAATCCCTTCATAGGTGGTCGGTATCCCCATTCGTTGGGCGCGCGCGAGACCATCAGAATCAGGATCAATGCCCACCATCGCCGCCATTTGTAAATGGTCGGAGCTACGAATAATTTTAATCATGAGGTCGGTACCAATATTGCCCGAACCAATAATTGCGACTTTGACTGTCATCGCGAGATCTCCTCGATTATTCTCTATAAAACAATTGATTTTTGTTGGTACCTTTAACACCCTGCTCAGATACCTGAAGACAGCTCCATCATACCACGTGACACTGCCTCAAATGCGGCAATAAACACCGTTTGAAACAGCAGGCATGACCTCATTTGCTATCAGCTCTTTTCACTACGGCCCTTTTTAATCACCGCTTCTCGCCGACTTGCCACGAGGTGAGCCGCCGCATTTTTAGCTGACTCTATAGCAATTTTTTCTTCATAAATCATAGCTTCATTGAATGGCATACTAAAACCATCATCAATCAGCTTTTTATATTCACGCATAATATGCGGCACGCAAGCACACATTTCTTCTGCCATTGCAATGGCAGAAGGCAATAGCTGGTCAGCGGCAACCACATGATTAACCAATCCCCATTCATAGGCTTCTTGGGCGAATAACGGCCGACCCGTTAACGACAGCTCTTTCGCCCGAGACAAACCTATTAGGCGAGGCAATCGCTGACTCAAGCCCCAACCGGCCAAAATACCCACTCGTGCATGGGTGTCGGCAAAACGCGCCTGCTCCGAGGCAATAATCACGTCACAGGCAAGAGCCAATTCAAAACCACCCGTAATTGCATGGCCATTAATTGCCCCAATGATAGGCCCATCAAAGGCCTCCATGGCCCGCGCGATAATATTATCCGCTGTTTCAGCGGCCGTGCCCGACTCCGGAGCTGCCAGCTCTTTTAAATCAAAGCCAGCAGAAAAAGCCTTACCTTTACCCGTGATAATCAGCACCCGTATTGCCTCATCGGCTTGGCAATCCTTTAGGGCGGCAACAAAATCATCGCGTAATTCACGCGACAGGGCATTCATACTTTCTGGTCGGTTTAAGCTGACAACTGCATAACCTGCACTTTTTTCTACTATGACTTTATTCATTTTTCATTCCTTATAAAAAACAGCGCCCTCAAAGCAACGATTCTGCTGACAGGACACCCAAATACTTAGCGATGGCAGGCCCTCTTAAGACATCACGGGGTTGCCAGTCTTCTAAGGGTTCATTCTCAGCCAACCAAGCGACTACCGATGCAATCGCTTGGGGTGTGCAGGATTTGAAACCCTTTAGCACTTTTTCATCGATGCCTAGCTCTCTCATCACTTCAGTAATGACAGTTCCTGGCTCTAAATTGAAGACTCTTAAACCGCTGTCTTTGTGTTCAGCTCGGAGAGAGCCTGCCATTCGACCGAAGGCCGCTTTTGACGACGGATAAGCAAAACCCCAACCACCCTCACTAGCCGGCGCAGGGGGATCATTAAAAGCAGTAAATGAAACCATATTAATCACGGTGCTTGACGTTAGCGACAGCATGCTTGGCAGTAAAGCTTTGACTAAGGCTAACGGCGTAAAAATATTACTTTGATAAATATTTTTAAGCTGTTGATCGGTCACCTCAAGTAAATTTTGTTGATTACCATCGCCTTGATACACTGCGTTGTTAAACAATAAATCAATATGCCCATAATGAGCGGTCGCCTGTTCTGCAGCAGAAACAACCGATGCCTGATCAAGAATATCTGCTTTTAAGCAAAGTGCCTCAGCACCCAACTCCCGCACGGCCTGCGCTGTTGCCGCTAAACTGCCGGGCAGCGCTCGCTGGCCAACTGCATAATTTTGCGCTTCGCCATCATTCAAGGTTCTGGCAGTTATTGCTACATCCCAGCCGACTTTGGCCAAGGCTACGGCAGACTCAGCACCGATGCCTCGACTAGCGCCAGTAATAAACGCAACCTTTCGTTTTTGCTTATTCGTCATACCTACCTACTTAATTATCGTAATCATTTAACGGCTATTGATCATGCTCATAATAGTCGACACCCCAACGTTTCGTTGGCTGGAATCGTCACTTTACACATTGTAAGCCATAGTTATAATAAAATGACTTACTATAATGAAAGCCTATAAAACTGTCGATTTTATCGCCTCTCACTTTGTCTAGGAAGCCACATGTTTGAAGTTTTCGCCGCCACACCCGAAACGATGTCTCCCGCCGAAATTGGTGAACACGCAAAGCGGGCTGAAGCAATGGGCTTTAACGGCCTGCAAGTACCCGATGCGGTTCATGACGGACTATTATTGGCAGCTTTAGCACTGAATGCGACATCGTCTTTAGTGGTTTCTACTAGTGTCTTAGTCGCCTTTCCGCGCAGTCCTATGACGGTTGCCGTCGCATCATGGGACTTGCAGCAGCTGTCCAAAGGTCGCTTTGAAATTGGTCTCGGCACACAAGTTAAAGGCAATATTGAAAAGCGCTACAGCGCTCACTGGGGCTCACCTGTGCCTCACCTGCGCGAGTATATGCAATCGCTAAGGGCCATTTTTAATGCCTTTCAAACGGGTGAGCGACTCAACTTTGAAGGTGAATATTATCAATTTTCAAAGCTACAACCTTTTTTTAACCCCGGCCCTATTGAGCACCCTGATATCCCTATCTTAGCGGGCGCAGTTGGCCCTAACATGACCAAAATGGTGGGGGCTATCGCAGACGGTATGATTACTCACCCAACCAATACACCACCACGCTATATTCGCGAGGTATGCATTCCTCGTCTTAATGAGGGCTTCGCGCGTAGCGGCCGCAGTGGTGATGACGATGACTTTAAACTCATTCTTGGCCCGCTCACGGCCACGGGCAAAGATCAAGCGACCGTTAACGCCGAGTGGGAAAAGCAACGTGGTTTATTGGGTTTTCTCTACTCTACGCCTGCTTATTGGCCGAGTTTAGAACTGTTTGGCTGGCAGGAAAAAGGCCAGCAATTACTCGATATGACCCGTGAAGGTAACTGGTCAGTGATGAAAGATATCTTATCCGATGAAATGCTCCACGAGTTTGTACCGAAAGGCACTTACGATGAAATTGCTGAAGTGATGATCGATCGCTATCAAGGTCTGACCAAACGAATTACCTTCCCTATTCCAGAAGATCCTGCCGACGATGTCCTGGCAATGAAAGCCATTGAACGCTTGCGCGGTATTTGATGTTTTTTTAAAGCTCAGCAATAACCAAACAAGCAAAAAAAAGCCCGAAATAATATCGGGCTTTTTTTTGGTTTAAAAACTTTCTTTATAAGAACACATCGCCGTTTTCAAGACCTAACTGAGTAGCCCCCAAATTACGGCTAAAGCTGGTTGGGTTATTCGCAACATGGGCTCTTGCAGTATGAATATCTAAGAATCGCTGCTGAATCTCACTGTTCAAGAACACCGAACCACCACCGGCAACGTTAAACAAATGGTCGACCACCGCAATGCTCTTTTCAATAATCAATGATGATTGATAGCGATACATGATCCGCTCATCCATGGGAATCGCTTCGCCTGCATTGACACATTCCATCATGCGATCAAAATTTCGCATTAAAATACATTCCATCTCATCGATACCGTTAGCTGCGAACGCAATACGTTCGTTAGTGCCTACGTCACCGGCTAGTTTAGTGGGGTCCGCACTGGCTTTATTTTTAACTAGCTCCTTGTACAAACGCAATGCTTCTTTGCAAGAACCAATCGCCGGTGTGCAAACGGTGCGGGCAAATACTTGACCCCAAGGAATTTGATAAACCGGCGCTTTATTAACGGCATAGCCTGGATTAGTCAGGTTAAAACCATCCATTTGTTTATGGGTTCTGTGATCGGGGACAAACACGTCCTTTACTACCACATCATTACTGCCTGTTCCCTGAAGGCCCATGACCTGCCAAGTATCTTCTATTTTGTAATCAGTGTTAGGAATTAAAAATGTCCGATAACCTTCACCAGGGATAATGCCGCCTAATAAGGCCCAAGTACAGTGACCGGAGCCACTGGACCAACCCCAACGACCGCTGAATTTAAAGCCGCCCTCGACAGGCTCAGCCATACCCATAGGAGCATATGAGGAACTGACACGAGTATGGATATCTTCGGCCCAGACATCTTGCTGCGCTTGGTCGTCCATTAAGGCCAGCTGAAAAGGGTGAACAGCGACAATACCCATCGCCCATGAAGTGGACATACAGCCTTCGGCAATAGCCATACTAAATTTGAAAAAATGCTGCGGGTCTAATTCATAGCCACCGTAACGCTTCGGTTGCATTGCCAAGAAAAACCCTAAATCTTGAAGTTCTTGAACACTCTCATCAGGGACCCGACGGTCTTCTTTAGCTTTAGCAGCGCGCTCACGTAAGCGTGGTTGCATCTCAACAATGCCCTGCAAAATGCCATCCGCAATGGCATTCTTTTCTTCTTGTTCAGTCAGTACTTGTGCAGCTTGTGCGCCCATTTTCATTTGCCTCAAAGCGTATATTTAAGATTTTTGTTTCTACTGTTTAGATATACGGTTGTTTTAAAAGAAAGTATCAAACCGTATCAAGAATTCTATTATATCGATCGAAAATAGAGAAACAATAAGCGTAAAAGGTCATCAAAGGTGATTTTTGACCTAAAAAACAAGCCGTTCAGGTCAGTATCGGTTTTGACTGAATTATAGCGGGTCAGGTAAGCGTAAACTGGGCTCCGCCAACGATGACACCAGCTCCTTTAGCTCAAGAATATGTTCAGACCAATAGCGCTCAGTATTGAACCAAGGGAAGCTAATGGGAAACGCCGGATCATCCCAGCGCCGCGCCAACCACGCGCTGTAATGCAAGACTCGCAATGCCCTGAGCGGCTCTATTAAGCTCAACTCGGCCGTATTAAACGGATAAAAGGCTTCATAGCCCTCGATAATCTCACTCAATTGGCGTTGCTTATTGTGGGTATCACCCGAAAGTAGCATCCATAAATCCTGTATGGCAGGGCCGGTCATGGCATCGTCAAAATCGACAAAATGCGGCCGATCATTCCGCCACAAGACATTGCCCGGATGACAATCACCGTGCAGGCTTAATCGATTAAATCGTACATCATCGGGCGAGCATGCATCAATCGCTGCTAATAATTGTTCGGTAATCGATTGATAAGCCGCACGTAAGTCAGCCGGAATAAATCCCCTTTCGAGCAAGTAAGCGACACTGCTATGACCAAAATCTGCTACGCGCAAAGCAACCCGATGCTTAAACGAGTAACTGGCACCGACGGCATGAATGCGACCAATAAATTGCCCCAACTGATACAGATGTTCAAGGTTATCGAGTTCGGGCGCCCTACCCCCTTGACGCGCATAAATCGAAAAGTAAAAATCTTTGTATTTACCTAAAGTCGGATGATTGCTGTCATTAATTAGCAGCGGTGGCACCACAGGGATATCTAAATCATGAAGTTGTTGCGTAAAGGTATGTTCTTCTATTATCTGCTCCATCGTCCATCGGTCTGGACGATAAAACTTTACGATCACCGGTTCAGATTCCTCAATACCCACTTGATAAACACGATTTTCATAACTGTTTAGCGCCAATATTCTCGCATCAGAAAAACGCTGTGTGGATTCAACCGCGTCTATGACCACATCGGGGGTTAGTCGCTGATAAGGGTGGACGCTTATCGACTTTTGGGCTGATACTTGATTCATTTGCTCGGCATGAGCGTCATCGTCAGATAGACGATTACCACGATTGTCGTCATCAAGTTCATCTTTCTTGGGCGGTAAGTTACTCACCTTTGACCTCGTCAGACACTCTAGCCTTGGCTAAATGACGGCATAGTTGCTCTGCGCCAAGTAAAATACGCGGCGCATGGCGCACCATAGTATCGGCATTGACGACAAAAAGCTGATTTTTTTTGACCGCCGTAATACTGGGCCAAAGCCGCCAATCGTCAAACCAAGACGGCCTTTTACTATCAGATACGCCGGTAATAATCAGCTCTGGATCTAAAGCGATGACGGCTTCAACCGTGACTTTTGGTGCGATTTCTCGCTGCTTGGCAAAAACATTAACGCCACCACATAAGCTGATCACGTCATTGACGATATGTTTATCGTTCAAGGTTTGCATTGGCCGATGCCATATTTGGTAAAAGACCCTAACCGGTCGTTGGTGATGGTAGCGCTGGGTTAATTCGTCTAAGCGTCTCGCATAGCTAAGAGCAGCTCGATTGGCCGAAACTGAATGGCCGGTTAATTGCCCAAGTGTTCGTAATAATTGCTCTACATCTGCCAAGCGCTGCGGCTCTGAGGCAAATACCGTAAGGCCTAAATCTCTCAGTTTCTGTATTTTATCAGCACCAAAGCCAGACGCCCAAACCACCACTAAATAGGGAGCTAGGGCTAAAATCTTTTCGTAATTAATCGTATGGTGCGATGCGACACGAGGTATCGTTCTTGCCTGCGGTGGGTAGTCAGAGTGATCAGCTACGGCCACGACCGTATGAGCCGCATCGATCGCATAAATACTCTCAACTAAATTAGGCCCCAATAAAACAACTCTTTGAGCCGCTTGTTCCAAGTTAAGTTCTACGCCTAAATCGTCTATTAAACGAATGGGTGCGGACCATGCAAATGCGTTAATAAAAAAAGATAAAAACACGCTTAGGGAAATAAAATTACGTTTCCTTGCGTGATGCTTTGCAATAGCGCTAGGTCTTAACATACCAGCTCCTAACATACTCGCTAAAACTCTCTTATCACAAGTGGTTTAGCCGTCTTTGGGTGGGCAAGAATATCAACTTCAATTCCATATGCGTGCCGTATTGACGCAGCCGTAATCACATCATCTGGGCTGCCAGCGACAAGTAATTGACCCTCTTTTAAAAGAGCGCATTGATCGGCATAAGCCGCCGCTAAATTTAGATCGTGAAGCACGACCGCGACCGCCAAGCCAGCAGCACAAAATTCTTTAAGCAATATCATTAAACTGGATTGATGCGATAAATCGAGTGACGAAACTGGTTCATCTAACAATAGTACACTGCCAGAACTTATCGACATATCAGCATCTAAAATAAGCTGTGACAGCACTCGAGCAAGTTGTGTCCGCTGCTGCTCACCGCCTGACAGTGAGGTATAACAGCGACCAGCTAAAGTCGTTAATTGCATCATTGTGAGTAGCTTATCAGTGATGGCAGTATCAACCGTGAAGCCTGTCTTGTGAGGAAAACGGCCGAGCATAATGACCTCCCTCACTGAAAAAGGGAAATTCAACGCTGACTGCTGAGGCAGCATGGCTAATATTTTTGCCCGCTGCTGTGGACTAAAATCAGCAACCGATCGGTCCTGCAATAAAATCTTGCCACTGTAATCACTGACGTTATTAACGCAATTAAGCAAACTGGTTTTACCCGCGCCGTTTGGTCCTAACACAGCCAGCATTTGACCGGCCGCTAAGCGCAAATCGACATCCTTCACCAATGACTGCCCATCACGATGCAGGGACACAGACTCAAAGCGCAATACAGTATCGCTCATAATATACTCACTGCAAGCCATGGCCGCGACGCTGCCGCAGTAAAAAAATGAAGAATGGCGCACCTAACACTGCCGTTACGACACCGACAGGTAATTCAGCTGGTGAGACCAGCGACCGAGCTAACACATCAGCTAGGACCAGTAAAATGCCCCCAGCCAAAGCTGAACACAGCATCAACTGCCGGTGACTTGGACCAACCACCATTCTTAATAAATGCGGCACCACTAATCCGACAAAACCTATCACCCCCGCCAGTGCAACCGAGGTGGCGACCGCCAAGGCTACCATAACAATTAATAAGCGCTTGAGATGACTAACGTTAACACCTAAATAATGGGCTTCAGATTCGCCCAGCAAGAGCGCATCCAAAGACCTATGCGAACGCCAGACGATGAACATGGCGGGCAAAATAATGAATACACCCAATATAAGTCGTTGATCATTAGCGCCATCTAGACCACCCATATTCCACAGACTGATACGCCGCAGTGTTTCATTATCAGCAACGAAAGCCAAAGCGCTATTGGCCGCACCAGCCAGCGCTGTGATCGCAATACCGACTAACAACATGGTGGCCACCGAGTTGCCCTGGCCTGATAATAATGATCCAGTCTTAGCTGAAAGCGGCGTTTCGCTCGCCAATCTATAAACGATCAAAACTGCCAACAATCCGCCTATGAAAGCGCCCATCACTAAACCAGACAGACCAAGCCAAACATCGATTTGTGGACCAATAATCACTACTGCAACACTGGCACCGAGAGACGCGCCGCTAGTGACGCCGATAATCGATGGGTCTGCCAATGGGTTGCGAAATAGCCCCTGCATCGCCGCGCCCGATAACGCCAAGCCGCTACCCACTAACCAAGCTAGAAAGGTGCGTGGCAAGCGTAACTCTCTGATGATGGGGTAACTACCGATTAAATTAGGTTCAACTGGCGACTGAGAGGTCAATAAGTAAGGCAACTGACTCAATACTTCAATAGGTGTAATGGCAACAGGACCGACACACAGTCCTAAAAATAATGCCAGCGGAGTAATTAACAACAACAATGTGGGCATTAAAAGTCGACCCCTTTTCGAGCCATAATCCCTTCGTTAAAGGCGTGCTTCACTTCTTTAATCTCGGAGACAGTATCCATAATGGCTTGTAGTGATGATCCGCCGCCACGACCCGTAACCACCACGCTTTGCGAAACAGGTCGCTGGCTAAGCGCCTCCAGCACTTCTTGCTCATCGAGATAATCAAAAGACAGCATATAGGTTAACTCATCAAGTACAACCAAATGAACCGAGTCATCAGCGAGTAATTGTCTAGCAACCTCCCAGGTCTTTTTAGCTGCGGCAATATCGCCACTGCGATCTTGCGTATCCCATGTAAAGCCAGTGCCCATTTGATAAAAAGCAACTTCTGAGCAATGATCTCGAAGATATAGCTCTTCACCCGATAATTGCTCACCTTTAATAAATTGCACCACACCGACTTTATAGCCATAACCTAAGGCGCGGATAACCATACCAAATGCTGAACTGGTTTTTCCTTTGCCATTGCCGGTTAATAATATGCCAACACCTCGCTCCTCGTCGGCAGCAGCAATACTGGCGTCGACATTGGTTTTTTGTTTTTTCATGGCCGCCTCATGTTTGGCGTTCTTTCGCGCCTCATCAAGCGGCTTTTTCTTGTCTGACATAAAACAATGAACCTCGAATAATTAACAACAACTCTGCCAGCATAGCATAGACTCTGACAATGAATTACGATTGGATAATTTAGTGTTAAACCACACGGTAATAACAGATTTAGACACTATTTTAGCAGAAAAATCGATAAGATCGCACTAACAACGATTGACCAAAGCACATATTATGGCTATTAAATACACTCGATATAAAAGCTCACTGCCCTAATGCCGCCCTGATTCGAATCAAGATCATAAGTATTACCTTGCTATCGCCGAAACGACTTTCAGTAAAGTCTTCATTGGTATCAACGTCGTTATTTACGGTAACTAGATAATCAAAATAAAATTCAGCGGTTTCGATACATCCAAAAGGATGATCCGGCCCCACATCTTTGTTGGTTTCTTATATTAGCACCATTAAATGCTGGTCTAACTAAGTGATCATATGTAATATTTATGAGTACGAAATCCTACATATTGCATGAGCTAACTCCAGCCTTTTTTTGCCCATAAAAGCTTTTGACTTTGAAAACATAGTAAAAGATTCTAAGGCATTAACATTGTATTTTTTTAAATTTTTCTAACTACAATTGAGTAGATAATTTATGCACTAAACTATAATGCACAACATGATATTAATTTTAAATGATAATCTAGCGACGCAAAGCAATTGAGCCCGATGTTATTTAAAATAAGGCATGAAAATCTTGATTATCTCTAAATCACAAGCGTTAGTTATTGAAAATGGCTAAGGTAAAGAAAATAGTTATAAACTGATCAGCAAGATTAAACTTGCGTTTACTGCTATCAATGTTATATAAACTGCAAAAAAACAAACGCAGCCACTCGGATTTACATAGCATCTTTACATTTACTGCTGGTCGCCTCTTCACATCGAGTATTAACCGTAGGTTTTAAAGCGACATGAATCAATTCCTTCAGAAACGAGGGTGAATTCCATATCAGCAGCACAAGCTGTTAAGAGAACTTAATGATGTTTAAAAAAGCATTAAATATTACATCGCTTATATTATTGGCCCTAATCAGCGGTTCATCACCAGGAGTTTCAGGTACTGAATCGGCAGAAGCTAAAACAGCAAGCAAACCCAACATCGTTCTCGTGTTAGCGGATGACATGAGCTGGTTTGATGTTGGCGCTTACCACAGACAATTTGACTATGTGCCTAATAACGCCATTACCCCTAATATCGACAGAGTCGCTAGCGAAGGCATGTTATTTACTCGTTCATTTACTGCAACGGCAATGTGCGCACCCACACGAATGCAACTGTATACGGGTCTTTATCCGGTGCGAAATGGCGCTTACGGCAACCATACGCGCGTTTACGATAACGTGAAAAGCGCTGCACATTATTTCAGGGAACATGGCTATCGGGTTGGACTTTCTGGTAAGGGCCATATATTTCCAAGAAAAGCCTTTCCTTTTGAGCGCTCAGGTAAAGAAAATAAAGGTAATAAGGAAGAGTCAACATTCGGCATTAAGCAAACTCGAAAGTTTATGGCTAGAAATAACAACCAGCCCTTTTTCTTACTCATCGCCTCTGCCAACCCTCATGAACCTTGGAATAGAGGCAGCACAAGCCTTTATCCACCCAACAAGCTAAAGCTGCCAGCTTTCTTAAATGACACACCTAGCCTTCGCCATCGCCTTTCAAAATACTTAGCCGAGGTCTCCGATCTAGATCGTGAAGTAGGCTTAGTGGATGATGAGCTAGACAAGCTCGGCATCAAAAATGATACCATCTTCATTTTTACCAGCGAGCAAGGCAACAGCTTGCCCTTTGGAAAATGGACGAACTACGATGCCGGACTACGCAATGCCTTTATTATACGTTGGCCAAATAAGATCAAAGCAAACGTAAGCACTGATGCAATGATTGAATACGTTGACATTATACCCACGCTCACTGACTTAGCCACTAACAGCATTCCTGATAAGCTTGATGGGGAAAGTTTTAAAGCCGTTTTACAAGGACAAGCAACTGAACATAAAACCCATGTATTCGGTGTGCAAACAAGCCTCAACATTCATTATGGCGCACCTTACCCTATTCGATCGGTGCGAGGCGAGCAATTCAAATTAATTCATAATCTCATTCCAGACAATAATTTCTCAAATATTTTAACTTATAACCATTGGTTTAAAGAAGAACTTGCCGAAGAAAAAAAAACCACTAATGATAATTATGCTCGTTATGTTAAACGGCCAGAATTTGAACTCTATGATATGGTCAAAGATCCCTTTGAACAAAATAATATCATCAACGAACCAAAATACTCACATCAAGTTACCGCACTGAAAAAAGAATTAGTCAAATGGATGGAGCAACAAGGCGACATCGGCATTGGCACGGAAATGACTGTATGTGACAGAAAAGGATTCAATCATCGGGGCTGCAACTGACGAATCTATTACTTTAATGATTATACATTTCGTCACTCAATCAACGCCGATCAATAATCGAATCTTCAGCACCTGAAATAAAATCTACTATACTTTCACTAGCACCTTCATGAATCATTTTCATGAATAGTAGGGTGCAGTGATGATCCATCGGATACTCTCAATGCGGCAGCAAAGTTCATTTAAAGGAACCTTAAGGCGAGCAGACTGACATCTATACTGCTGTGTCTAAATATGTCATGATTAAGACAGCCATCGCCGCGCTTCGTCTTTTGATATGGCAGTAAGTGAAGCTCGGTTAAGTAATGGGTTGTTAAACCTCGTACCAACTCATTCCACTTGTCGGCTTTCAAATGAATAAAATTATTTTCTGTCAATCGCACACATGGCTAGGTAGGTAGATATATTTTCTTACCCAATAAAACGTTTTCCCTTTTTACATAGCTTGTTAACAGTGTTTACCTGCTGAGCGCTATTTCACAATGAAGCATTAAGATTATGAGACTAATATTTTTAAGCGTAAACCATCGAATTGGAATAGTTCTGATAGGCTTTCTTTTTCAAATACTTAATAGCCATTCTGCTATAGCTATGGATAGCATTGTAGATAAAAATCATAAACCCAATATATTATGGATTGTTAGCGAGGACAACAGTCCTTTATTGGGTGCCTATGGAGACGATTTTGCTACTACACCTAATATAGATTTACTCGCTCAACAGTCTATTGTATTTAATAACGCCTTTGCTAACACACCGGTTTGTGCCCCGTCGCGATTTTCTATTCTTACCGGCATGCATGCTAACGCAATGGGCACCAATAATATGAGGAGTCGTTATAGTGTGCCTGACTTTGTGAAACCTTATACCGATTACTTACGTGCTGAAGGCTATCATGTCACTAATAACAACAAAACCGATTATAACTATGCCTCAAGCTCTGATATACCTCTAGGTAAGCATCTAAGCTACAAAGACTGGCAAAAAATTGATAGCAAGATATGGGACAAAGGGACTTACACGGATCGTCAAGAGAACCAGCCCTTCTTTCATGTTTACAACATATTTGAATCGCATGAAAGTCAATTACACAGCCCAATTAAAAATAGGAAGCACGACCCTGAACGAGTAAAGCTCCCACCCTATCACCCTGATACGCCTGAAATCCGAGCTGACTGGGCGCTATATTATGATCGTATTACGCAAATGGATCATTTGGTTGGGCAGAAGCTTTCTGAACTGAAAGCCGCCAACGAACTTAAAAACACCATTGTTTTTTATTATTCCGACCACGGTGGCGCGCTGGCAAGAAGTAAGCGCTTTTTATACGATACCGGCACAAAAATACCATTGATGGTTTATGTCCCTGAAAAATTCAAACACCTCTTAAATAATGATTTAAGCAATCGAAAAGATCAAATCGTTGACCTTGTCGATCTTGCGCCTTCCCTATTTTACTTAGCCGGTATCGAGATACCCGAACACATGCACGGTCAAAATATTTTTAAGCTCACAAGCGAAGAAACTAAACACTACAGCTATCTCTACCGTGGAAGAATGGATGTCCGTATTGATTTAGTGCGGGCTTTACGTAGCAAGCAGTTTAAATATATTCGAAATTATATGCCTCATCGACCCAACGGCCAACATTTAGCTTACCTTTGGAAGGCTCCCTCAGTCAGGTCGTGGCAATCAACATGCCTGCGAGGTGAATGTAACACGACACAAGAACGTTTTTGGCAGAATCGTCAAGCAGAAGAATTGTACGATACGACGAATGACCCATGGGAAGTGAATAATCTTGTTGGCGATCCTGATTTACAAGGGCAACTCCTCAGCATGCGAAAGGATTTAAAAGCCATGAATCGACACTATAAAGATATAGGGTTTATTCCAGAGGGAGAGTTAGTCCTAAGAACACAAAATACGACTGGCTATGATCTAGTGCGCCAAGCTGACTTTCCTATCAATTTAATCATCGAGACAGCGGAGCTAGCGAGTCGCGCTAATTCAGAGAATTTAGTCTTATTTATTCAACGTCTATCTCATCCAGAAGCGGCTGTTAGATATTGGGCTGCAGTGGGTTGCGGCATCCTGCAAGCTGAATCAAAACCGGCTAAAGCCGTATTAATTTCAAGGCTTAATGACCCCTCAGCTGATGTCAGAATTGCTGCTGCCGAGGCGCTCATCTATATAGGTGCAGAAAAAGAAGCCTTGACTCAATTGATGTTACATTTAAAGCATCCATCAGCCATGGTCAGAATCCATGCAGCCAATGTTTTAGAGGCTATTGGCAGTAAAGCTGAGCCGATAGCCAATGAATTACAAGCGATGGTTGATTCAATGCAGCAGTTAAAAGCAGAGAGAAAACTTCCTGACGAGTATCACCTATTAACAGCCTTGTCTTACACGGCCTCAAAATTCTAGTCATCAACCGTTGTTTGTTAATAATTGCTACTGCCTTCGCTAAATGGACTATGAGTAGGATTAATAATGGCGTTAGCTCAAAGCAGGTTTCTGAACGCAGAGATTGCCATAAAACACTATGCACCACTATATCTAAGAACATCCGAACAAAAGTCTACACTTATCAAGTGAAAACACTTTATAATTAGCTATTCTCTTATCCAAACTCAAGGACCAAGTGAATTTGTCTGGTATTTAACCACCCCAATTTAGCCCTGTTAATGACTATAAGTTGATAACTATGAATTTATTAGAACAATTGAAAAAAGTAACTGTGGTCGTAGCCGACAGCGGCGATGTCGACTCTATCAAAGCATTAAATCCGACCGATGCAACGACCAACCCCTCACTTATCTTGCAAGCCGCGAAGTTGCCCCAATACCAACACTTAATTGCCGACGCAATTGATAAAGCGGGCAGCGACATTGACGACATTTGCGACCAACTGATTGTTAACTTTGGCTGTGAAATACTGAATCACGTGCCAGGTCGCGTATCCTCTGAAGTCGACGCTAGATTATCATTTGACACTGAAGCCAGTATTGCCAAGGGCCGCAAACTCATTCGCCTCTATGAAGCTGCTGGTATTAATAAAAAACGAGTACTGATTAAATTAGCCTCTACTTGGCAGGGTATTAAAGCGGCAGAACAACTTGAAAAAGAAGGGATTGCCTGCAACTTAACCTTACTGTTTTCGAAAGCCCAAGCCATTGCTTGCGCAGAAGCGAATGTCACGTTAATTTCACCTTTTGTAGGGCGTATTCTCGATTGGTTTAAGAAAAGTGAAGGCAAAGATTTTTTTGGTGCGGATGATCCTGGCGTTAAATCTGTCACGGGTATTTATAACTACTACAAGCAATACGGCTATGACACGGTGGTAATGGGTGCAAGCTTTAGAAACACTGGCGAAATTATTGAGCTGGCTGGCTGCGATTTACTGACAATATCACCTGCCCTGCTAAATGAACTGCAAGACACTGAGGGTACATTACCCACTAAATTGTCTTCTGCAGACATTGCCAAGAAAAATCGTGACGAAATCGCGCCATTGACCGAATCGAACTTTTCTTGGCACCATAATGAAGATGCGATGGCGGTTGAGAAACTCGCAGAAGGCATTCGTAATTTTGCCAAAGACCAGGCCATTTTAGACCAGCTGGTCACGGATATTGTTAAGCAAAAATAAGCTGCGGTTAGGATAATTTTGCTTATCAGCACAAGGCCAGTTGACACAACATAAACTGGCCTTGTTTTACCCATAAAATGAAATCGTTATGCATATCGTTGTTCTGCAACAGCCAATCTGTGCGGTAATCTATGTAAATTCGCAAACATCGATGCGAGTTTACTCTCATCATCGTCGATCTACAGTCTTAAAATTTGCCTATCGGCAACATGACTCATGTGAGAATCAAACTCAGTTGCACATTATTAGTACAACGTGGTAGCATGTTCTACGTTTTAAAGACAACCTTGTTGATAGGTGTCTAGTGGAATCGCGGGGCTTTTCCCTGCATTAAGAACCACCGCTAGACTTAAACGGGAAGTTCGGTCAGTTTACAACAATAAACGATTCCGACGCTGCCCCCGCAACGGTAATTAGCTTCAGCTGCAAACGCAGAGTGCTATAGCCCGGAACCGGCCTCCGACAATAAGCAACCATCGCGGAGGGCGATATGGCATTGCACAGTCATCAGGGGCTAATTATGAGCCTCGGTCCTGTCACGGTATTCATTTACCTCAAGCATCCATTTCCCGACACAGCGACAATACGATCACAACGCCCCGTTGCGTTACTGTGATATCGTGTTAATACGCCTGTCGAAACAGAGACATTTTCGTCTCCTGAGTAAGTATGCCCGTCAACTTGGTAGAATTTTTTGTTATTCAATAAAAGCCAGCATATTTTTTGCCGGTATGCTCACAAGCATCAACAGCGTTGCTAACGAAAACGCTAGCAAGCACAACAGCATCGAAGAAATTATTGTTAGCGGTTTACTGCCCGAACCTATGCATCGCTTGGCCAGTAGTGCCAGTTTGATCACCGCCGAGGACATCGCTCGCACTGGCGCGAACAGTCTACCTGAACTCTTGTCACAACTTGCTAATGTCACACTTAAGTCTTATACCGGAAACGCTAAGTCCAGCAGTATTGATATTCGTGGTTCAGGTGCCACCAGTGTTAGCAATGTGCTGGTCTTGGTTGACGGCGTCAAAATGAATGCCAGCGACCTTTCTGGCGTCGATTTTTCACTGATTAAC
>PBSZ01000046.1 GCA_002726445.1 Cellvibrionales bacterium | reverse complement strand
CCAGATCCGTTCGGCGGCAATATTCTGCTACAAGGCAGTGTTGAATTATTGTTTCCTCTGCCATTCTTAGAAGATCAGCGTTCGGTGCGATCAGTTATTTTTTATGATTTTGGTAATGTATTTTCAGATCATTGCCGAACTTCGCAAAGAAACTGTACAGATTTTGAAATGTCTGAGCTTCGCACTTCCGCAGGTATTGCGATCACTTGGCTTTCAGGTTTTGGGCCTTTATCGTTTAGTTTTGGGCTACCGCTTGAGTATGGCTCCTATGATGAGCGTGAATCTTTTCAATTTTCTTTAGGTCGTGCATTTTAATTACTAATTTTTAGTTTATGGAGAATTTCAGTGAAATATTATTATCCTTTTAACGGTTACTTGACTCGATTGTTTAATGCGGTTGTCGTGATATCTGTTCTGTCGTTAAGTTCTATTGTCTTTGCTCAGTCTGAATCGATCGAGGCGGCAAAAATTGCTGTTGTCGATGTTCAGTTAGCAGTCTTGCAGACAGAGCAGGCGCAAGCGCAACTGGCTGAGTTAAAAGAGCAAGATGATTTTAAAAAGAATTTAAAAGCGGTCAGTGATATTGAGGCTGAATTGAAAGTCATGGTTGAGGCTTATCAAAAAGACCGTGCTGTTATGAGCGCGCAAAAGCGTACCGAAGAAGAAAAGCGCATTGTTGAAAAGCAAAAAGACGGCAATTACATTGCGACAAAATTACAGCAATCGCAAAAAGAGTGGGCTGAAATGGCGATGGAAGCGCAAGCGAAAAACTTAACTCGCGTATTGCAGAATCTTGTTGAAGAACAGGGCATTGGTTTGTTGCTTCGTGCCGATGGTGGTGTAGTGTTACACGCAGGCTCTCGATATGATATTTCGCTGCAAGTAACGGAGCGACTCAATCAGATTAAGTAGTTTTTTTAGATAAGAATAACCGTATGAATATTCAGTCAGAAAAGCCGTATCCTATTTATACCTTGCTTGAAATAGCAGACTTGCTCGATGCTGAATTACGCATTAGTAACGACGTTGATAAAGATGTCCGTATTGAAGGTTTAGCTAGTCTGGCTTCAGCGACTGAAAACAGAGTGTCATTTTTAGCTAACGTCAAGTACCGCGCAGAGTTATCGTTAACTCGCGCAGCTGCTGTTATCTTGTCGGCAGAAGATGCAGAATATTCACCGGTTGCTTGTTTGATTCACGAGGAACCATATCTCGCTTATGCCAAATTGAGTCATTATTTTAATCCCCGACCTAAGCCTATATTAGGTATTCATCCTTCAGCAGTGATTGCGGAAAATGTTAAAATAGGTGATAACGTTTCTATTGGCCCTGGTGTTGTGATATTGGATCAGGTGTTAATCGGCGATAATGTGGTTATTTCATCCAATAGCGTTATTGAGAATGCTGTGGTGATAGGTGACAACGTAACATTGATGCCAAATGTTGTGCTCAATTTTGGTGTTAAATTAGGTTGTGGCGTCGTTATTCAGTCGGGCACTGTTATCGGATCCGATGGTTTCGGTTATGCGCCATCAGGTTCGCCTAAAGGGTCTAATGCTTGGCAAAAAATCGCCCATTGTGGTTCCGTTGTGATTGGAGATCGTGTTGAAATCGGTGCCAATACCACTATTGATAGAGGCGTGCTTGATGACACATCAATCGCTGATGACGTGATCATTGATAATCAAGTTCATATTGCCCATAACGTTAAGATAGGAGCGGGCACTGCGATAGCCGGTTGCACGGGCATAGCAGGTAGTACCACGATCGGTAAAGATTGTCGAATTGCTGGTGGAGTAGGGATAATTGGTCACATTAATATTGCTGACCGAGTATCGATTTTGAGTATGACACGAGTCACTCGCTCGATTAGTCAAGCGGGAACATTCGCATCAGGCACCAGTATGCAAGCAGTCACTAAATGGCGAAAAAGTGCCGCTCGCCTGAATCAGCTTGATGACTTGCACAAGCGAGTTAAAGCTTTAGAGAATAAAAAAAGCCTTTAGGGAGTTGCTATTGATGTCTAAAAAAATGTCTTCAGTTATGGATATCGATGCGATAAAAGAGTATTTGCCCCACCGTTATCCCTTTTTATTAGTCGACAGAGTAACGTCACTAGAGTTAAATCAATCGATTGAAGCAATTAAGAATATTACAATCAATGAACCTTTTTTTGAGGGACATTTTCCACAATTGGCGGTCATGCCGGGTGTATTAATTGTTGAAGCGATGGCTCAAGCTGCGGGCATCCTAGGTTTCAAAACGCTGGGTAAAACTCCTGCAGATGGCTCGCTGTATTTACTTGCCGGCGCTGATAATGTTCGATTCAAGCGGGCGGTTGTTCCAGGAGATCAACTAATTTTAAAAGTATCGGTTATGTCAAGCCGATCTCGTTTATGGAAGTTTGATTGTCGAGCAGAGGTTGAAGGTCAGCTGGTCGCAAGTGCGACCATTTTATGTGCCGATAAAGATATTTCTCATGATTCATAGTTCTGCGATTATTGATGCGAGTGCCAACTTGCATCCGTCCGTGACAGTGGGTCCTTGGAGTATTATTGGTCCCGATGTGGTTATCGGTGAAGGTAGCACGATTGCTTCCCACTGTGTGATTAAAGGCCCAACGATTATTGGTAAGCGTTGTGCAGTCTATCAATTCTCTACCATTGGTGAGGCGACGCCCGATTTAAAATATCAAAATGAACCTACAACGCTGACCATTGGCAATGATAATATTTTTCGCGAGGGCGTCACCATTCATCGTGGTACGGTGCAAGATCGCGGCGACACATTGATAGGCAACCATAACCTTTTAATGGCCTATGTTCATGTAGGCCATGATTGTGTTATTGGTGATCATTGTATCTTGGTCAATAACGTCGCTTTGGCGGGCCATGTGCAAATGGATGACTGGGCCATCATTGGGGGCTATACCGGCGTCCACCAACACTGTCGTTTAGGTGCGCATAGTTACGTAGGCACTATGTCAAAGATATCGCAAGATGTTCCGGCTTATGTCTTGGCTGATGGTCGACCTGCTGCCCCTAAGATGATTAACGTGGAGGGCCTTCGTCGTCGTGATTTTTCGCCTCAGGAGATAAAGGCTTTACAGAAGGCTTATAAATTATTGTATCGAAACAAGCTTAATCTCACTGATGCCTTAGCTGAGATGAAGCTTCTAGCGATTGATTACCCTTGTATTACTGTTTTGATTGAATCCATTGAGAACTCTACTAGAGGTATTATTCGCCGCTAAATTTAATCTTGCAAATAGCTATTTCAGTTTTTGAGCTTCAGCGTTAAATTGAGTCAAATAGTGTTAAGCCGAGTTGAGCATAAATGTCAGAATCAAAAAAACCTCTGCTGATAGCAATTGTTGCTGGTGAAGTGTCAGGCGATATATTGGGTGCCGGTTTAATTCAGCAATTACGTATTCATTATCCTGACGCAGCGTTTGTTGGTCTGGGTGGTGCGCAGATGAAAGCCCAAGGTTTGCACAGTTTGGGTGATATGGAATTGCTCTCAGTAATGGGCTTAATAGAACCTTTAAAGCGCTTGCCACAATTACTTTCGTTAAGGAAAAAACTTTACCATCACTTTCTTGACGCCAAGCCTGCGGTATTCATTGGTATCGATTCGCCGGATTTTAATTTACCGTTAGCTAAAAAGATGAAGCGGGCTGGCGTCCTCAGTTGTCAATATGTTTGTCCTTCAGTTTGGGCGTGGCGGCAGAGAAGAGTTAATGCTATTCGTTGCAGTGTTGACCATGTACTAACCTTACTGCCGTTTGAGCAACAGTTCTTAAGTCAGCATCATATAGGCTCTACCTTTGTCGGTCATCCCTTGGCAGACCATTTATCCGTAGCTGTTGCTTCAAATCGCGACCACGATCATGAAGATGGCGCTTTATTAGCATCTTTGCATCCACTTCAGCGGCGGGATAAGTTGGTCTGCGTTATGCCAGGCAGTCGCTTGGCAGAAGTCGATCAACTGCTGCCGGTGTTTATTCCTGCGATGCAGCTGTTAAGTGAGTCTATGCCGGCCATCAAGTTTGTCATTCCTGCCGCCTCTGAAAAGCTCTATGCGCATATTGAGGCAAGTCTTGCTGAGGCAGAGCTAGGCGATTTATTGACAAATATCTCGTTGCTTAACGGTGAATCGCAGCACTGCATGGCAATATCGGACGCGGTGTTGCTGGCATCAGGAACAGCCACTTTAGAAGCCGCATTGTTAGCGAAACCTATGGTCGTTGCTTATAAGATGTCGCGTTTCTCTTATGCAATTATTTCTCGCATGTTAACCACTGAGTACGTCGCCCTGCCAAACTTATTAACCCGCAAGCCTTTTGTGCCAGAGTTTATTCAGCAGGCGGCTACACCTGAAGCGCTGTCATCTGCTTTGCTAACGTTATTAACTGATGAAGACATTTATCAACAAACCATTTCTGCATTTGCCGAGCTGACCGAGCAATTGGCGCAAGGTGCCGATCGTAAGGCGGCTGCAGCTGTGGCTGATTTAATTGATAATGGCCATCCTTAAACCTTTTTACCATCTAGCTTGAGAATTCGCTCGTGATAAAGAAAGATTTAGCCCCGCCAGACATACCTTACACCGGTCATTTAATGGCAGGGGTTGATGAGGCTGGGCGTGGACCGCTAGCGGGTGACGTCGTAGCAGCAGCGGTTATTTTAGACCCGTTACGGCCTATTGCGGGCTTAGCCGATTCGAAGAAATTAACTGATAGAAAACGTGAGGTTTTATTTGATCAAATTCATCAGCAGGCGATGGCCGTTGGCATTGGTCGGGCGAATGTTGCAGAGATTGACCAGTTGAATATTCTATGGGCGTCAATGCTGGCTATGCATCGAGCGGTTGATGCTTTAGCTATCGCTCCAGAGTTTGTGGTCGTTGATGGGAATCGCCTGCCAAAATGGGATTACAGCGGCCAGGCAGTCGTTAAGGGCGATCAGCGAATGAATTGCATCAGCGCTGCCTCAATCATCGCTAAAGTCACCCGAGACCGCGATATGTCGGTTTTGGACAGTGTTTACCCTGATTATGGCTTTAATCAGCATAAAGGCTACCCTACGGCTCTCCATAAGGCTGCTCTGGCTCGCTATGGCGCAACGGATCAGCATCGAAAAACCTTTGCGCCTGTTAAGGCGGTTTTGGGTTTAGCGTGATAAACTAAGCTGATTTTCTGCATTATAATAACCATTTAACCGCCGGTAAGCATACAACTTATGTCGACTCAATTTATTCACTTACGCAACCATTCCGAGTTTTCGCTCGTCGATGGTTTGCTGGGCATTAAGCCAATGGTGAATCGAATACGCGATCTTGATATGCCCGCCGTGGCCTTGTCTGATAAAAATAACTTCTATGGCTTAGTTAAGTTTCAAAAGACCGCACATAATGCGGGCATCAAGCCGATCTTTGGCTCCGATCTCATTTGGTTTTCCGATCAAGATGAAGCGTTAGAAAATCCCTTTGTCATCACCTTGCTAGCGCAAAATCAGCTCGGCTATAAAAACTTATTAAAATTGATCTCAAAAGCGTATCAGCAAGGCCAAACGGCTCATGGTGCCAGTCTTCGGCAGCGTTGGATCAAAGCCCATGCTGAGGGTCTTATCGCGCTCTCTGGTGGTATTGAAGGCGATATTGGTAAAGCTTTACTCAATGATAAACTGCCACTTGCTGGTGAGCGCCTGCAATGGTGGAAAGATCTTTTTGTCGACCGGTTTTATTTGGATTTACAGCGGCTTTCTCGTCCTGATGATGATCGCTATGTTTATGCTGCCGTTAAACTGGCGGAGCAAACCAATAGCCCCGTGGTGGCGACAAACAGTTGCTGCTTTCTGTATCGAGATGATTTTGAGGCGCATGAGGTAAGAGTCTGTATTAATGAAGGTCGTGCACTCGATGATCCCAGGCGGCCACGCATTTATACGGATCAGCAATACCTGAAATCGGCAGAAGAAATGTCGACCCTTTTTGCCGATATACCTGAGGCTATTGAGAATACGGAGGCGATCGCTCACCGTTGCAACGTCGAAGTTGAATTAGGTAAATATTATTTACCCGAGTATCCCATCCCCGAGGGGCAGACCCAAGAACAGTTCTTTCGTGCTATTTCGCATCGCGGCTTAGATGCCCGATTAGAAAAGCTTTTCGATGCGAGTGCCGATGATTTTTCAGAGCATCAGCGTCTCTATCGCGAGCGTTTAGACTTTGAAGTCGATACTATTTTGCAGATGGGATTTCCCGGCTATTTTTTAATTGTGATGGACTTCATTGGCTGGGCAAAAAAGAATGATATTCCTGTTGGACCTGGCCGTGGTTCAGGTGCTGGCTCGCTGGTTGCTTACGCCTTGGATATCACCGATCTTGATCCTATCGCCTATGACCTTTTATTTGAGCGATTTTTAAATCCAGAGCGGGTATCGATGCCTGACTTTGATGTCGATTTTTGCATGGAAAAGCGCGATCAAGTGATTAGCTATGTGGCAGACACCTATGGGCGAGAAGCAGTAGGACAGATTATCACCTTTGGTACTATGGCCGCCAAGGCGGTGGTGCGTGATGTTGCTCGTGCACAAGGTAAGTCTTATGGTTTAGCGGATAAACTATCGAAAATGATTCCCTTTGAAGTCGGGATGACACTCGATAAAGCGTATGAGCAAGAAGAACCTCTGCGCGATTTTTTGCGCCAAGACGGTGACGCCCAAGAAATTTGGGATATGGCTATTCAGCTTGAGGGTACCACACGTAATGTGGGTAAGCATGCCGGTGGTGTGGTCATTGCGCCGTCTAAGTTAACGGATTTCTCGCCATTATTTTGTGATGAAAGCGGTGAAGGCTTAGTTACCCAGTACGATAAAAATGATGTCGAGGAAGCAGGCTTAGTTAAATTTGATTTCTTAGGCCTACGAACGCTGACGATTATTGATTGGGCATTGGCGATAATTAATCGACAGCGACAGGCTTTAGGCGAACCGCCGATTGATATTGCAGAAATCCCGCTTGATGATCCATCGATCTTCCAACTCCTTAAGCGCGCTGATACGACCGCTGTTTTTCAGCTCGAGTCGCGTGGCATGAAAGACCTAATTAAACGTTTATTACCAGGTAGCTTTGAAGATATTATTGCCTTAGTGGCCTTGTTTAGACCGGGTCCTTTGCAATCTGGAATGGTGGACGATTTTATTAATCGTAAGCACGGTAGGGCACAGCTTGCCTATCCGCATCCGCAGTACCAGCATCAATGTTTACAACCAATTTTAGAGCCGACTTACGGCATCATTCTTTATCAAGAACAAGTTATGCAGATTGCCCAGGTGATGGCAGGCTATTCGCTGGGTGAGGCGGATTTATTACGTCGCGCTATGGGTAAGAAAAAACCCGAGGAAATGGCCAAGCAAGGTAAGTTGTTTATAGCGGGGGCAATTAAGAAAGGTCACGATGAAGAGTTAGCTAAAAATATATTTGATTTGATGGAAAAGTTTGCTGGTTACGGTTTTAACAAATCGCACTCTGCGGCTTATGCCTTGGTTTCTTATCAGACAGCTTGGCTTAAGGCTCATTTCCCAGCCCCCTTTATGGCGGCGGTATTGAGTTCTGAATTACAAAATACCGATAAGATCGTTACTCTGATCGACGAATGTCGGCATATCGGTGTTGAGTTTACTTCGCCCAATGTTAACGATGGATTTTATTTATTTAGCGTCAACCAGAATAATCAAGTGGTCTATGGTTTAGGTGCGATTAAAGGCTTGGGTGAGGGGCCTGTTGAAAGTATTTTAACGGCCCGAAAAGAGGGGCCTTTTACCGATATTTTTGATTTTTGTGCGCGGACTGATGCGCGCAAACTTAATAAGCGTGCGCTTGAGGCCTTGGTAAAAAGTGGCGCATTTGATGCCTTAGGACAGCCGCGATGGGTTCTGTTAGCGGCATTACCAGAAGCAATTAAAGCCGCGGAGCAACGTGCTAATAACGCGGATGCTGGTATGGTCGACCTGTTTGGTGAAATGGTTGATTCGGATGCTGACGATCTGTATGCCACTTTCAAACAGGCCAAACCATGGAACATTAAGAAGCGATTACAGTACGAGAAAGATACCTTGGGCTTATATTTATCAGGTCATCCAGTCGATGCTTATGAGTCTGAGTTAAAACGAATGGTTAAGCGGCGGATCAAAAGCATGCAGGCTGGCCGAGGCAAGCAGAATTTGGCGGGAATGATTATCGCGCTTCGCACGATGAAGAATAAACGTGGTGAAACAATGGCTTTCCTTACATTGGACGATAAGTCAGCGCGGATCGAGGTTTCTCTTTTTTCTGAGGCTTATAATGCAGCAAGGGATTTGTTGGTTAAAGACAATGTTATCTTTGTTGAAGGTGAAATTCGGCAAGACGATTACAGTGGTGGTCTCAGTATGCGTGCCAGTCATGTTTACGGTTTAGCGCAGGCACGCCAGCGTCATGCACAGGCATTGCTGATTGAGTTGAGTGTCGATGATTTTTCTACCGATTTGCTAAGCTCAGTTAAGACCATCATGCGTGAAGATTTTCAATTTGGTGGTCGTGGCAACTGCCCACTATGGATTCGTTATCGAGGTGAAGAGGCCTCAACGGATATCAAACTGGGTCACGATTGGCAAGTCGTACCCAGTGACGGTTTGATTGAAAAGTTAAAAGATCTCTGCGGGGAATCACAAGTTTCTTTACTTTACCCTGAAGCCAATCCTTACGCATAGCTTAAAGCGTGCTCTATCAGCGGTATACGGTCATTACCAAAGTACATATCATCACGATTAATAAAGAATGTTGGTGAGCCATAGCCGCCGCGTGCAATGAGTTCGTCGGTATTGGCGCGCAACTGATTTTTTATCTCCGTTTGCTGAATGCTGTTTAGTAGCAATGTCTCATCAATATTGGCCGTTACGGCAATGCTGGCCAGCACGTCATCTTTTGAAATGTCTTCTAATTGATTCCAATAAGCTTGAAAGCAGCCGCGAGCAAAATCAATTAAGCGGCCATGTTCTAAGGCTACGATACAGCCTCGCATGGCTTTAACGCTGTTAACCGGATGAAAGTCTGGCCAGTTTATGCTGAGCTCGCAATAACGTGCCCAGTCTTGCAAGTCTTTCATAAACGCCGTTAATCGTCGCTCATTATTAAACATCGATTCTCTGGCCTCATACAAGCCCTGATTGACCTCATTAAAAACACCGCCGACTAAAATCGGCTTCCAGATGATGTCGAATTCATAGCGTTGTTTAAGTTTTAATAATCGCTCAAACCCCATATAAGTCCAAGGCGATGAACAATCAAAAAAGCATTCGATAGAGGGCTTGCTCATGGTGTTTTAGTCTCGCATTATTTGTCTTTATATTGGTCGGAGTTCTGATTAAATAACACTTTTCGCATTGAGGCATCCGGCGGGTTTTCGGGCCGCCATTCTTTCCCTACATCGACACCACGGCGTAGGGCAGGACGCTGTTTCAATTCGTCATACCAGCGCTTTAGGTGAGTAAACTGAGTTAGTGCTATACCGTAATTTTTATAGGGTAGTAGCCAAGGAAAACATGCAATGTCAGCAATACTGTAATACTCTCCGCCAAGGTAAGGCGTTTTTTGTAATTGGTAATTCATCACGGCCAGCAGTCGGTCGTATTCATTCAGATAGCGTTGTTTGCTGTAGTCATTGCCGTCGGGAGCATAATTAATAAAATGGCTTACTTGGCCGCCGATGGGTCCTAGGTTGGCCATTTGCCAATGCAGCCATTGGTTGACTCGATGGAAGTCAGCGCGAGATTTGCCAATAAATAAGCTGGTCTTTTCTGCTAGGTAGGTCAAAATACTGCCCGATTCAAACAGCTCTACATCAGGCATAACTCGACCGTGATCATCTTTCGGTTGCCGATCAATTAAGGCAGGAATTCTCGCATTGGGAGAAAGACTCAAGAAGGGTTCTTTGAACTGTTCGCCGCTACCAATATTCACTAATTTTAGTTGATAGTCTAAGCCACACTCTTCAAGCATGATAGTTGTTTTCCAGCCATTAGGCGTGGGTGCAAAATACAGTTCAAGCATTACTGTTCACTCATTGCAGTTCGCTTAAGAATTTTAGGCCATCGGCTAATTGTTGATAAAGCCAGTTTTTAACTGCCATTAAGCGACTCGGATTTTCACGTCGCTGATACTCTTGATGCGCTTGTTCAATAATAAAGGCCTGAATGGCCGCTGCACTTTGTTCGTCTAACACATCATCGAAGCGGGGCATGCCAGCCGCTTCCATCATGCCATCGAGCACTACGGCGTTGAAATTATCATGCCAGACGGTTTCAAGGTGCCTGAGGTCGGGTATCGCACCATCGCTAACGACGTTGGTGCCATGGCAGCGAGAGCAGAATCGACTATAGGCGATAGCACCTTGGCTGAGTATATCATCACTCACTTGGGGCATGGCGGGTGGTTTTGGAATGCTTAGTTTGTCTACCGCAGGCAGCGATTCGCTGCCTGTCAGTGTAAACGCCAGAATGCGACCATTCACATGAGTCACTTCATGTTGAATACCAATGATTTGGCTTAATCCGCCGCCGCGTCCTGCCGGTACAGTAATGAATTGCTGATCGTCAACGCGGTAGCTGATCGGGCTGCCGACAATGCCGTTTTGTGTATTGAACCGCCACAGTTGTTCGCCGTTTTTGGCGTTGAATGCTTTAAATGAACCGTCGACCGTACCTTGAAATACTAAATTACCAGCGGTTGACAATGTGCCACCGTTGCCGATGGTTTGATGATCGGCCGTCCATGCTACTTGTTGCTTAATTGGGTCCCATGCGAGTAAGTATCCCTCAACAAAGGTTTTGAGTAGGGTTTGGCTGAGAGCAGCATTGTGCATGTCAACACTGGTATCGACCCCCGTGTTCCAATGCCTAGGGTAGCGTTGATAATTATCTTCTTGCTTTAATTCGCCGCCAATATGCTGGGCGGGAATATACATCAGACCCGTGTCTGGGCTATACGACATGGGGTGCCAATTATGCGCGCCAAGGCCAACGGGGTATACCATCGCCGGTGCTGCGGTGTAGTCTTGACCTTCAACTTCTACGGGTCGGCCTGTCTCCATATCGTAGTGGCTAGCCCACGTGACTTTTTTAGCGTAGGGTTCAGCCGACAACAGTTCGCCCGTTTCACGGTCGAGAATATAAAAGAAACCGGCTTTAGGTGCTTGCATCAAGACCTTTCTTGTTTTGCCTTGCCAGTCGATATCTGCCAAGACAATAGTCTGTGTCGCGGTATAGTCCCAAGTTTCAGCGGGCACTTCTTGGTAGTGCCAGACGTATTCTCCTGTGTCGGGCTTCAGCGCTAATATCGAGCAGAGAAATAAATTATCACCGCCGAAGGGGCTGCGTATATTGCGATTATGGGGCGCACCATTGCCTACGCCAATATAGAGTAAGTCTAACTCTGGATCGTAAGCCATGGCATCCCAGACGGTGCCGCCTGCACCGTGTTCCCACCAGTTACCGGTCCATGTTTTTGCGGCCAGCTCCATTTGTGGATTTTCGAATCCATTCGCTGGGTTACCGGGCACCGTATAAAAGCGCCATAACATTTCGCCGTTATTTGCATCATAAGCGGATACAAAACCTCTAACGCCATATTCTGACCCGCCATTGCCAATAATGACTTTACCTTTAACCACTCGGGGAGCGCCGGTTATAGAGTAATTTTCGCCTTTTGGCGTGGTTTGTGTTGACCATATTGATTGGCCGCTGTGCCGGTCGATAGCGATTAATCGGCCGTCCAGCGTGCCAATAAAGAGGCTATCTTGCCAGGCCGCTGCCCCTCGGTTAACCACGCCACAGCAATAACGAAAGCTTTCTTCACGAGGCACCTCTGGGTCAAACTGCCAAAGTTCCTCGCCGGTTTTTGCGTCAATCGCATGCAGGATGCTCCAAGCGGCGGTGACGTACATGACTCCATCAATCACGAGCGACGTGGCTTGTAAGCCTTGGGTGTTACCGGTGTCAAAAAACCACGCTAGCTTCAGTT
>PBSZ01000045.1 GCA_002726445.1 Cellvibrionales bacterium | reverse complement strand
GCTTTCGGCTTGGGCTTGGCTTTCGGCTTGGGCTTGGCTTTCGGCTTGGGTTTAGGCAAGTCTTGCGCTGACACTAAATGCGCATCAATGGCTTTCACCTTGGGACCCACAGACACTTGCTTAGACTCTGGCGTCCAGCCCCCTGCCAAAAGCGCAAGTACGCCGCAATGCAACAGTACGGCTAACAACAGCGGTAATCGATAGGCGGTTATATCAACCATTGCAGGTCCATAATCGTCTGTGGGTCGACAGCATCATTGACTTAAGGGGTTTCTGTGACAAGGCCAACCGACCTTGCCCCCGCCGACTGAAGACGAGTCATTAAGCCTACCACCTCGCCGTATGGAATATTCTGATCTCCCCAAATCAAGACTGGCGTTGCGGGTGCCTGCTTGATTACTTTCGTTACTCGTTGCTGAAGTAGCTCAATAGCAATGGGTTTATCAGCTGCCGCACCTAAGTTGAGAAACAAACTACCATCGGCTTTTATCGAAACAATTAAAGGCTCGTTGGGCGTATCCTCAAGAGGAGCAGATGGCGCCTGCGGCAGGTCAACATCAACGCCTTGCATCAATAATGGCGCTGTTACCATAAACACAATTAATAGCACTAAGGTGACATCGACATAGGGAACGACATTAATCTCAGCGATAAGCTTACGTTTATTTTTTCTTCGACCCATAAAGTAATTACTCTATTCGCTTAGGCGCTCTTGCACCATCACGGTGTGAACTTGACGGTGCAAAATACTCGAAAATTCATCAGAAAAAGTTTCGTAACGACTAATTAACATGTCAACTCTAGCGGCAAATCGGTTGTAGGCAATTACTGCCGGTATTGCCGCGAACAAACCCATTGCGGTTGCGATTAATGCCTCAGAAATACCTGGCGCTACCGCCGCTAATGTCGCTTGATGCGCGTTCGCTAAACCGCGAAAAGAGCCCATAACGCCCCAAACTGTGCCAAATAAGCCGACATAGGGACTGGCCGAACCCACGTTCGCCAAAAAGGGTAAATGCTTTTCTAAGTATTCTTCTTCTCGCGCTAACGACACCCGCATAGCGCGCTCAGCGCCACTTAAAATCACTTCTGAATCGATATTCTCTTGTTGTCTCAAACGGGAAAACTCTTTAAACCCAGCCCGAAAAATCGCTTCGACTCCGCCAATTTCTTCGGACTCAGCGCGCACACTGCCGGATCGGTAAAGCTGGCCTAAATCAACACCAGACCAAAATTCTTCTTCAAAATTCAGTAGCTCGGCATACGCCTGTCTAAAAACCGTCAATCGTTGAAAAATCATTACCCATGAAAAAATAGAGGCTAACACTAAGCCCAACATAACTAACTGAACAAGCACGCTCGCTTGTGAAATAAGACTCCAAAGGGATAATGGCTCAGCCACAAAACGACTCCTTCTATTACTGTTACTTCAAGGTAACTATTAATGGGGCATTATTTGCTTGAACAACGACACTGGCATCGCTGCCGGTTGTTGCGTGGCGCGATCAACACAAGCCACTTTTACCTCAGCCTCGCACAATAATTGATTGTTACGATAGACTTGCTGTTCAAATACCACGGCTACCTTGCTACTCTTTTTCACGACGGCAGAAATTGACAGGCAATCGTCTAACTCCGCTGACGCACGATAATTAATCGTTAAAGAATGCACAACAAACATTAATTGATCGGCAAATAAAGCTGCTTTTCCAAGGCCTAACTGACGCATAAACTCAGTTCGCGCCCGCTCCATATACTTTAAATAATTAACATAAAAAACAATGCCGCCAGCATCGGTATCTTCAATATATACACGCACATCAATTGTCGTTGAAGACAAGGCTGAAGACTGATTATTTGACATCAATTCCACACTATTGTTCGCGCTGCGGCGGTATTATTTCAAAATGCTCATAAGCATGACGGGTTGCAATACGACCGCGTGGAGTGCGCTGAATGAAGCCCTGCTGAATCAAAAAAGGCTCTAATACATCCTCTATGGTGTCACGCTCTTCGCTGATCGCTGCCGCTAAGTTATCAACGCCCACTGGACCACCATCAAACTTCTCGATAATGCAGAGTAACAACCGACGGTCCATATGATCAAAACCAAGAGGGTCAATGTTTAAGATATCCAGCGCCTGTTCGGCCACTTGTTGGGTCACAATGCCGTCATATTTGACGTCGGCAAAATCCCTAACTCGACGCAGCAAGCGATTAGCTATGCGTGGCGTACCGCGTGAACGACGAGCAATTTCAACGGCTCCAGCGGCTTCGATGGTCATGGCTAATAAATCAGCCGCTCGCATAATAATTTGGCTCAAATCATCCAAACTATAAAACTCAAGTCGTTGAACAATACCAAATCGATCACGCAGAGGCGAGGTTAATGAACCGGCTCGGGTGGTCGCTCCTACTAAAGTAAACGGCGGCAAATCTAATTTAATCGACCTTGCGGAAGGCCCCTCACCAATCATGATATCCAGTTGGTAGTCTTCCATAGCCGGATACAAGACTTCCTCTACCACTGGACTTAAGCGATGTATCTCATCAATAAACAGCACATCATCTTTCGTTAAGTTGGTCAGCATGGCGGCTAAATCACCCGGCCGCTCTAACACTGGGCCTGAAGTTGAATGCAGGGTGACGCCTAATTCATTGGCAATAATGTGCGCTAATGTCGTTTTACCAAGACCAGGCGGACCAAAAATCAAACTGTGATCTAAAGCCTCTTGCCTGTTTCGAGCGGCCGCAATAAAGACCTCCATTTGAGAACGCACCACTTGCTGGCCCACATAATCAGCCAGCAGCTTAGGCCGCAAAGCACGGTCATGTTGCTGTTCCTCTTTCACTACTTCACCGGCAATTAATCGATCAGCTTCAATCATGGTTTATCCTAAACTAACGCTTTAACATAGTTTTTAAAGCCGCACGAATGGCTGCTTCACTGCTGTCAATTTCACTAAAATCAAGCTTGGCTAAAGACTTACTTGCCTCTACCGGTTTATAGCCTAAAGCAATAAGGGCCGTTTCTGCCTCAGCTAAAATCACAGACTGTGATGAAGATCCACTGTCTGAACCGCCAATCTGTTCGGCGGGTGAATCCACATGCCATTCCTGTAGGCGGTCTTTCATTTCAACAATTAATCGTTCAGCCGTCTTTTTTCCAACGCCTGGCAGGCGCGTCAATGAAGCAACGTCAGAGGCGATAATACAGTGACTAAAAGCCGCTGCATCCATACCCGATAAAATAGCCAGCGCCAACTTAGCGCCCACACCATTGACCTTGATTAAAGTACGAAATAATTGCCGCTCAGACTGATTAGCAAAGCCGTACAAAAGTTGAGCATCTTCGCGGACAACAAAATGTGTTAGCAGTTTAATTTCTGCGCCCAACGCCGGCAAGTCAGTAAAGGTGTTTAACGATGCCTGCACATCATAACCGACGCCATTGACTTCAATTACCAGCCAAGGGGTGGATTTTTCGACTAACTGTCCAACTAAATAACTGATCATGGTTGTCTAACTGACTCGCTCTCACTGGCATTAATTTTTTTAGGGTTCTGAATCGTTTAACGCAAAGCCCCATAGGGATTATCACTGTAACTGTGGCAAAGTGCTACTGCTAAAGCATCGGCCGCATCGGCCGATGGCGTTCGATTTAAGCCTAATAAACGAACCACCATTGCCTGCACCTGCTCTTTGTCCGCGGCACCGGTCCCAGCAACTGCCTGCTTTATCGTCCTTGGGGCGTACTCTCCCAGAGGCAAATCCGCCTCCGCAATAGCGAGTATAGCCGCGCCACGCGCATGACCCAGTTTTAAAGCCGAACTGACGCTTTTTCCCACGAACACCTGTTCAATAGCCGCTTGGCTAGGCGCGTACTGCCGAATCAGCTCGCCGACATTTTGATAGATCGTCAATAATCGCGCGGGTAAATCATCAGTAGGCATGCGAATACAGCCACTGGCTACATACGTAGCTTGCGTTTTTTCTACTTGGATAAGGCCGTAACCTGTGATCCGTGATCCTGGGTCGATACCTAAAATGATGCTCAAAAATGGTCACTCATCGTCATAGTATTAACAATCTAACCAGCGCGATAGTTTATCGCGTGATCGGTCTACCGCACAATCTTGTCAGATTATACCCAGCTAGCAAGGATTTGCACTGAAGATCTGATCATTCGTCGAGATAAAAGAGAAGAAAAAAGACATGAACGCTAACAAGTCAGCGTTCATTAAAGAGAGAGTAGACCTGCCCTCTGATACCACAGTGAAACAGAAATCAGGCCCATACTTACATTTAATGCAACTATTTTAAATCCCTGTCAAAACATATACGCTCATTGAGAGCCAGCACCCACCAGCAAGCGCTGAACTCACTAAAAACGCCGGCTTGACAGGATCAGCCTAGTGGATAAAAGTCATGCTTATCACAGGGTAAGTGAAAAACTGTGTCTCAGTTCACAGCTGAAATGTAAAATCAGTAGACCTTATTCAGTAGGCCAACTAATACCGCAACAGGCCGCGGCGATTAATCAGCTTGGGGCGACGCCTCTACCTGGCGCAATTTAATGTTTAATTCGCGCAACTGCTGATTATCGACAGCACCGGGCGCTTCAGTCATCACACAAGCCGCCGATTGTGTTTTTGGAAAGGCAATGACATCTCGAATCGAGCTTGCGCCACTCATGAGCATCACCAAGCGATCAAGGCCAAAAGCCAAACCCCCGTGTGGCGGCGCACCGTATTTGAGCGCATCGAGTAAGAAACCAAATTTTTCCTGGGCCTCTTCAGCGCTGATCGAGAGTAAGCGAAAGACCGCCGACTGCATGTCAGCTTGGTGAATACGAATCGAACCGCCGCCCAATTCAGTGCCATTTAAGACCATATCATAGGCCTGAGATAAGGCCGAACCAGGATCTTTTTCCAGTGCTTCAGGACTGCACGATGGCGCTGTAAACGGATGGTGCAATGCCGTCCATTGGCCTTTGTCATTCTTTTCAAACATCGGAAAGTCAACGACCCAAAGTGGCGCCCATTCGCAAGTATAGAGATTTAAGTCTTCGCCTAATTTGCATCGCAAAGCACCCAGCGCTTCGTTGACGACGGTGGTTTTATCGGCGCCAAAGAAAATAATATCGCCGTCAGCCGCCTCAAGCCGTTCCATTAATGCCATAACCGTATCATCTGGCATAAACTTCAAAATAGGCGATTGCAAACCTTCCAGTCCCGCCGCACGATCATTGACCTTGACCCAGGCTAACCCTTTCGCGCCATAGATACTGACAAACTTGGTGTAACCATCGATATCTTTGCGACTAATCGCGCTACCACCGGGCACTTTTAATGCTGCGACTCGCCCTTCGGGATCATTAGCGGGCCCATTAAAGACTTTAAATTCAACACTGGCCATTAAGTCATTCACATCGACCAATTTTAACGGGATGCGAAGATCAGGTTTATCGCTACCATAATCCCGCATCGCCTTGGCATAAGGCATGGTGGGAAATGATTCAAACGTCACGCCTAGTACCTCGGCAAACAGCTCGGTCACTAACTGCTCGGTCATGGTCATAATTTCTGACTCAGACATAAAGGTGGTTTCAATATCTATTTGGGTAAATTCAGGCTGACGATCAGCGCGTAAATCTTCATCGCGAAAACATTTCGCAATTTGATAATAGCGATCAAATCCCGACACCATTAATAACTGTTTAAATAATTGAGGCGACTGAGGCAAGGCAAAAAAACTGCCCTCATGGGTTCGACTCGGCACTAAATAGTCGCGTGCACCCTCGGGCGTAGCCCGCGTTAAAATTGGGGTTTCTATGTCTAAAAAGCCATTTGCGTCCAAAAAACGGCGAATATTCGCTGACACCTGTGAACGTAGACGAAGCTTTTGCTGCATATCGTTACGGCGTAAATCCAAGTAACGGTACTTTAGTCGGACATCTTCGCCAACATCGGTGAACTCATCGAGCTGGAATGGCGGTGTTTCAGCCTGATTTAAAATTTCTACCGCCTGGGCATAGACCTCAATCTCACCGGTTGCCATGTCGGCGTTAATGGTTTCGACCGAACGGGCGCGAACCACCCCTTGAACATGCAATACGTACTCGCTACGCACTTTATCGGCAGTAGCAAAGTGCTCGCCGACATCAGGGTCAAATACCACCTGCACAATGCCTTCGCGGTCACGTAAATCAATAAATATGACACCACCGTGATCTCGACGTCGATCAACCCAGCCGAACAGAGAGACTTCGCTATCAACCTCTGGCAATGCGACTTGACCACAATAATGGCTTCTTTGCTGACCAATGCCAGCGTTGTTTTTTGAATCAGTCAAAACAACCTCGATATTATTTACTGTATTTTGCTAAAAAAGCTGACTACTGGTGTTAAACACAAGCAACTCGCTACCGTATTCTCTCATCTACCAAACAAACAATGGCCGCTATTCAGTGGCCCATTTATTACCCTATTTATTCAGTGCTTTGGCTACCCGTCCCGGTGGGTGTCGCAGCCGTGTTGGATTCCGCTTGTGCCGATGGCGCTGCAGAGCCCCCTTTGTTTTTAAAATCAGTTTCGTACCAGCCGCTGCCTTTTAATTTAAACGCCGCCGCTGAAATTAATTTTTTCAAACTGTCCTTATCGCAAATGGGGCATCGAAGCAAAGGGGCCGCAGACATTTTTTGCAATGCTTCCAATTGATGACCACAGGCTTCACATTGATATTCATAAATGGGCATAAGCAGTAAAAACTCCAATTCAAACAAAAACCAGCTTTAATCATCATTAATGCCATCCGCACTTTAAGCTAACGTTTGGCCGGCGCACTCAGGCAAAACCATCACCGAATGGTCAAAGCGCGCCATTATACTCTATATTTAACGCGGTTTTAAACCAAGAAATGAGCAATGCTACAGCAAAAAAGCCCATTTAATCCGCTTAATGGGTTAGCGCCTACTCGCACAGGAAGTGCTTTTTAAACAATGTCACGACCCTAAGGCAGAATGCATAACCGTATAATCCAAGTCAGTAAGCTAAAGAATAGGATTTTTTTAGTCAATAAAACTGAGCTGCGTGTTTTCGTCAAAAAAAGAAAAACTTCTATTGAAGGCTAATACTATTTTTATCAATTTAATAAAATGCGAAAAAAACCCTAAAAATAAAGCATTTTTTATTTGCCAGCGTTTACAGTTTTGGTTATATATATACCCATTGTTTTAATACTTTTATTCAACGATGTTTTTAAGAACAATAAAACCTATAAAAATAGGCGTTATTATTCAATCTTGAATCAGAGCAAGAAACAATTCACCCAGCATAAGCTGGATATTTGAGTAAGCTTTTTATTGATAACTGAGGATATAACATGGCTGCTAAAAAAACTGCTGCTAAAAAACGTACGGCTAAAAAGGCTGCGCCAAAGAAAGCGCCAGCGAAAACTTCTGGCAAAGCTATTGCTTCACGCTATAGCAAAACCCAAATTTTAACTGAAATTGCAGAATCAACGGATCTGAGTCGTAAAGACGTAGGCGCCGTCATTGACGAGCTTTCTTCATTAATCGAGCGTCACATTAAAAAACGCGCCTGTGGTGAGTTCGTTTTGCCTGGCATGCTTAAAATCACGACGGTGAAAAAGCCTAAGCGTCCAGCACGTAAAAATGTACCTAATCCTTTCAATCCAGGCACTTTCATGGATGTTGCGGCTAAACCAGCCAGCATCTCAGTAAAAGTTCGCCCATTGAAAAAGCTTAAAGAAATGGCAGAGTAAGTCGCTGCAGCGTCTTTGACGCTTTTCAGGCCAGAGCGATGATACTATCAAAGCACTAGCCAGACACCGGGGTTTGGTCTTCCAGCCCCGGTTTTTGTTTTTTTAACCCTCTAATAATTGGGCTGTCCATAAAGGTTCCGCCTCAAGCGAAAAAATACTATGCGTTCTAGCCAAATTTTATTATCGACTTTAAAAGAAACGCCTGCAGATGCCGAAGTTATCAGCCATCAATTAATGCTTCGAGCAGGGATGATTCGTAAATTGGCCTCTGGCCTTTATACATGGCTGCCGCTAGGGCTGAAAGTGTTGCGAAAAATAGAAGCCATTGTTCGTCAAGAAATGAACCGTGCCGGCGCACAAGAAGTCCTTATGCCTGTGGTTCAACCCGCGGAGTTATGGCAAGAATCCGAGCGATGGGAGCAATACGGCGCCGAATTATTGCGAATTCATGACCGACACCAACGTGAATTTTGTCTTGGCCCCACCCATGAAGAAGTCATTACCGACCTCGTTCGAAATGAATTACAAAGTTATAAACAATTACCGACCAACATCTACCAAATTCAAACAAAATTTCGCGATGAAATTCGACCTCGTTTTGGCGTCATGCGCGCCCGTGAATTCATCATGAAAGACGCTTATTCTTTTCATGTTGACCAAGCTTGCCTAGAGCAAACCTATAAACAAATGTACGACAGCTATTCCTCGATTTTTAGCGCTATCGGTTTAAATTTTCGCGCTGTTTTAGCCGACACAGGCTCTATCGGCGGTAACGCCAGCCATGAATTTCACGTGCTGGCAGAGTCAGGCGAAGACAGTATTGCCTTCAGCGACAATAGCGACTATGCCGCTAATGTCGAATTAGCCGAGGCAATAGCACCTGTCGCTGAACCCGCCGTCGAAGAGCAAGCATTAACGCTGATCGATACACCTACCAGTAAAACGATTACTGAGGTCACTGAACAACTACAGATTGAGCCCAAGCGGATTATTAAGACACTCTTAGTTCATGCCGATGAGAGTAGCCCTGAACCCTTAGTGGCCTTGGTTGTTCGCGGCGACCACCAATTAAATGAATTAAAAGCAGAAAAGCTGCCGTTAGTTGCCTGCCCTTTAACGCTAGCAAGTGATGAAGAAATTCAGGCTGAAATTAATTGCGAAGCCGGTTCTATCGGGCCTGTGCAACTCAATTTACCCATTATCGTTGATCATTCTGCAGCGGCCATGAGTCATTTTATCTGCGGCGCCAATCAAAATGGCCAGCACTACCGTGACGCTCGCTGGAACCGCGACGCAACCGCAAGCCAAGTCGCCGATATTCGCTGTGTCGTCGAAGGCGACCCTAGCCCCGATGGCACCGGGACACTGTTAATTAAACGCGGCATCGAAGTTGGCCATATTTTTCAACTGGGAAAAAAATACAGCACCGCATTGAATGCCACCGTGCTGAATGAACAAGGTAAGGCGCAGATATTAGAAATGGGCTGTTACGGCATAGGCGTCTCTCGGGTTATGGCTGCCGCTATTGAGCAGAACCACGATGCTGGCGGCATTGTCTGGCCAGCTTCTATTGCACCTTTTCAGCTGGTACTAATCCCCATTAATATGCAAAAGTCAGAACGCGTTAAAGCGCTTACCGAGCAACTCTACGAGCAATTAATGAGTCATAACATTGATGTCCTTATGGATGACCGTAATGAGCGTCCCGGCGTTAAATTTGCCGACATGGAATTAATTGGTATACCGCATCGCGTAGTGATTGGCGATAAAGGCATCGATAATAATGTGCTGGAATACCGCGCCAGAACCGCTTCAGAAAATGAAGATATTGATCTAGCGACCGCCTTAGAACAGATACTCAGTCGAATTAATTAAACCAGTAATGGCGCATCTGATTCCCAATCTAGAACATCACTTTTCTGACTTAGGCGATAAATTTTCTACTGCCGTCCAAGTCACAGCAATGGCTAATCCGCACTGGGTGATTCGCAACGCCAGCTTAGCGCAAGACTTACAGCTGGATTTATTTGGCCAGCAAGCAGACAGTTTTTTAGCCGCCTTTAGTGGCGCACAAGCATTAACTGGCAGTCAGCCATTAGCCATGGTGTATGCTGGCCATCAATTTGGTCATTATGTTAGCCAACTGGGCGATGGCCGCGGCTTACTGCTCGGCGAAATAGCTACGACTGATGGGCGTTTTGACCTGCATTTAAAGGGTGCAGGCCCCACACCCTATTCACGAATGGGCGATGGGCGAGCGGTTTTACGCTCCAGCATCCGCGAGTATCTCGCTGGCGAAGCCTTGCACGCCTTAGGTATTGCCTCGACCCGTTCGCTATGCCTGACCAGCGGTGAATTATCGGTCTGGCGTGAGCAACAAGAACCCGCTGCGATGCTCGTCAGGGTGGCTAAAAGTCATATTCGCTTTGGTAGCTTTGAATATTTTCACTACACCAAGCAATATCCACAAGTGAAGCAATTAGCCGACTTCTGTATTGACCACTATTACCCTGCTCTGGCAAACCAAGCGGCGGACCAGCGCTATGCGAACTTTTTTAAACAAGTGGTCGAAAAAACTGCATTAATGATTGCGCAATGGCAGGCCAATGGCTTTGCTCACGGTGTGATGAATACCGATAATATGTCAATTATAGGCGATACCTTTGACTTTGGTCCCTACGGCTTCCTCGATGACTACGATGCCGGTTTTATCTGTAACCACTCCGATCATTCTGGTCGCTATGCCTTCGACGCACAACCCAGTATTGGCTTATGGAATTTGCATGCGCTGGGTCAAGCACTGTCATCACTGATCAGCGAGGAACAGATCAAAGCAGGGCTTAATCACTACCAGCCCTATTTAATCGCTAGCTACTCTGCCCAGATGCGAGCCAAACTTGGCTGGCTTGAGGCGCACGATGAGGACCAAACCCTGGTCAGTGAACTGCTGCAATTAATGCAGGGGACAAAAGCCGATTTTTGTCGCACCTTTAGGCAACTCAGTACCGTCGCGACCGATGATCGACAACATCCATTAAGAGATAGCTTTGTTGACCGAGACGGCTTTGATCAGTGGCTAAGACGTTACCAACAGCGGCTCAAAAAAGAAGCCCGCAGCGATGCTGAAAGACAAGCCGCCATGCATGCCATGAACCCTAAATACATCTTGCGCAATTACTTGGCTCAGCAAGCAATTAGTCAAGCAGAACAAGGCGATTACACTGAGCTCGAGCGCTTAGCGACTGTATTGAGTCAACCTTTTGCAGAACAAACGCAGTACGAAGACTACGCTAAACCACCGCCAGACTGGGGCAAGCGCATTAGCGTGAGCTGCTCTTCCTAATCACAATAACTTATAAGCTATTGATATAAATAGATAATAAAAACTATCCTGTTGCGAAAATAGCTACTAATCACGGCTTTAGCATTCGACAAAATTCAGCAAAGCACGGTATATCAACTAGACTAATAGCATTCTTGAGGTATCTACCCTCTCACTGGCTGTGGAAATCTGCTTTGGAACAACAACCACCACACTATCAACGACGGGCGTCTGATCGCGAGCCGATGGTCCGT
>PBSZ01000044.1 GCA_002726445.1 Cellvibrionales bacterium | reverse complement strand
GTATTTATTTTAAAAAAAAAATTCATCGTCAAAAAAATATTTTATTTAATAACTTCGCATTTTGCGTATTAATAGAGAATAATTTTTAGCGTAAAAAAAGAAAAAAACATGAAACCACAAGCTTAATTTTTAATAGAAACAAAATTTTTAAAAAAAAGAATCTATAAAAGCGAATAAATGAAGTTTAACCGCCTGTAATTTAGAAGCCAATTAGACAGCAAAGGTAGCCATGACTGTAAAAAAACAGTTTTATAAGAAAGCATTAACAAGAAAATGACATATCCGCATATAAAAACGGACTTTAAAGATGATTGAGTGATAAAAAAGGTGCTTTTGAGCACCTTTTTTATCACTATTGATTATTTTTTTAAAAGAGACAGGATGTTGTCACGTATAGAATCAACATTTCCAACGCCAATCACACTAAAGTAATCAGGTGCGGGGATATTTTTATCATTATTTTTTAATTCTTGATAAAAACCTACCAGCACTTCAGTTAAATCATGATAAACCGATAAACGGTTACGTATCGTCTCTTCATGATCATCTTCTCGTTGAATTAATGCCTCACCAGTAACATCATCCTTTCCAGCGACTTTTGGTGGATTATATTCAACATGGTAAACACGACCTGAATCTGGATGAACACGCCTACCGCCCAGACGTTCAACAATATCGGCATCATCGACGCAAATCTCTAAAACAGTATCTACGTGGACATCAGCATCTAACATTGCTTGCGCCTGAGGGATCGTGCGAGGAAAACCATCAAATAAAAAACCTTCTTGGCAATCAGCTTGACTAATTCGATCTTTTACGAGTTCGATAATAATATCATCTGAAACCAAGGCGCCAGAAGACATCACCTCTTTCACTTTAAGGCCTAAGGCAGACTCTGCTTTAATCGCTGCACGGAGCATGTCACCCGTCGATATTTGAGGAATATTAAAGGCATCCATGATAAATTGAGCTTGTGTTCCTTTGCCCGCACCGGGAGGTCCTAATAATATAATTCGCATCTAAAACGCCTCTATGATTACTCAATTACAAACACAGCCAATCTTGCAAAGAATTCGTTTCATGGCTACACATAACGCTTACTTATTTCTTATGTCACTTTTTTACTAAGATGACTGATAGAATTTTGACCTTTAATATAAACCACAGCACCTTATACAAACCAAAGCATCAAGCGGTGCTATGGTTATTGTCTATTGGCGCATCAAGCAGCAAAGATACACAGTCAATAGCCTTTCCACAAGTTAAGATGATAACAGCCTAGCCAATGATAGATGATATTGAATCATTGCGATCAAACACCTTCTAAAAGCGGACTATATTCTAACAAATAATCGGCCTTGATGCTTTAATCATCATGCTTAACCGACTGCCATAACTGATCCAATAACTCAGGATCAATGGTTATTGGCTCGCCCTGCGAATCATTAGCTGTCTGATATGCGGGTAATTCATCTAAAACAGCTAAAACCCTTCGGGTAAATTTTTGATTGGCGCCTCTTAACGCAGACTCTGGATTAATTGCTAACTTTCTTGCCACATTGACAGAACTGAAAAGCACATCACCTAATTCATCAATCATTCTCTGCTCAGCTGACTGTGCGCTTGCGCCTTGCTGTTGATAAGCGTCCATCGCCTGATCTAATTCAAAAATTTCTTCTTTTAGCTTGTCTAAAGCTGAATGCGCTTGAGTAAAATCCAAACCCACCGTAGCGGCTCTTTTTTGTAATTTAACGGCTCTCAGCAATGCCGGCAAAGCGAGCGGCACATCATCAAATAAACCGTCTCGACCCTCGGTTACACGCTCGGCAGATTTAATAGTCTCCCAATTTTTAGATACTTGATGCTCGCTAATAGTCGCTCGCTGAGGAGTCTGATCACTATCAACGTACAACTGGCCATCGATAAAAATATGAGGATGGCGGCGAATCAGTTTACTACAGAGTTGATCAACGACCTGATGAAAGTCAAACTGCTGTTGTTCTTCTGCTAACCGCGCCAGAAAAACTACCTGAAATAAGACATCCCCTAATTCAGCTTGAATATCTTTAGAATTAGCCGACTCAATAGCATCAACTAATTCATATACCTCTTCTACCGAATGCTGAATAAGTGTTTGGCTAGTCTGCTTCAAGTCCCATGGACAGCCTTGATTTGGATCTCTTAAGCGCGACATTAAATAAAGTAGATCATTGATAGTGTAGTTAGCCATTAACTGACTCGGCTGGTATTAATGATATTCGGCATATTATTTAATCGCGCTAAAATTCTAACTAATTCTTCAATATTATGGATTTCAATGGTTAACCGAAGGTCGGCAATATTACTTTGTAGATCCGTATAGGTATTCACCTTTCTCACATTGACTCGCATCGCTGACAGCAAACCAGAAATATCGCCCAGCAAACCGGTTCGATCATAGGCCTCAACTGAAATATCGACCGTATATATCCCAGTTTTTTGCTCGCCCCAACTGACTTCAATGAGTCGATCTTGTTGCTGGCTATCAACCTGCAAAAAGTGTTGGCAGTCTTTTCTATGCACCGTTACGCCACGACTCACCGTCACGTACCCTGCGATGTCATCGCCTGGAACAGGTTTACAGCATTGGGCGATTTGGGTCAGCAAATTACCCACACCTAAGACCTGAATAGCATCGACAGGTGTCTGTTTTCGACTCTCGCTCTGACTGACTTGCAGTTCAAGCGGCGACTGAACCGGATCGCCAAACCATTTTTCTGCTAACCGCATGATTTGTGAGGTCGAAATATCCCCTGCACCCAGTGCTACGTAAAGATCATCGACGGTCTTGTAATTCAGTTTTTGAGCGAGTCGCTTATAGTCCAAACTAGTCATTGCCAAGCGCTTAACTTCACGCTCAAGTAAAGATCGACCCGCTTGTAAATTCTGTTCAGCCGCCTGTTTTTTAAACCAGGCTCGCACTTTTGATCGCGCTCGACTGGAATTCAGATAGCCCAGGCTGGCTCTTAACCAATCGCGATTAGGAATTGCCTCTGGCCCTTTAATAATTTCGACCTTTTGACCATTAAGCAATTCGCGACTGAGCGGTACAATGCGTCCATCAACCTTTGCTCCGCGACAACGATGACCGACTTCAGTATGAATATGGTAAGCAAAATCAACCGCTGTAGAACCCGTAGGGACGTCTACAATATGTCCCTCTGGGGTAAATACGTAAATGCGATCTTTACCAAAATCATTCGTCAAATCACCAGCAAGTTCGCGAATATCACCGCTGCCACCGGTCTCTTCATGCCATTCCAATACCTGCCTTAACCAAGCAATTTTTTGCTCGTAGCCTTCACTGTTGGTCTTAACATCGGTTCCTTTATAAAGCCAATGGGCACATACACCTAACTCTGACTCTTGGTGCATATCATCCGTTCTAATCTGTACTTCTAAAATTTTATTGTTAGGTCCAATAACTGCCGTATGTAAAGAGCGGTAACCATTTTCTTTAGGATTAGCAATGTAATCATCAAACTCGCCCGGCAAATTTCGCCATTGCGTGTGCACCACGCCTAAACTCGCGTAGCAATCTTTTAATTGTGGAACGGTGATTCTTAATGCATGGACATCGTAAACCTGCTCAAAAGCAACATGCTTGCGCTGCATCTTTCGCCAAATACTGTAAATATGCTTGGCGCGACCATTAACCTGAGCCTCAATGCCCATGATTTTTAGTTTTTCTTGAACTAACTCGACCACTTGACCAATATAATTTTCTCGATCCAAACGTTTTTCATCGAGCATATTGGCAATTGAACTGTAGGCTTCAGGCTCGAGGTAACGAAAGGAAACGTCCTCTAATTCCCATTTAATCTGACCAATACCCAAGCGATGCGCAAGCGGCGCATAAATATCAAAAACCTCACGCGCTACTCGTCGCTGCTTAATAGGATCAGGATGATTCTTGACTGCTCGAATAGCTTGCGTCCGTTCTGCTAGTTTAATCAGCCCGACTCGAACATCATCTACCATCGCGACCAGCATCTTTCGAATATTGTCTACCTGAGCATTGCCTTGCCCCAAGACGGGTGTCGTCTCTGTACGGACATTCGAAATTGCCGCCATTTTTAGTACGCCTTTAACCAGCGATGCAACTTCACCTCCTAGGCTTAGTTCCACTTGATCGATAGTGATGCGACCCTCACGGACAGCACGATAAATTAATGCGGCGATTAATACCTCCTCATCCATATCAAAACTGGCAAGGATGTTAACCATTTCCATACCCGCATCAAAACAACCGATGAGACCATGCGGCTTTTGGTCTTTGCTGAGCACGGCTTTTTGTGATGCAGAAGCCAATTCAAAGGCTTTTCGCATTCTATCAACCGTTAGTTGATCAGAAAACCCAGGCAAAGTATCTAGCCAAGCGTTGATATCAATATCACCCACTTCACTTTTTGAAATATTTTTTCTTACTTGAACCATAGCTGAGATGCTTTTTTTCAGTAAAAAACTCAACAGTATTCGATGACTAGACCAGCATAAATTTTTGCTTAGCTATCAAATACACCGGTAGAAAGATAGCGATCGCCACGATCACAAATAATGGCAACGATCACAGCATTTGAAACATTAGAAGCAACTTGCAAAGCACCGCAAACCGAACCGCCAGAAGAAACGCCACAAAAGATCCCTTCTTCGGTCGCCAATTGCCGCATTGTGCGCTCTGCTTTATGCTGATCAATATCAATCACTTGATCGACTTCTTCAGCCTGATAAATACTGGGTAAATACGCTTTAGGCCAACGCCGAATTCCAGGGATACTTGCGCCATCTTTAGGTTGTAAGCCAATAATTTGAATGGCTGGATTTTTTTGCTTCAAGAACCGAGACACGCCCATAATAGTGCCCGTAGTGCCCATTGAACAAACAAAATGCGTAATCGTGCCATTTGTCTGTTGCCAGATTTCAGGGCCTGTAGAATCAAAATGCGCATTGGGATTATCGCCATTAGCAAACTGGTCGAGCACTTTGCCCTCGCCTTGCGCTTGCATTGACTGAGCCAAATCACGCGCTCCTTCCATGCCCTGTTCCGCCGTGACCTCGATTAACTCTGCACCATAGGCCGACATCGCCAATTTACGTTCGTGACTCATGTGGCTAGGCATTATTAATCGCATGCGATAGCCTTTGATTGCCGCGGCCATGGCTAGGGCAATCCCTGTGTTGCCGCTGGTTGCTTCAATCAAAGTATCACCAGGTTTAATTTCACCGCGCTGTTCTGCCTGATTAATCATATTTAGCGCAGGACGATCTTTAACTGAACCGGCCGGGTTATTGCCTTCTAACTTAAGCAATAGTTGATTTTCTCCGGCGTACATTCGCTGCAGCCTAACTAACGGTGTATTACCGACATACTGCTCAATGGTTGGGTAACTCACGGACTCAATTCCTTACAGACCGGCAAGATTTTTAACTCACACGGTGACACATCAAAAGTTAATGATACCAAAAAAACGGTAAATGGCGGTTAAACAGTTCGAAAAAAGAATAAAAATTGATCGATCTTATGGGGTATTTGGTGTTTTTTTCGGTATCAGAGCAAAAAACACTCCTCAGTAGCGATGCACCCAAAAAAGACAAAAAACAACGTGCTAATCAGGCCGACGGTAGAGTTCGCGACTTTTTAGCGGGCGACCACCGAGGTGTTGTGCTAGTGCTAGGCGCATGATTTTTTTTGCTACCTGGCGCACTTTTTTATCGTGATAATCATGGTTTTGTATCGCCAGTATAGCGCTGCCGGCTATTAGTAGATGCGCATTAGAGGCTAAAGCGCTATCGGCATTAATTGCACTGTGCTCATTGTCGGCATCAGCATCATTAAGATCTGCGCGGTAGAACCCGTATTCAGTGTGAAACTGATACTCTGCATCAGCAGTGATTGGCTTACCGGTGATGGCGTCCCGCATAAAATCTAACTCGAAACCTAAGGTGGCAAGCAAACGGGCCTCAAATCGTCGCAGGCTAACCTCTATAGCAATCGTATCATCTGCCGCTAAGCTGGCTAATTCAGAAATACTGGCCTGGTAACGAGAAAATAAATTCGTATGACTTTCACCTGAATGAAACAAGCGAACCAGTAGTTCATTCAAGTATAAGCCTGCATATAACTGCGACTGGTGCAGTCGCGGCGCCGGCGTAATGACCTCAACCTGACGCAGAGACTTAAGGTCAGTTTTACCTGACCATGAGGCACTTAATAGAGCAAAGGGTTGAAGTGTACTGCGTAAAGAGGAGGCTTTCTTACCTACTGAGCGAACACCCTTACAGACCAAACTAACGCGACCCTCGTGTTCAGTCAATAGCTCGGCAATCACGCTTGTTTCACGGTAAGGTCGCTGATGCAGTAAAAAACAGCGTTCTAATTCGATTGACACAGTAATCACCAATCAATAATTTTTCGTTTTAGCTAGTCATCAAAACCGAGACTTTTTAACATTCTCTCGTCGTCAGACCAACTACTTTTAACCTTGACCCAAAGTTTAAGCATTACCTTTTGCTCGGTCATGATCTCAATATCTTTTCTTGCGTCGGTGCCGATTTTTTTAATCTGCTCACCCGCTCGACCGATAATAATTTTCTTTTGCCCCTCACGCTCGACCCAAATCAAAGCATTAATATGAATCACATGGCCTTGGTGATTAAAACTCTCTATTTCGACCGCCACTTGATAGGGAAGTTCGTCGCCGCACTGACGCATCAATTTTTCACGAATTAACTCCGCTGCCATAAATCGCTCGCTGCGATCAGTAATTTGATCGGCATCATAAAGATGCGATTGCTGAGGCAAACGCTGGTAGATTGCCTCGCGCAATTGATCAAGCTGATAACCTGTTTTTGCCGACAAAGGCAACACCTCTGCCCACTCAAAAACCGATGCCAAGCTTTGTATATGCGGTAATAGGCGACTTTTATCGGTCAAGCGATCTATTTTGTTCAACACTAAAATCACTGGAGACTTAGCCGCCACTAGGCCTTGCACCACTAATTCGTCTTCCTCATCCCAACTGAGTCGATCAACAACAAAGACCGTGACATCAACATCGGCAATGGTAGATGTGGCCGCACGATTCATGTAGCGATTCATTGCATTGGTTTGCGTTTGATGTATACCCGGCGTGTCAACAAAAATAGCCTGGTACTGATCTCGCGTATCAATACCCGTTATACGGTGGCGAGTGGTTTGAGGTTTTCGAGAGGTGATACTGATTTTTTGGCCAAGCAAGATGTTTAATAAGGTCGACTTGCCGACATTGGGTCGGCCCACTATCGCAACAAGACCGCAAAATTCGGGCGAACTTTGCGTCACAAAGCCTTCCTACCATCGGTCATCTTATCGTCTTGACTGATAGCATCTTTATCGCTGTAATTAAACTGCTTTAACACCCGCATCGCGGCATTTTGCTCAGCGGCTCGACGACTTTTTCCTTCACCAAAAGCAAACTTTGATTGTAATTCCACACTGCACTTGACTGTAAAATATTGCTCGTGGCCCGGTCCTTCAACCTTATCCAATTCATACACCGGCAATGCCAAGCGCTCTGCTTGCATTAGCTCTTGTAACAGCGTTTTTGCATCTTTGAAATCCGGCACTAATGACACTTGTTCAAGATAAACGTCTAGCAAGCTTAAAACAATTTTTTGGCATTGCTTAAAATCACTATCAATATAAATAGCGCCAATTAAAGCCTCAACTGCATCACCCACAATCGAATGTTTAACCGGTGAACTACTGCCTTTTTCACCCAAGCCAAGAATCATCAAGCTATCAAGCTCAAGAGAAAACCCTATCTTAGCTAAGGTTTTACCTTTCACTAACTGTGATCTTGCGGTTGTCATGACACCCTCTGGCACGTCATCATAGCGCATAAAAAGCGCTTCAGCGGCGATGGTATTCAATAAGGAATCGCCTAAAAACTCAAGCCGTTCATTATTCTTACTGCCTGAACTTTTATGGGTCAAAGCCAGCTCGAGTAGATCATGATCTTTAAATGAATAATCCAGTTTTTTTTGCAATGCCGTCAATAAATTTATTTTTATTTGCCCCATATTCAAGATTCCAAAATGTTAATTCATGATTAATCTGATTATTGAAAAGAGCCAGCTCGATTGAATGTCGGAAAATGCCAACCGGGTTCTTTATGCATCCAAATTGCCACGGCTTTACCGACAATGCGCTGTTCTGAAACCGGTCCCCAAAAACGGCTATCCTGACTGTTATCTCGATTATCGCCCATCATAAAGTAATGTCCGTCAGGCACCCTAACAGTAATATCATCATTCCGTTGGCTGGCAGTATTAATCTGAATATTGTGTTCAATCGCGCCTAACTTTTCAATGCTCTGCCTAAATAATGCTCTCTTCTTACCCGCTATCGGCGTTTGC
>PBSZ01000043.1 GCA_002726445.1 Cellvibrionales bacterium | reverse complement strand
TGCTTGCAAAGGATACCCCTAGCATAAGTAAAGATCTGGTCTTTGACGCATTAACGGATCGCGAAAAGCTCGGCAGCACGGGACTTGGTGATGGTATAGCCATACCCCATTGCCGCTATGCCGATTGTTGCCAACCACTATGCGCCATTATTACTCTAAATAACGGCGGCGTCTCATTTGATGCAAGTGACGGAAAAAACGTTGATATCTTATGGGCTTTGATCGTGCCAACCGATGCAAATGATGGCCACTTGCAAACGCTAGCATTAATGGCAGAGAAATTATCACAAATTGAAACCTGCAAAGCGATTCGGCAAGCTCAAGACCCAGCCCGGCTGTATCAGCTTTTGACAGAAGGCAGGCACTAAAAATGTCATCTCAAATCATAACGATAGGACGCCAATGAAATTACTCATTATTAGTGGTCGCTCTGGATCGGGAAAAAGTAGCGCACTGAACATGCTAGAGGATTTAGGCTTCTATTGTGTCGACAACTTACCTGCTAGTCTTCTGCCTGCATTAGCACTTCAGTCATTTAAGAGTGAAACAAGAACAACATCTCAAAGCAAAGTTGCCGTCAGCATTGATGCTAGAAATAACCATGATGAACTATCTCAATTCCCCACCATATTTCAAAATATTCCCGCTGATATCGACACTAACATTATCTATCTTGATGCAGACAATAATACACTCATTAAACGTTTCTCAGAAACTCGGCGAAAGCACCCGCTGAGCAGTGGTTCAGTATCACTATCAGAGGCCATTATTCAAGAAGCAGGACTACTTGACAGCATCGCGCAAATGGCCGACATAATCATTGAAACCAGCAAAATGACTTTCCATGAATTAAGAGAAATTATTAGCGATAGAATCAGCGACAAACCTGCCGGTGAGATGTCACTGCTGATTCAATCATTCGGCTATAAAAGTCATATTCCCGTCGACTCTGATTTTGTTTTTGATGTCAGGTGTCTACCTAACCCTTATTGGAATAAAGCACTTCGCCCCTATAATGGCAACGATAAAGAAATTATCGAATATCTCGGTAAGGAAGAAGATGTGGCAACAATGATTGATAGCATCATTAATTACCTAACTATCTGGCTACCTAAATTCAAACAAACCAATCGAAGCTACACCACTATATCGATCGGCTGCACTGGCGGACAACATCGATCTGTATTCGTAGCAAATGCCTTATACCAGCACTTCAAACATCAAATGGAGATTATTCAAATTCGACACCGAGAATTACGCAAAAAAAATACAGCTTAAGGGATATAAAAATAACGACTTTAACTAGGTTCAATGACTATTAACTTACTTAGACAATAAACAAGCTCATGATCAAAGAAGAAATCATCATTCAAAATAAGCTTGGCTTACACGCCAGAGCGGCAAGTAAACTGGTTGATGTGAGCTGCCAATTCGCCAGTGAGATATCACTCACTTTTAATGATAAACAGGTTGATGGAAAAAGCATCATGTCGGTCATGCTTTTAGCCGCCGCAAAAGGCAGTCAATTATTCATCACCGCGAACGGCTCTGATGAAGTAATCGCGATGCAAGCAATAAAAGAATTAATAAAAAATCGCTTTGATGAAGAAGAATAACCCCAGTTACTTTTAACAGATATGATTATCTATCGCAGATAATGACCCCACACTTTCATTCACAAATTCCACACATAACAGTTAATTAACCTTACCAACTATTGCTCAACCGTGTCCAAAGGGTAAGAATTAAACCTCCTAGCCCTAGCTTATTGGCAGATAATAGAGTAGACCTCGATTATGCTTGATCTTAATACAAAAGAATTATTGACCACCACTCGAAGCGTCCGTAAACGTCTCGATTTTTCTAAGCCAATTAGCAGAACACTCCTGGAGGACTGCCTAGAGCTTGCCCTTCAAGCGCCCAATGGCTCAAACATGAATACCTGGCAGTGGTTAATTATCGACGACCCGTCAACCATTGCATCAATTGGTAAAATTTATAATGGCGCCATGGATGACTATGTTGCATTACTAGGCGATGCTGTCGGTGAAAATTATATGGGCGCTGAAATCCCTGGCTTTAACAAGATTAATCAATCCGTCGATTACCTGCGAGAAAATTTAGCCAAGGCCCCTGCGATCTTAATCCCACTAATGTCGGGCCGGGTTGAAAGTGCAGGCGTATTTATGCAAGCCAGTTCTTATGGCTCGATTATTCAAGCCGTCTGGAGCTTCTTTTTAGCACTGCGATCACAGGGTTTAGGCAGTGCATGGACCACAGCCCATCTCTGGCGAGAGCAAGAACTCGCTGAATTACTGGACATTCCTTTTGATCAATACACTCAAGTTGGCTTATTCCCCATTGCCTATACTATTGGCACCGACTTTAAACCGGCCTACAGAAAGCCAGTCGAAGAAGTGCTTAGCTGGAATTACTTCAACAAGCCATAACTCAATCAGAGATTATTTATCATGCCTCACTACTCGGAACAAGAAAAAAACAATATCGCCAGCGCCAACTCATTATTTGATGGCAGTTGCGGAGACCCCGCTAGTTTATTTGCTGATGATGCCGTGTGGTGGAACGGCCTTCCGAGACTACCCGGTCTTGAAGGAAAAACCGAGCATAAAGGCATCGAAACGATTAAAAAGATACTTTATGGTGCTGGTCAAGACCAACCCAATTCAGGAACTGACTCCTACGACTTATCAACCAATCGATTTACTGACTTGCTAGTTATCGCTGATAATGACTATGTCATGCGCCAACACACCCAACACAGTAAGACTAACTCAGGTAAGGATTATAAAAACGTTTATTGTTTTGTTTTTCGTTTTAATAACCAAGGTAAGATCCAATACTTAACCGAGCATTGGAATACCTGGTATGCCAATAAAATCCTACTTGATAACTGGGATCTTGACGCTGCACATCCGAATGACTAATGTCTTGACTCAATGACTTAACAAATATGCAACATTGGAGTATCAAATGGCCTGGGATTTTTCTACCGAGACAGAATTTCAACACAAGCTCGATTGGATTCGAGACTTTGTCGATAATGAAATTATTCCGATAGAACTGATTCAAGGTGGACTCAATCAAGCCCAACTAGACCAACTTTGGGCACCTCTGAAAGAAAAAGTCAAAGCACAAAACCTCTGGTCGCCCCACCTCGGGCCAGAGCACGGCGGCCAAGGTATGGGTCAGCTAAAGTTAGGACTAATCCATGAAATACTCGGTCGCAGTGAATTAGCTCCTGAAATTTTTAATTGCCAAGGTCCCGATTCTGGTAATGCAGAATTATTGGCCGTGGGCGCCACAGAAGCGCAACGTGAACGCTGGTTGTACCCATTAATGCGCGGCGAAGTCCGCAGTACTTTTTCATTAACTGAGCCACATATTGCCAGCTCAGACCCTACTGCAATCACGACACGCTGCCATCAAGAGGGCGATGAATGGGTGATTAACGGGCATAAGTGGTATGCATCGAACGCCTCAGTCTCCGACTTCACAGTATTAATGGCCGTCACCGATCCCGACGCGGCACCTCATCAGCGCGCCTCTATGCTAGTGGTGCCCAGAGGAACAGCTGGCATGAAAGTGGTTCGTGATGTCGGTACCATGAGCCACCCCATGCACGACACTGATGATCAGCAAACGCCGTACATTAGCGACCGAATTGGCGGCCACTCCGAAGTGCTGTTCGATAACTGCCGAGTTCCTCTCGACCATATGATAGGCCAACCCGGTGAAGGCTTTCTTCTTGCACAAAAGCGGCTTGGTGGTGGCCGGATTCATCACTGCATGCGAATCATTGGCCAATGCCACATGGCATTTGAAATGATGTGTGAACGCGCGGTTTCTCGACAAACAAAAGGCAAAGCTTTAGGTCAATTACAAATGGTACAAGATTCGATTGCAGAATCAGCTGTTGAAATTGAAACAGCGCGTCTACTGACCTTAAAAGCCGCTTGGACTATCGATACCCGTGGCGGTCATGGCTCTGAATCAAGAACCGAGATAGCCATGCTCAAATTTCATGTACCGCGTATTCTTCTCACCATTATCGATAGAGCGATACAGTTACACGGTGCCTTGGGCTATACCACCGACTTACCATTGGAATACATGTACCGCTCTGGCCGCGCATTGCGGATTGCTGATGGCGCCGATGAGGTGCACAAACAAACGGTCGCTCGTCAATTACTGAAATCAACCACAGCCGTTGAAGGCTTGCCTTCCATGCACATTCCAACACGCAAAAAAGACGCTTGGAAAAAATTTGGTCATTTAGTCAATACCATTAAAAACAAGCAATAAAATGACGCAGTACGATACTTTTCTGGCCACCTCAACAATAATAGATTTCAATTAAGAGATCCACTATGAATAAAACGAGTATTAAAGGCCTCGACAGCAAAGCGGTAGGTCAATGGCTTACGACTCATGTTAATGGCGCAACACCCCCGTTTAACTTTTCATTGATCGCGGCCGGCGGCTCAAACCTCACTTTTCGTGTGACTGATGCGGCAGGCCATACTTGGGCGCTGCGTCGTCCGCCGGTCTCCGCACGCTTAGCCACCGCGCATGACATGGCCCGTGAATGGAACATTATGTCTGCGTTAGATCGTTACAGCGATGTTCCTGTGCCTAAAATGCTTGGCTATTGCGATGACCTTAAGGTGAATCAAGCGCCTTTTTATGTCATGGGTTTTGTTGAAGGGCTTATACTTCGCGATCAAGCCTCAGCCAGCCATCTTACAGAAGCGCAGTGCTTAACCGCCACCCACTCCTTAATCGATACACAAGTGGCTTTTCATTCGGTGGATATTGACGCTGTAGGCCTAAGTGGCTTGGCAAAAACCCGCAGTCATTATATTGAACGGCAATTAAGACGCTGGCGCAAGCAAATCGACGCCGCAAAAACACGTGAATTACCACTTCTCGACAGCTTACACCAACGCTTATCAAAAAACATTCCTGCCGAGCAAACGCGACCTGGACTGGCGCATGGCGATTATCGATTTGACAATACCGTACTGGCAGATGACTTCCGTATTGCCGCAGTCTTGGACTGGGAGCTCTGTACGGTCGGTGATCCTATCGCCGATTTTATATGGTCACTGCTGTATTGGGCCGAACCGAAAGATTCAATTACCTGGCTATTGGATCCACCAACGCTTAACCCCCACTTTATTCAACGTGATGCGGTAGTTGAACGGTATGCTCAGCGCTCAGGCTTAGACTTGTCAAAACTGGATTACTACCTAGCTTTTAGCTGGTGGAAACAAGCCTGCATCGTAGAAGGCGTCTACGCCAGACTTAAACAAGGAGCCAGTGGCGGAATGAAAGTTGATTCAATTGACACGATTGCAAGCCGTGTCGACAGTTATTTAGCAATGGCCACTGATTTAGCGGATCAAGCCAGTTTATAAACGTATTTGAATTTAATCTACTTGAACAGGAGTCAATTATGAAAGTACTCATTACCGGCGCTACCGGCTTCATTGGCAACCACGTTACCCGCATGTGCCTTGAACAAGGCGATGAGGTAAGGGTGATGGTAATGCCAGGCGAAGATCGCTCTCCGCTCGATGGCATGGCGGTAGAATTTGTTGAAGGCAACCTACTTGACCCCGCTTCTTTAGCGCACTGTGTTGAAGGTGTCGAGGGACTTTACCATTTAGCCGCCCTCTTCGCTGTCTGGACTAAGGATCCTTTTTTGCATCATAAAGTCAATATCAATGGCGCGCAGGCGATGATGGCCGCCGCTCAAGCAGCCGGCGTAAAAAAAATCGTTTTCACTTCCAGTATCGCTGCCTTAGGCGTATTGGGTAATGGCCAATTAAGTGACGAAGAGACATTTTACAATAGCTGGGAAGATGGCAGTGAATACATCATTTCTAAGTTTATCAGTCACCACGTGGTCAAAGGGATGGTCGCCTCTGGACTGCCCGCCACGATTGTCTGCCCTGGCTTTCCGTTTGGACCAGGCGACCGCATGCCAACACCTACCGGTTCGCTGATCGTCAGTATTCTTAAGGGTAAAATGAAACAGTATTATGATGGCGGACTCTGTGCAGTTGATGTTCGCGATGTCGCGCGAGGTCATTTATTGGCAATGGAAAAAGGCCGTATTGGAGAAACATATTTATTGGCTAATAAGCAAGGTAACCTCTCACAAAAAGACCTTGCACAACTGGTAGGTAACATTGCCGGCGTACCAAACGTTGCCACCAGTTACTTATCGCCTAAGACCATGCTAACAGCCGCTAAAGTCATGGAGTTTTTGTCGAAAATAACCGGCAAAGCGCCAATGACGACCGTTAAAAATTCAAAATACGTGATGCAAGACGTGTTTGTTGATCCCAGCAAAGCGATTGACGAGTTGGGCATGCCGCAAACGCCGATTGAAACGGCTATTGAAGACGCGGTTAGCTGGTTCAGAGAACAAGGTTACGATAAAAAATAAAAAACAATGTCCCACTAACCAACACTTTAATTTAAAAAAGGAAAAGACTATGTTACAAAAATTCGTATATTGGACAGGCGCTTTCGACTTTGTGATTGCCGCAGGTTGCTGGTATGGCGCAATCTCAAATCCAGCAGCAGGGTATTTCGTATCACTGATGACGCTCGGCATGTTCCTTGCCATGGCTGCAGCCTGTTTAATGTGGGCCTCCAACGATATGGTCAATCGCTCGCCGGTGATTTTTTGGCAGGGGCTAGTGCGTCTAACGGCTGTATCTGCCGTGCTTTATGCAGTACCTAACGGATTGGCAACGTCACCCGAATACGCGCTGGTGGTATTTGATGGCACTATTGGCTTAGTTTATATATTGGGTATGATGAAGGTCACCGGCAGCTCACTCAGCGGCTTATTACTCTGCCAGTCAAAAAATAGCTCTTAGGCGTTCTAGTCAACAACAACCTATGAGAGCGTTCTAGACGCTCAACAGAAAAACAATTACTTACCGGCAATTACCGATGCGGCATGACCAACATCGGTAATCTTGCCTGCTTCTAGGCTTGTTGCAATAAAAACTTTGCCGCATACTCTAAGACTATTCATAGTCATTTAGCAGCGATACGTCATTTAATGCGATATCGCAGGTTTTTTTTATGAGTTAGATGCCGTTATGCCAGCTAAAATCGATCACAAGCAAAACCGCTCTCATAGCCAAGAAGTGGCCAAACTGCTTCAGTCAGGCACGTTTCAGCATGCCCGTCATATGCTTAAAGTACTTGCCGCTGAAGAAACAGCGCATCTCATAGATGCCTCGCCACCGCCGTCTCGACAAATTTTATGGGCTCTCATTGACGAAGAACGGCGCAGCGACGTGATGCCGTTATTAGGTGATGAATTGCAAGGGCAATTTGCACTCGAGATGGACAATGAAGAACTCGTCGCCCTATCGGCAGAGCTAGAAACTGATGACATGGTTGATATTCTTCAGCAATTACCCGAGCAAGTCACCCGGGAAGTATTGCAAGCCATGAGCACTCAAGATCGTCAACGCGTCGCCACCGCATTGAGTTACCCTGAGAATACCGCCGGTGGCTTGATGAACACTGACACCATTACAGTAAGAGCCAGCCATTCAGTCGAGGTGGTGCTTCGCTACCTCCGTCGTCATGATGCAATTCCTGAGATGACAGATAAACTCTATGTCGTCAATCGCAGCGATGCCTTTATTGGCAGCTTACCATTAGCTAAAGTACTGGTTTCTGATCCTAATAATACCGTTCGCGAAATTATGTTATCTGACGCTGAAACCATCCCTGTCGATATGCCGGATGATGAGGTTGCTCGTCGATTTGAGCGAAAGGATTGGGTATCGGCACCGGTTGTTAATCACGAAGGGAAACTACTTGGCCGAATCACTATCGATGACATCGTCGATGTGATACGTGAAGACGCCGATCATGCCCTAATGAGCCTTGCAGGCCTGGATGAGGAGGAAGATACTTTTTCACCCGTCATCAAAACCACACCGCGCCGCGCACTGTGGCTGGGCCTTAACTTACTGACAGCGTTTATCGCCGCCTCCGTCATAAACCTATTTCAAGGAGCAATCGACAAAGTCGTCGCTTTAGCTATCCTGATGCCCATTGTAGCCAGCATGGGTGGTGTTGCAGGCACGCAGACGCTCACGATTGTAATTCGAGGTTTAGCCGTCGGTCATATTGAGCAACATAACCAGCGCTGGCTGATCGTCAGAGAATTGAGCGTCGGGCTCATCAATGCCCTTATCTGGGCTGCAGTCGTTGCAGCTGCTGCCATTGCATGGTTTGATGACCTTATCATCGGCGGTATTATCGCCGCCGCAATGATTATCAATTTAATCACGGCCGCCCTTGCCGGTGCGGTCTTACCTTTAGTATTGAAAAAAATGGACATTGATCCGGCGCTTGCCGGTGGTGTGATCTTAACGACCATTACCGACGTTGTTGGCTTTATGTCTTTTCTTGGCCTAGCCACTATTTTTTACGCTTAAGCTTACCACTATCTCACTCAAATAATTCTATGGCTAAATCACAACCCGAAAAAAATAATGATCAAGACGCTCTGATTAGCAAAAGCCAACTCAAGCGTGAGATGCATCATTTACAAGACTTAGGCAAGGCATTAATTGACCTTAAGGCAGAGGAAATCGAAAAGTTATCTATCACTGAGGTATTGATTGACGCCCTAAACGAAGCGAAACGCATTAAACACCGTGAAGGATTACGCCGGCAAATGCAGTTCATTGGTAAATTAATGCGAAAAGAACCCACTGAAACTATCGAAAAAATAGAAGCTTATTTCGATAAACTGCGCAATCAGCATCAAAATAATACGCAACATCTTCACCTTATCGAGCAATGGCGAGATCGGTTACTGAATAAAGAAAATTCTGAAATTGAAGCATTAGTCGCGCAATACCCAAATGGCGATCGACAATGGTTACGACAAATGGTCAGACAAAGCTGGCATGAAACCGATAAAAACAAGCCCCCCGCTGCTGCTAGAAAACTATTTATTTATATCCGCGGATTAATTAACGACGATTAAGGCGTAAAGTCAACCTCAACTCGCATTTCTGCATCATCTTTTAGCCCTCTATAAATAACGGTTAGTTGCTTCATTTCACCAACTAAGGTGGGCTTTGAAAATGAGCCAAGGCTAATGATATCACCAGCCTTTAATGATCGACTCTGTGCTTTAAGTTCTTGCAGTAAAAAAAGTATCGCCTGATAGGGATGACCCATGATAACGCCGCCTCGATTAGACGATAATAATGTACCTTGAGCATTAAAACTTTTAACCGTCATAGTAGCTAAACTGTCGATAAAAACTTGGTCAGCAGTAGCGGTTATTTTTGTGCCTGACACACCCCACTTTACTGCTGCATTACTCTTAATAAAGTCAGGTCCTGCATAGGGATGAGGGGCAACAGAAAGCAGCGGCAATTCAACAAAGGCCATGATATGGCTAATATGCTCAGCAACCGATTCTATGCTACTGGCCTCATTGATCTCAGCACTATTAACAACGGCTAATAAATCCGCCTCAAACGCTAAGCGTTGAAACTGAGTGTGATCGATGCGCTGAGGTGATGCCAACACTGTGTCTGAGAATAAGGCTCCCACGACGGGCGAACTCAAACCAAACATATTTTGGGCAGCTGAACCGGCTAACGCTACCTTATAACCTACAATGGGCGTCACTTCTGCGCGACGATCGATCATTTGCCACTGCACGGCTTTCGCCGCTAATACTGATTGTTGGTAAGCGCGGTCAGTTTCGGCTCGATGAACTAAAGCGGGATTCGAGCAAGCGGTCAAAAGCAGCAAAACACACCATAATGGTCGGTGCAATTGATGGCGGCAAAAAAAACGCAGAGCTTCCAACATAAATACCTCAAATAACCCGGCCAGGGTTTAAAATATTATTTGGATCCATGGCTTTTTTTAAGGCGCGCATCAAGTTAATTTCCTGCTCTAATCGACATAAAGATAAATATTGGCGCTTTAGGGTGCCAATCCCGTGTTCAGCGGTAATGGTACCGCCCATTTCACCTACCAAGGTATACACCTGCTTATAAATCACATCGACATCGGCCTCTCGCCCCGTCCATGCAATGATATGCAAATTACCATCGGCCATATGACCAAACGTACATAACTGTAGATTCTCAAAGGAGGCGGTTAATTCAACTTCTACTGTATGAACAAAATTCGCCATTTGACTGATCGGCACACCGATATCAAAGTTGGCCCGATACTTAACCTTAGCCAGTATATCAGTGACACCATCCCGTAATTGCCAGAATCGACTGACGTCTCTTTCTGACTGAGCGACGACAGCATCATTAAGTATGCCATCATCAAGACAGGCCTGAAGTTGGCAATTAAAAAACGTATCATCACCCTCTGGATCATTACCTTCCGTTTCGATTAACACATAAAGGAGGTCATCATTGGCTAACACTGGCGTTAATTGCTGATTCATCTGCCGCACTTGTTTAACGTAGTTATCCCACATCAACTCAAATGTAGAGACCCTCGAACAACTCCGCTGCATATACTGAAGAAAGGATACTACTTGAGAAAAATTAGAAAACCCACATAAGGCACTTTGCTTAGTCAGCGGTTTGGGAAACAGGCGTAAAACGACTTCAGTCACAACACCCAGAGTTCCCTCGCTGCCAATAAATAACTGCTTAACATCATAGCCGGCATTATTTTTAAGCATTTTATTCATGGATCGAATCACGGTACCGTCGGCCGTTACTGCTTCTAGTCCTAGCACCAAAGCGCGAGTCATGCCATAACTAAGCACTTGATTACCACCGGCATTAGTTGCCACATTACCACCAATCGTACAACTTCCTCGAGCACCTAAATCCAGTGGCAGATAAAAACCCGCCTCATTGGCTGCCTGCTGTAATTGCTCAAGGGGCGTGCCCGCCAACGCCGTAAGAGTCATGGATTCAACATCCACATCTGTAATGCCGCTAAGCAACTCCAGTGATAAAACAATCTCTGAAGCTTGTGGCGTTGAACCGCCTGACAAGCCTGTCATGCCACCTTGAGTGACAATAGGCAACTTTTCCTGATCACAGAATGCCAGCAGCTTAGAGACGTCAGAAACTGTCTTGGCGCGCACAACGATAGCAGGCGTAAATGCCGATTCGCCGCTCCAATCAACGGAATACTTATCACTTACTTGTGAACCGGAAATCACCCGACCAGGGAGCAAGGCAGCGAGAGCTTTTATTACATTAACCATAAAAATCAAAACCCCAAATCCAACAGCAATGATTATCCTTAATAAGACGATTATTTACAATCAAGAAAAAAACCTAACATTATTTTCATATTTTACAAATGACTAAATCATTGCAAGCTATTCTATTGAATAGCTAATATGCAAAGGTTAGACACTATGACAAATGCTACTGAAACCATTAATGGATCATTGTTTTATTACTTAGACCAATTCTTTTCTCTGTTTCTTTTAGCCGCTATTATTTTAGTCATTTTAGGCACACTAATACTTTATTTCATCGACAAAAACCAGACCAATCATAGTGTGCGAAGAAACTACCCTGTGATTGGTCGGCTTCGTTATTTATTTGAATACTTAGGCCATTTCTTTCGGCAATATTTTTTCACAATGGATAGAGAAGAATTACCATTTAATCGAGCTGATCGTTCTTGGGTGTATCGCGCAGCAAAGAATATCGATACCACGATTGCCTTTGGATCCACCCGAAGCCTGTTACACCCCAACAATATTATTTTTTTGAACTGCCCTTTCCCTTCGCGTCACACTGACGCTTCCACTACAGATGCAATGTTAATTGGCCCTTTTTGTCGAACCCCCTACCATGCACAATCACTCTTCAATATATCTGGCATGAGCTATGGTGCCATTTCAAAACCAGCGGTTATTGCACTTTCACATGGCGCCAAACAAGCCAACTGCTGGTTAAATACGGGTGAAGGGGGTATTAGCACCTACCATCTGGAAAGTGGCTGCGACATTATTTACCAAATAGGCACGGCAAAGTATGGCCTGCGTGATATGAACGGTAACTTTTCGCAAGATAAGTTGAAAGCTTTAGCCGCACTAACTCAAATACGCATGTTTGAAATTAAACTCTCGCAGGGCGCTAAACCCGGCAAGGGAGGCATACTTCCTGGCAATAAAGTGTCAGCAGAGATAGCCAACATCCGAGGCATTCCAGAGGGCCAAGATTCAATTAGCCCTAACAGCCATCCCGACATAAATTCTGTTTCTGAACTTCTTGACTACGTTGAATTCATTCGATCGCTTACTGGTAAACCGGTTGGGTTTAAACTCGTGATTGGCGAGCACCGATGGCTCGATCAGCTTTGTTTAGCTATTTTAAATCGAGGTATTGAAGCGGCGCCTGATTTCATTACGCTTGATAGTGCTGACGGCGGCACCGGTGCCGCGCCACAAAGCCTCATCGACTATATGGGGCTACCATTAAAGCAAAGCCTACCCTTATTGTCAGATAAGCTTAGCCATTATGGCCTTAGTAATCGGATAAAAATCATTGCCTCTGGAAAAATGATCACTCCTGCTGATGCAGCATGGGCGTTATGCATGGGGGCAAGCTTTGTTGTATCGGCACGAGGCTTTATGTTCGCACTAGGTTGTATACAAGCCTTGCAATGTAACAAAAATACCTGTCCAACTGGCATTACCACACACAATAAAAAACTACAAAATGGACTTGACCCAACTAACAAGGCTCAAAGGGTCGCGAATTATGCGACCAATCTAGTCCGCGAAGTGGGTGTTATTTCGCATTCCTGCGGCGTGGATGAACCAAGAAAACTAGGCCGCGAACACTTGCATATTGTTGATAGCAACGGGGTCTCTCAATCCGCTTTAGACCTTCATCCCTATCATACGACAGAGACCATTAATGACACGGAATTGCAATCTATATAACAACTGACCATTCACTGGCAAGTCAGACACGCAACAAAATATTTGAGTTATAGCGCCTTGAGACTATTCCTGCCACTCCATTATTATGATGCTCAGAACAAAAGTAACGCACCCTTCTAAAATTAAGTATTTTTAAATCATTATTGCAGACGAACCTAATGGCCTTTTTTAGGTTAACATTGATGCCAGAAATCAATCAAAGTATCTAATATGACTAACGCTAACTCACAATCTCGAATCAATAGCGAACAAAATACGATAAAAGGCATTGCTTTGGGGTTGTTTACTGTTTTTATTGGCAGCATTCTATCCGTTGTTGTAAAACTAATAGCCTCTGAAGTGAATATTTTCACGGTCGTTTTTTTTCAATTTGGTATTTGCTTAATCTGCTTATTACCTTGGTTAATGTCTAACGGTCGCAATGAACTCAAGACCGACCAACCAATCACACATTTAATCCGTGGCATCTTTGGCTGTTTAAGCTTTTATGCCTTTTATTTTTCAATTAATCATATTTCTTTAGCTGAAGCTTCCTTGCTTCGTCACAGCGCACCATTAATCGTCCCACTGATTTTATTTATTTTTTATCAGACAAAAATACCAGTTTTGCGATGGGTAGCCCTACTACTTGGCTTCATAGGGGTCATTATGATATTAAGACCGACAGAGGGACAGGCAAGCTTCTGGCATTTAATCGGCTTATGCTCTGGGATAGGTTTGGCTTTTTCAATGGTGCTGACTCGAAAACTCAGTAAAAATGAACCTGAAAAAAGAATTCTTTTTTACTACTTTATAATATCACTTCTAGCATCAACGCCATTTTTCATCGCTAATTTCGAGCCTATTCCTATGCAAACTCTGCCCTGGCTATTGCTGATTGGCTTTGGTATGTATTTCGCATTTATTCCTTATACTCGCGCCTACGCCTATGCTAAATCATCTATTGTATCGGCCACGAGCTATTTCGCAGTCATCTACGCAGGCCTCTTTGACTGGTTGCTATGGGATATACTACCTAAACAACATACGATTGTAGGCACATTGATTATCCTTTTAGCTGGCTTTATTATTGTTCGACAAAGCATGAGCGAAGAAAAATTAACGTTGGAATCAATTCAATGAAAGTAGAAAACACAAGCATTGTTATCACTGGCGCTGGCAGCGGTATTGGCGCTGCACTTGCCGAACAGCTGGCGGCTATGGGCGCAAATTTAGCGCTGGTAGACCTTCGCACTGATCGTCTAGAGCCGTTAGCAGAAAAACTCAAACAATCGAACAATATCATCACTCTTCACAGCGTTGACGTTAGCGATGCTGAAGCTATGAAAGTAATGGCGGAACAGGTTTTATTGCAGCATCAGCATATCGACATCGTTATCAATAACGCCGGTGTTACCTTGTGGGGGTATTTTGAAGACAATCAACTCGACGATTTTCAATGGTTATTCAATATCAACTTCTTTGGCGTCATTCACGGCTGTAAATTCTTTTTACCGCACTTAAAGTCACGACCTCAAGCCAAGATTTTTAACATCTCCAGTATGTTTGGCTGGACAGCTGTTGCGAGTCAATCGGCTTATTGTGCCAGTAAATTCGCTGTTCGTGGATTCTCAGAAGCGCTATACACTGAACTAGAGCCAACCAATGTTGGCGTTATGCTGGTTCACCCTGGCGGCGTTAACACCAACTTGATGAACGACTCTCGAGCAGCGAGCAGTGAATTTCGAAGATTTTTTTCATCAATGATGGAGCGCTCTCAAAGCGCAGATACTGTTGCTAGAAAAATAATTAAGGGGATAAAAAAAGATAAATTTCGAATTAGAACGGGCCCTGAAGCTTACATTACCGAATGGATTAAACGACTATCGCCTGTTTGGGGACAAAAACTCATTGGCCGAGTATTAAAAAAGAGTATGGGAGTTTAATCACTTGCTTCGTATTACTGCGGCACTTAGTATCGCTGAATCAGAAATCGATTTCTCAGCCATACGCGCACAAGGTTCTGGCGGTCAAAACGTCAATAAAGTTTCAACGGCTATTCACTTACGTTTTGATATCAAGGCCTCTTCTTTAGCAGAACAATATCAGCGTAAATTACTGCGGGCGAATGATCAGCGAATTAATAAACAGGGCGTTATCATCATCAAAGCGCAAAGCTTTCGTAGTCAGGAAAAAAATCGCGCCGATGCTATTGACCGCTTACTGCAAACTATCAGAGATATATTAACGGAAAAGAAGCCCCGCTTTGCCACTAAACCCAGCAAGACCTCGCAACGAAAGCGAGTGGATACAAAAACACAGCGTGGTAAAACAAAATCGCTAAGGGGAAAAGTGTTAGAATAATCTATTAGCGGTCTTAAATAATTATATTATCAGTGGCTGAACAATTTAACATGAACAAACTCAATCAAAAGCGCTACTATGTGTAGCGTTTAGCGGCCAAAAAGAATACACAACTATGAATAGTAAGATCCTCACTCTTGAACAAATTAGTGACCAAGCTGTTGGCGGTAAAGCCAAAGGCTTAGCTGAATTAACCCGTTTAGGCCTTCCGGTTCCGCCCGCATTTGTGATTCCTGCTGCGAAAATCAATCAGCACCCTGATGACCTAGAGTCGCACTATCACAATATTGGTGGTGGCTTAGTGGCGGTTAGATCCTCAGCTATTGGCGAAGACGGCGATGAAAGCTCATTTGCAGGCCAATACGAAACACTGCTTAATGTTAGCGGCATTGATAATTTAAAACAGGCAATTAATCAGTGCATTGCCTCACTTTCTAGCGAACATGCCAATGCTTATAAATCTGAGCAGGCAGATATCGGTGATGTCGATATGTGTGTCGTGGTCCAAAGAATGGTCGATCCACGAGCGGCTGGGGTCTTATTTACTGCGGATCCTGTGACGGGACGACATGATCGTTTAATTATTGATGCGGTGGCTGGTTTAGGCGAAGCCTTGGTCAGCGGCGAAGTCACACCCGACCACTTCGAATTAGATCCTTCTAATGCCATCACCCACTCCGAGCTCAGCTCAAGCAGCGCCATTCTTAATAATGATGATATTTCTAAACTGGCAATAGGAGCAAGGCAAGCGGCTCAGACCATGGGCTCACTGCTCGACATGGAATGGGCAATTGATAAAAGTGGTGAGCTATTTTGGCTACAAGCACGACCGATCACAACCTTAGGATCTGATCTCAATGAATTAGATACTGCTATTCCTGTAGACCATGTCATTACTCGCTGTAATGTCGGCGAAATGATGCCCGGTGCGGTATGCCCACTAACATTTACCGTACAGGGTCGAGCCATAGAGCATGGCATGCAGCACATGCACCTTAAGTATGCCGGCAGACCGGCTATTAATGATGACTGGAGCCAAATTAATCTGTTTTTTGGACATATGTTTATTAACATGTCTGGCGGTTTAGAATCCTCGCGCTACGTATCGATTAATACGCCGGAAACGATGGGCCAAAGCCTTTGTGGCGGTCCCGTGCCTGAATTAAAGCCACTAAGTGACACAGCACCCATTTGGCGACGCTGGTGGGGAACACTAACCTTTATTCGGTATTGCTTGCAGGGGCAAAAATACTTAACCGAATTTGAAACGCGTTTCAAGCATGGCTTCATTGCCTATAGCAATGACAGCCAAACCATGATGCAAGCCATTAATGACTATTTCCCTTGGATTCTTGAGACCAATGAAGTGCATCTCCGCTGTTCTGCCCTATCAGGGGTTATGGAAGGGGTGATTCAAGCACTGGTATCCGGCGGTGGCCAAACTCCCGATAATGATCAGCAAGCTGAAGCGGCGCGTTTATTGGCTGGCGCCTCTGAAGTAGAAAGCGCTGTTATGGTTGATCGCTTAGAAAATGTGGTCGGGATCATTGCTGAACACCCCGATGCAGAAAATGCTTTTCAAACGACCTCCCCTAGCGAAGCGCTTGAATGGCTAAGCAGCGATGCAGCTGGCGCGGCAAAACTTCGATTTGAAGAATTTTTAAACGCCCATGGTCATCGCTCCATTCGCGAACTGTGCGTGCGCGAAAAAGGCTGGATTGACGAACCCGAAAAGTTAATTGTTACCATGCAAGTATCGGTAGCGGCCAGACGTCAGGGTAACTACACACCCAGAACAGCTGATAAAGTTGCACTGCACGAGCTGCCAAAATTGCTTCAAAAAGCATTGCCGGTTGCGCATAATGCCATTCGCCGAAGAGAGCATACTAAATCGATGCTCGTATTAGTCACCCACCGATTAAAGCGGGGTTATCGTCACTTAGCTAAACTCTTGGTTAACGAAGGGCACTTACCCGACGAGGATTTAGTGTTCTTTTTTACCCATGATGAACTGAATGAATTTACCCGTCGACCAACCATCGAATGGGCCGAAAAAGCTCGCCAACGCAGAGTTGCACTGTCTTTTCACGAAAAGATGGAATTTGATGATATCTATGTGGGAAAACCTGAACCCGTGCAATGGAAACCAGCAGAAAATACCCACAGTGGAGAATTAAGTGGTCGCCCTGTTAGTCGCGGTATCATCGAAGGCTATGCAAGAGTGGCACTGACCATCGAAGAAGCTGCCGCCTTGCAGCCCGGTGAAATATTGATTGCACCCATTACCGATGTTGGCTGGACACCCTACTTTAATGTCATCGGCGGTCTAGCAACAGACGTTGGCTCAGCTGTATCACACGGTGCTGTGATCGCACGTGAATACGGCCTACCTGCGATAGTGAATTTACGACAAGCCACTAAGCAATTTAAAACCGGTGATAAAGTACGCCTCGATGCTGATAAAGGTCTGCTAACGCTATTGGATGACAGTAGCTAAAATCTCCACTAGACATAGCAAATAGCGTTGATTTTATTGCCATCGAGATCACGAAAATAAGCCGCATAAGACATATCGCCTCGCTTGCCTGGCTTACCTTCACACTGAGCGCCTAAGGCAATGGCTTTTTGATAGATGCTATCAACTTTTTCGGTGTTTTCAGCGGCTAAAGCAACCATGCTGCCGTTACCTACCGTCGCTTTGTTCTCATCGGCAGGGATACAGACAGAAATACCCGGACCACCGCCCTCAACCATCCAAAACACCATTCGCTCACTGGCCATGACGCGACTGGCACCGAACTCTGCCAATAACTGGTCATAAAATTCAGCAGATTTAGCTAAGTCATTGGTGCCGAGGGTAATATAGTTAATCATTGTTATTCTACTCCTTGCTTGTGTTTTGTTGAGCAACGCTCAAAGCCCATTGATAATTAGGTTTACCGGCTGGCGAGCGCGGTATCGAATCAACATAGTGAATTTGACGGGGGATTTTATATCCCGCAAGTTGGGTTCGACAATGCGCCTGAATCGCCTCTAAACTCGGCGCAGGCAGTGCTCGCGATTGTGCTACAGCCGCCACCCGACTGCCCCATTTCTCGTCGGGCACACCACAAACAACGCAGTCGAAAATTTCTGCATGGGCCTTTACAGCAGCCTCAACCTCTTCAGGGAAAATCTTTTCACCCCCAGAATTAATTGACACTGAGCCTCGGCCAAGCATAGTGATACGACCATCTTGCTCGACTTTGCCATAATCGCCTGGCAAGGCGTAACGATGACCATCAGCCGCGATGACAAATGTGGCTGCAGTCTTAACTGGGTCTTTATAATACTCAACAGGGATATAGCCTCGACGGGCAACTTTACCAATGCATGGACTGCCTGCAGGTAGAATCGTTAAATCCTGTTCGTCGAGTACAACCGTACCGCTCAAGGGGGTCACGGTTGGCCCGCCACCGGTCATCGCGGTTTTACCTGGCTCAATCATTGCCACACCTTGACCGCCTACTTCTGAGGCGCCAATACTGTCAACAATCATCAGCTTTGGAAAACAATCAAAAAATTGATCTTTGATTGAAGCGGAAAAGATAGCGCCTGAACTCGCTAATAAAAATAGTGAGTCAATATTCGGCTTTTCCACCGCGGCTAAGAAGTTTTCAATCATCGGTCTCGCCATTGCATCACCAACAATAAAGACTGAATTAACCTGCTCACTCTCGACTAATTGCCAAGTTTTGTCAGCGGTAAACTGCGGCATGATAACGACCTTACCGCCTTCAAAAGCACGTGAAATACAACTCCATTGCGCGGCGCCATGCATTAATGGCGCGATTGACATTACCGTCATTGAACCGTCTTTACCACGATCAATAATCTCCTGTGGTTGCTCGACCGGCTGTTGAGTTAGTTGATCAACACCGCCACCTAATGCAAACATGACTTCTTGATGACGCCACACCACTCCCTTGGGCATACCCGTGGTACCCCCGGTATAAACCATATAATGATCATTACCACTGCGAACGGAAAAATCTCGCTGGCCAGACTGACCCGCTAAAGCTGACTCATAGGCTATGAAAGAAATATCTGCTAACGCTAAGCTAGGCTCTACGAACTCATCACCTGCACTGTCATCAATTACTAAGACATGCTCAAGCTTGGATAAACTGACACTTAACTGACTTAATAATGGCAGGTATTGCGACTGAACAATAACCGCTTTTAGATCGGCATTATCAAAAATATAGGCCAATTCATCGGCTACATAGCGGTAGTTAATATTGATATACAGGGCTCGAATTTTTAAAGTTGCCCAAATAGCCTCAACCCATTCGACGCAATTCATTGCATAGATGCCGACATGATCGCCTGGGCCAATACCCTGCTTTTGGAGGTGGTGCGCTAGTTGATTCGCGCGAGTTTCCATTTCGGCATAAGTCCGACGCTGCTGATCACAAACTAAATATTCTCGCTCGGCATAATGATCTACCGCTAATTCAAAAACATCAGCAATATTAAAACTCATAACCCTACCATTTGTGAATGACTTTACTGCCGGCTTAGTGCATTAAGCCGCCACCATCAGCGACAATGGCTTGACCATTCACCCACTGAGCAGCAGGTGAACAAAGCCAAACCGCTACCCTTGCAATATCGATCGGCTGACCTAACTTGCCCGTTGGGGACATTTTTGCCAAGGCATCTAACATCGATTGCGGCTGGGATTCAATCATTGGCGTTTGAGTAAGACCCGGCAAAACACTATTGACTCGAATTCCCTGAGGCGAAAAGTCTTGCGCCGCCGATCGGGTTAAACCTAACACTGCATGCTTAGCTGCAGTATAATGCGGCTGACCTGGCGCGGGTATTAAACCAGCACCGGAAGACGTGTTAACTATCTGACCGCGCAGGCCATCGACAGCCTGCTGCTCACTCATTAGCTTTAACTCTTCACGAAGACAATAAAAAACACCGTTTAAGTTGACATCGATCATGCGTTGCCATTGCTCAAGCGGGAAGTCTACCCAAGAACATTGTACGTCACTGATACCCGCATTATTGAAAGCGGCATCGAGCCGTGAGTATTGCTGTTTAATCTGACTGAATAACGATGCTACAGAAACAGGGTCGCCAATATCAACGTATAAGGCTTGGCACTGCCCCCCATTAAGCACTATATTTGAAGCCACTTCTTGGGCCTTAGCTAAATTAATATCAGCCGCAATAACCGTTGCGCCTTGATCAGCAAATAATTCTGCGGCAGCTAAACCAATACCACTGGCTGCACCTGTCACTAAGGCAGTTTTACCGTATAGCTCATCACTCATGCTAGCTCCCGACGATAATTAAATGCCTATTTCAAACAACCAGGAAAACGTGCTTCAAGCACGCCTTTTACACCATCTTGCCAACCAATATGACAAGGGCCTGCTAATTTTTTACGGAGTGTGTTATCAACCACTTTCATACCCCAAGTTGCTAATTCACCCACTTCCATCTTCATCGTTAAGCCCGTCAAAGACTCGATATAACGAATCATCTCTTCAACGGAAACCACTTCATCGCCACCTAAATTAACCGTAGTTGCAGGCACTGAAGCATGAGCAATTAAACCCTGAATCTGTTGGACAATGTCATCTTGATGAATAGGACAACAGTAACTCTCGCCATTATCTTTTTGCGTATAAGGAATGCCACCCTGCATAAATTGATACAACACCGTAGGTACGCCACCATGGCCACAGACACCATAAGCCACATCGAGGCGAGCAATAATTGTTGGTAAGTTGAGCTCTCGTGCTTGAAAGCGCACCACGCCCTCTGCAACTAACTTGCTCATAGCGTAATGCTTAGCATAATTTGAGTAACCGCCCAAAACGGCTGATTCGTCAATAATTTCTTTTGGGTCAGCCGTATCACGGTAAACCGAGTCTGACGACATATGGAAAAATGCTTTAACGTTGCGGTAACGTTTCATCAAAAATCCCGTGCCTTCGGCATTGTCATGCATGCCAATATCGGTGGTTTTTGGCATAGTATTAACACCACAATGAATGACGTAATCGACATCTGGCATATGCGATAGATCAGACTCACCCATAGTAAATGCAACAGTATTAATACCTTGCGCTTCAAGTGCCTGTTTCGCTTCTGGATCAGAAAACCGTGCCGCTGCCCACACCTCATTATTGGCATTTAATTGCTCGGCAATCGGACGTGCAACTTGACCCGTCGCACCCGTGACCAATATTTTTTGACCTGTTAACATAGATTCACCTATTATTTTTAAGTAGTTATCAAAAGCCTTTAGCTTGCGCTCAACCAATATCAATACGCTATCAAAAAAATCGCTTGGCATCTATTAGGCAGTTGTAACACTCGCTAAAATCAGCGGCAATAGCATTTTATTCAGCATAAAAAACGCCCTGTGGTTAAGCAGGGCGTTTTAGCAGCATGCGGCCTGACCACCGACGCTGTTACCAGCCGGTAATCTCGCTTAAGCCAGAGCCTATATCCGCTAAACTTCGAACGGTTTTGACACCGGCAGCTTCCAAGGCGGAAAACTTCTCATCGGCCGTACCTTTGCCGCCAGAAATAATGGCGCCAGCGTGACCCATTCGCTTGCCCGCAGGGGCAGTAACACCGGCAATATAGGAAACCACCGGTTTGGTCACGTTGGATTGAATAAATTCGGCCGCTTCCTCTTCAGCTGTACCACCGATTTCACCAATCATCACAATCGCTTCAGTGCTAGGATCTTGCTCAAACAAACCTAAAATATCGATAAAGTTGGAGCCTGGAATTGGATCTCCGCCGATACCCACGCAGGTGGTTTGGCCAAACCCAGCATCCGTCGTTTGCTTAACCGCTTCATAGGTTAACGTTCCCGAGCGAGACACAATGCCCACTTTACCGGGTAAGTGAATAGCGCCAGGCATGATGCCAATTTTGCACTCGCCAGGTGTAATAACGCCAGGACAGTTAGGCCCAATTAAACGCACCCCTAATTGATCACAAGCCACTTTCGCGTCGAGCATATCTAAGGTAGGAATGCCCTCGGTAATACAAACAATTAACTTAACGCCACTATTCGCCGCTTCAAGAATAGAATCTTTACAAAAAGGTGCCGGTACATAGATAACCGATGCATCTGCCCCAGTTTGCTCCACCGCTTCAAGCATAGTATTAAACACAGGCAAATCTAAGTGGGACTGCCCGCCTTTGCCAGGGGTCACACCGCCCACCATTTGCGTGCCATAAGCAACCGCTTGTTCAGAGTGAAACGTTCCTTGGCCGCCAGTAAAACCCTGACAAAGCACCTTAGTGTTCTTATCAATTAAAATACTCATTAAGCACCCCCTGCCGCGGCAACAACCGATTCAGCCGCTTGTTTCAGACTGGTCGCAGCAATAATATTTAATCCACTATCGGCTAAGATTGCTGAACCTTTCTCAGCATTATTCCCTTCTAGACGAACAACAACAGGAATCGTTACTCCAACCTCTTCAACAGCACCAATAATACCCTCGGCGATCAAATCACAGCGAACAATACCGCCAAAGATATTCACTAACACAGCTTTGACATTATCATCGGATAAAATGATTTTAAATGCTTCAGAGACCCGCTCTTTAGTTGCGCCCCCACCCACATCGAGAAAGTTTGCCGGTGAACCACCATGCAAGTTAACGATATCCATCGTTCCCATCGCCAGTCCTGCACCATTGACCATACAACCAATATTGCCATCAAGAGCCACGTAGTTGAGCTCCCACTTAGCCGCGTTTGCTTCACGTTCGTCCTCTTGAGAGGGGTCATGCATTTCACGTAACTTGGGTTGGCGATAAATAGCATTGCTATCGATATTAATTTTGGCGTCGAGGCAATGAAGATTCCCTTCATCGGTAATCACTAAGGGGTTAATTTCAAGCAATGCCAAATCAAGGTCGGTAAATAATTTGGCAAGACCCATAAATATTTTTGTGAACTGCTTAATTTGCTCGCTGTTTAAACCCAACTTAAAGCCTAAATCTCGGCCCTGATAAGGTTGCGCACCAACCAAGGGATCAATGGTCGCCTTTAAAATTTTCTCTGGCGTTTCATGCGCTACTTTCTCAATTTCAACACCCCCTTCGGTCGATGCCATAAAAACGACTTTTCTCGTCGAACGATCAACCACCGCACCTAAATACAACTCTTGTGCAATATTTGTACAAGACTCAACTAAGATCTTGCTAACTGGCTGGCCATTTTCATCTGTTTGATAAGTAACCAGATTTTTACCCAACCACTGCTTAGCAAATGCCGCTATTTCAGCCGTATCCTTGAGTAATTTAACGCCACCAGCTTTACCGCGCCCGCCAGCATGCACCTGAGCCTTAACAACCCACTCAGAGCCACCAATTTTTTCTGCCGCAGCCACTGCTTCTTCGGGCGTGTCTACCGCATAGCCTTTCGAAACAGGCAAGCCATATTCGGCAAACAACTGCTTACCTTGATATTCATGCAAATTCATCAGATTAAGTTCCAGTTATGAAAAGAATAATAAATGCTTAATGCTTGGTATTTTCGCTGTCAAAACGAAGCGGAGATTTTCGCAAGAAAAGGGGGTGTTAAGCAAGACCGAATACCGTCATATCACCATTAGCCATGTGATATGACGGTAATCTTCGCTAGCTTTTACGAGGACGCTTGTTAGCAATGTGTATGGCGTGGCCAGAAACGGCCAAAGCCGCCTCATGAACGGCCTCAGAAACAGTCGGATGACTAAAGACGGTCAGCGCTAAATCCTCAGAACTCGCACCAAATTCAATAGCAATCACCACTTGCTGAACTAAATCGGCCGCACTAGGCCCGATAATATGACAGCCCAAAATCCTATCGGTCTGGGCATCAGCAATCATTTTTACCATGCCCGTTGTTTCATTGGCCGCTAAAGCCCTGCCGCTGGCCGCAAAAGGAAAGGAACCCACTTTATAGTCGTGGCCCGTGGCCTTGAGCTCCTGTTCAGTTTTACCCACCCAGGCAATTTCGGGATGGGTGTATATCACGCCTGGGATGTTGTCATAATTAATTTGAGTTTGCATGCCGGCGATGCGTTCAGCCACCATCACACCTTCTTCAGAGCCTTTATGCGCTAACATAGGGCCACGAACAATATCACCGACTGCGTAAATATCGCGTGCATCCGTTTCACATTGTTCATTCACAAATACAAAGCCACGCTCATCTAAACTCACACCCGAATCCGGCGCTAATAAATTTTCACTTAAAGGCCGTCGACCAACACAAACAATCAAACGGTCAAAATTCACCTGTTGAGTTCCCTCGGCATCACTGTATTCAACCGTAACCTGCCGTTTAGCCCCCTCACCTGTCACCTCCGTGCCGGTCACTCGGGTACCAAGGCGAATATCCAAACCTTGCTGCTTAAATACTTTCTTGGTTTCTTTGGCAATCGTCATATCGACAGCTGGCAAAAAGTCATCCAACGCCTCTAACACGGTAACCTCGGCACCTAAACGCGCCCAAACACTGCCTAATTCTAGACCAATCACGCCAGCACCAATAATACCCAGCCGCTCTGGCACTGATGAAAACTCTAAAGCACCGGTTGAATCAACAACGATGTCATCGACCAGCGGCGCAGGCGGAATAGCAATCGGTACTGAACCCGCCGCAATAATAATATGCTCGCCTTGATAAATAGTTTGCTCGCCTGCAGCATTGGTGACTTCGACCTGCTTATTTGCTAATAACTTGGCCGTGCCAAAAATTGAATTCACCCCATTAGACTTGAATAAACCAGTAATACCGCCAGTGAGCTGCGAAACAATTTTATCTTTACGAGCCAACATCTTTTCAATATCAATAGTGACTGATTCTGAACTGATGCCGTGAACAGCGAAGTCATTTTTTGCATCGACATATTTATGACTTGAATCAAGCAAAGCCTTAGACGGTATGCAACCCACATTTAGGCAGGTTCCGCCCAGCTTTGACTCGCCTTTATCGTCAACCCATTTTTCTATGCAGGCTGTTTTTAAACCCAACTGGGCGCAGCGTATCGCTGCAACATAACCGGCAGGGCCAGCACCGATGACGATGACTTGATAATCTTCGGACATAATCTTTATTCCATTTATCTACATGTGGTTTGAAGTGTAAGCGAGCCGCAATTCATCTAAAAATGAATCGCAGCGAATTCAAGCGAACTAAAAAGCAGTTAAAGCTCGAGTAAGATCCGCGCTGGATCTTCAATCATTTCTTTGATAGCCACTAAAAACTGAACCGCTTCTTTACCATCTATTAATCGGTGATCATACGATAAGGCTAAGTTCATCATCGGCAAAATCTTCACTTCACCATTAACGGCCATCGGCCTATCTTGAATTTTATGCATCCCTAAAATACCGGTTTGCGGCGGGTTCAAAATCGGCGTCGACATCAGGGAACCAAACACGCCGCCATTAGTGATAGTAAATGTACCACCGGTCATATCGTCGATACTCAATTTACCATCCGCTGCTTTACCACCAAATTCTCGAATTTTACTTTCGATACTGGCTAAACTCATGCCATCGGTATCGCGTAACACTGGCACAACTAAACCACGGTCACTGGAGACAGCCACACCAATATCGTAATAGCCATGATAGACAATATCTTGCTCATCGATTGAGGCATTGACTGCAGGAAAGCGTTTAAGAGCTTCTGTTGCAGCTCGTACAAAAAATGACATAAAACCTAAACGGGTGCCGTTATGCGTTTTCTCAAACTGCGCTTTATATTTAGCTCTTAACTCCATCACAGGCTGCATATTGACTTCATTAAAAGTGGTCAACATCGCCGTGGTTTGAGTGGCATTCAACAAGCGTTCAGCTACCCTTGCCCGTAAACGGGTCATAGGCACTCGTCGTTCAGTTCGATCACCGGAAAACGTTTCAGCAGCGATTGCAGTTGCCGCCGATGGCGTGTCTTTAACTGCCTGTGCGCTTGATGTCCTTCGTTGTTCAATAACGGCTTGCACGTCTTCCTTGGTCACCCTGCCGGCTTTTCCAGTACCCGTAACCTCGTCATTTTCAACCTGATTTTCAGCCATCATTTTTTTCGCTGCAGGACTGATAATAAGTTCGGCACTATCGACATTCACCTCAGCTTCTAGCTCATTAATACCCACTGCTGGCGCGGGTGATTCTGCTATTTCTCCCGCCTCAAAATGTGCAATCAACTCATCGCTGATCACCGTTTCGCCCTCTGGTTTTAATATATCTGCTAACGCACCTTGCGCGGGAGCATTAATTTCAATGACGACTTTATCGGTCTCTATATCAGCAATCAACTCATCCCTTAGGCAAGCTTCACCGGGCTTCTTATACCAAGTAGCAATAGTTCCATCGGTCACTGACTCAGGAAATGAGGGGGCTTTAATCTCAATAGTCATAAGGTAATGCTCTTCACATAAATGCTTAATTAATAGGCTTTCGGCCAAGCTAAAATCTTTACTCTAAGGGTAATTCTAATGCAATCGAGACCAATCGTTTCTGTTGCTGTAAATGCAAAGCCATATAGCCTGCCGCCGGTGAAGCAGATGACTGACGACCCGCAAAACTCAGCGGTAAATCTTTATTGATGAGATCCAAAACACGGCGTAAGCGGTGCTGGCTAGTATACCATGCACCCTGGTTCTTAGGTTCTTCTTGACACCAAACCACGCTTTCAAGGCGGCTATAGTCTGCAATAGCGGCAAACATTTCTGCATCTGGAAATGGATACAACTGCTCTAATCGAATAATCGCAATGTGGTCGAGTTGATGCTCGCGCCGCGCTTCTAATAAATCAAAGTAAACTTTACCGCTGCAAATAACTAGCCGCTTAACATTGCGCGAATCAATCTCGTCGATTTCAGCAATGACGTTATGAAATTGACCGTCTGCAAAATCTTCTAAACTTGACGCCGCTTGTTTGTGACGTAATAAACTTTTAGGCGACATAATAATCAACGGTCGTCGCAGTGGACGAATGGCCTGTCGGCGCAGTAAGTGAAAAATTTGAGAAGAGCTGGTCGGGGTACAAACTTGAATATTATGCTCTGCACACATTTGTAAATAACGCTCTAGCCTTGCTGACGAATGTTCAGGACCCTGTCCCTCATAGCCATGCGGCAATAACATGGTCAAACCACATAAACGCCCCCATTTATGCTCACCACTGGCAATAAATTGGTCAATCACTACTTGCGCGCCGTTGGCAAAATCACCGAACTGGGCTTCCCAAATTACCAGACCGGTTGGACTGGTGGTCGCATAGCCGTACTCAAAACCCAACACCGCCATTTCAGACAAAAGAGAATCATAAATTTCAAATTCAGACTGGCTTTCTGGCATAGCGCCCAGAGGCACATAGGTTTCTGCTGTCTGCTGGTCATGCAATACAGCATGACGATGAGAAAACGTCCCTCTACCGACGTCTTGTCCTGTTATTCTGACAGGGTAGCCTTGCTCGAGTAAGGTAGCGTAAGCCAGTGTTTCACCGAAACCCCAATTACCCGGCATAGCGCCAGCGCCCATTTTGATACGATCTTCAATAATCTTTGAGACTTGTCGTTGCAGTGCAAACCCTTCTGGCACTTGTGAGACCGATTGGGCTAACTGCTGAAGTTTTTCAAGTGGATAGCGAGTGTCACCACGCACTTCCCAGTCGTGTGCCAAATAAGGTGTCCAATCAACAAATAATTCTTCATTTGGCTTTTTTACCAGGCTTTTTACCACATGATCGCCAGCCTCTAGCGCTTCGCGATAATCGTCTTCCATTTGTCGTACTTCTGACAAACTAATAATCCCTTCTTCAACCAATTTTCTTGCATAAATTTCACGCGTAGTCGGCTGGGCCTTAATTGCGTTATACATTAAGGGTTGCGTGCCTGAAGGTTCATCGGCCTCGTTATGGCCGCGGCGTCGATAACAAAGCAAATCAATGACGACATCGCGTTTGAACTGTTGACGGAAATCTAACGCCATCTGTGTGACAAACAAAACAGCCTCGGGATCATCGCCGTTAACATGAAAGATAGGCGCCTGCACCATCTTAGCGCAATCTGTGCAGTATTCAGTGGATCGGGCATCTTCAATATGCGAGGTAGTAAAACCCACTTGATTATTGATGACGATATGAACCGAACCGCCGGTTTTATAGGCCCGAGTCTGTGACATCTGAAACGTTTCCATGACTACGCCTTGCCCAGCAAAAGCCGCATCGCCATGCATAATAATAGGAATAACCTGATCACGTTCAATATTTTTTCGACGATCTTGTCGAGCGCGAACCGAACCCTCAACCACGGGGGAAACCACTTCAAGATGCGAGGGATTAAATGCCAATGCCAAATGCAATTCGCCACCAGCCGTCATCACATTTGATGAGAATCCTTGGTGGTACTTCACATCACCAGAGGAGTTAAAGATAGCCTTGCCTTCAAATTCATCAAATAATTCTGAAGGTTGCTTACCCAGCGTGTTGATCAAGACATTCAGCCGACCGCGATGGGCCATGCCAATAACTATTTCTTTCGCAGCATAAGAACCGGAGCGCTGAACCAGCTCATCTAACATCGGAATTAAGCTTTCACCGCCTTCAAGACCAAATCTTTTCGTCCCTGGGTAACGTGAGCCTAGATATTTCTCTAAGCCTTCGGCAGCGGTTAACCGCTCTAGCAGATGACGCTTAGTATCGAGATTAAATTCAGGGGACGAACGCACACCGTCCATTCGCTTCTGGATCCATTGACGCTGCTCAGTATCGACAATATGCATGATTTCAGCACCAATAGAGCCACAATACGTTTGCTCTAAAGCATCAATAATCTCACCCAAGCTAGCCTGATCTTTACCGATATAAAAAACACCGGTTTGAAATTCGGTATCAAAATCAGCGGGGCTTAATTGATGGTAGGCGGGATCAAGATCAGGCACAGGTTCTCGATGCAAAAGCCCCAACGGATCGATATTGGCTTTTTGATGGCCTCGCTGCCGATAGGCACTAATAAGTTGCAGTACCCGAATTTGTTTTCGCTCGTGCTCAGTCGCTAGGCTGTCTGCAACCGTGGCTCTGACCGCACCGCGTTTTTGGCGAGCCAGTTCAAGAAAATGAGCTCTTATCGTCCCGTGAGGAACATCGGGGCGGATATTGCCGTTAACTCGTGGCAATTTATCAAAGCAATCGCGCCAATCTTGATCGACTGAATTAGGGGATTCGAGATAGGTCTCGTACATCGCTTCGACATAATCGGCATTGCCTCCGGATATGTAAGACGATCGCAACCAATGATCCATTGGATGCTGCTGCTGTGGAGACTCCGACATTGTGGCTACTCAAATATAGATTGGAAATTCTATGTATAAGTGTATCGTGAATCACGCAGGGGACAAGGAAGAAAATTGCTAATTCTTCGCAGAAAATAACGGCAAAGTTGACCAAGCAACCGATGTGAGCCAATAGTCACGTCAAAAGCCAGCGATAAATGGCAAAAAGTACCATCAACTGGTCCATTTGCCTCAACACAAATGGCCGTTGCGTGGGGCTAAATACCCAGTAGCATGGAGCGAATATGACCAATCGCCTTAGTCGGATTTAAGCCTTTTGGGCACACTGAAACGCAATTCTGAATACCGTGGCAGCGAAAAACACTGAAAGGATCAGACAGGCTTTCTAACCTCGATTCAGCCTCATTGTCTCGACTGTCGGCTAAGAATCGGTAAGCCTGAAGCAGGCCAGCGGGACCGATGAACTTATCAGGATTCCACCAAAAAGAAGGGCAACTGGTTGAACAGCAGGCACATAGAATACACTCATACAAACCGTCAAGCTTTTCTCGCTCCTCTGGCGTTTGTTTTCGCTCAATGCCAGTCTCCGGTATATCGCCCTGCAAGTAAGGTTTAACCTTTTCATATTGCGCATAGAATTGGCTCATATCGATAACCAAATCGCGAATAACGGGTAAGCCAGGAAGCGGGCGTAACTCTAACTTGTTCTTTTTGACGACTTCAGATAGAGGCTTAATACACGCCAAACCATTTTTTCCGTTCATGTTCATACCGTCAGAACCACAAACACCCTCGCGACAAGAACGGCGATAAGCCAAGGACGGATCTTCAGCCTTGAGCAACTCCAGCACATCAAGCACCATCATATCTTTGCCGTGAGTATCGACTTGATATTCCTTCATATACGGTTCAGAGTCTTGCGCTGGATCGTATCGATAAATGCTTACCTGTAACATAATACTTTCTTCCTTCAGTGCTTGACCGAGACATAATTCAATCCGGCGTTAGCGATATAAAAAGCTTTCAATTAAAAATCCAACTCCAGCTAAACAGCCACAAAAAGTTACGATTAATAGACTCTCGCCTTTGGCTCAAAGGTATCAACCGTGAGCGGTTTGAAATTAACCCCTCGCTTACCAACTCGCTTGTCCTTGGCGTAATACATCGAATGACACAGCCAATTTTCATCATCTCGCTCTTGAAAATCATCTCGCGCATGCGCACCACGGCTTTCTTTACGAACATTGGCGGAAATAGCGGTCGCTTCAGCGACTTCAAATAAATTATGCAACTCCAGTGACTCAATACGCGCGGTATTAAAGGCATCACTTTTATCAACCAGAGTCGCCTCCATAATCCGGCCCCGCAGGTCGTCCAACTGCTTGACGCCTTCATCCATTTTGTCACCGGTACGGAACACGCCGAAGTACAGCTGCATAATATTTTGCAATTCTTTTCTCAAGGCAGGAACGCTTTCACCATTGCCTTTATTCTCATTCAGTCGGATAACCCTATCTAGCCCTCGCTCAATATCAGTTTCACTGGCATCGCGCTGTTCAATGCCGTCGCCTAGCGCTTTTTCAATGAATAAGCCCGAAGCGCGGCCAAAGACGACTAGATCTAACAGAGAGTTACCACCTAGTCGATTCGCGCCATGGACAGAAACACAGGCAATTTCGCCGCAGGCATATAAGCCCTCAACCACGACGTCTTCACCGGCAGCATTTTGCGTCAGCGCCTGTCCGTGAACATTAGTGGGGATACCACCCATCATGTAATGGCAGGTGGGCACCACAGGGACGGGAGCGTATACGGGATCAACGTGAGCAAAGGTCTCAGACAATTCACAAATACCCGGCAAGCGGCTGTGCAAAACGTCTTGGCCTAGATGATCGAGTTTTAAAAACACATGGTCACCATCGGGGCCACAGCCACGACCTTCGAGAATTTCCATCACCATCGAGCGAGCAACCACATCTCGACCAGCAAGGTCTTTGGCATTCGGTGCATAGCGCTCCATAAAACGCTCGCCATCTTTGTTAATCAGATAACCGCCTTCACCGCGACAACCCTCCGTCACCAAAGTCCCAGCACCATAAATGCCCGTCGGATGAAACTGCCACATCTCCATATCTTGCATGGGTACATCCGCACGAATGGCCATACCGACACCATCGCCCGTATTAATATGTGCGTTGGTGGTTGATGCATAAATCCGACCCGCACCACCCGTCGCAAAAACGGTGGCTTTGGACTTCACGTAAACCGTTTCACCGGTCTCGATGCAAATCGCAATGACACCGACCACAACGCCATCTTGGTTTTTCACCAAGTCGGTGGCATACCATTCATTCAAAAATACAGTGTTGTTCTTAATATTGGCTTGGTACAAGGTGTGGAGCAAGGCATGACCGGTTCTATCGGCTGCGGCACACGTTCTCGCAGCCTGTCCGCCGGCACCAAAATCCTTCGATTGACCGCCAAACGGTCGCTGATAAATTCGACCCGATTCAGTTCGGCTAAAAGGTAAACCTAAATGCTCCAGCTCGAAAATCGCCTCAGGGCCGACGCTGCACATATATTCAACAGCGTCTTGGTCACTGATATAATCAGATCCTTTAACGGTGTCATACATATGCCACCGCCAATCATCATCGGGATCGGCACTGGCAATGGAGCAGGTGATGCCGCCTTGGGCCGAAACAGTATGAGAACGGGTAGGAAAAACCTTGGAAATAACGGCTGTTTTGTAGCCAGACTGTGCCAATTGAAGCGCAGCCCTCATGCCAGCACCGCCGCCACCAACAATTACACCATCATAGGTAAGCGTTCTAATATTTGCCATACTGCCTTAACTCCAATCACTGCAACTTGTCAGATTCGCAGCATCTTATTGATTAAAATTTAGAAAACTCAAATTCGATTTTGAGTAAATAAATGCTTGCGCATCATATCATTAAATCTTACGCTTATTTTGCAATAAGAGATTCATTCTTGGGATAAAAAAACCGTTATTTTCGAGCAATAACAAGCCACTTCGCAGCTATTGAGATCACTTCGCATTTAGAGGCCGCGCGGCTTCTTCATCAGCCCATGCGCCAAAGCTTAAACAGGGAATGATGGAGGAAAACCGTAAAGACCCAGCAAAAACCCGCGAGATTATAGACAGCTAGTTACTTGGAAACAATAAAAGTCCGCTTCATACAATATTTATGCACTGAATAGTTAATTTCGATAGCATATAAAGCCGGTGGCAGTTGCATCCGCTCATGGGTAGAGCTGATGCATTTAAATCATCTGTATTGACAAAAAAGTCGAGCCCTCTATAGTTAGCCGCTTAAATCAAGTGATAATGTCGACAATACATAACGCATTTATCGACTGTAAGCTCAAAGGGTCTTATCAAGCAGTCGTTTTTTTCAATTAGCTTAACGTATTATTTAACGATCCTTAATACGCAATCAAGCTAATCAAACCGACAAAAAAGGCCAACTACGACTGCCAATTTATTACAAAAAAAGGTAAAATTAAAAATTATGGACCTCTAATGCATAAAAGCACATGCATTGACACTAAGAATCTCATTCAAAGAACAGGACTCAACGATGCCCGACAAGTCAGATTCAAAAGCAACACTTATCATTGATGGTGGCCCAACCCTCGAGCTACCCATCCACCAAGGGACCATTGGCCCTGACGTGATCGATATTTCGCAACTAACACCTAACGGCCG
>PBSZ01000042.1 GCA_002726445.1 Cellvibrionales bacterium | reverse complement strand
GTCGACAATGAATCGAGACCCCTCAAGCCCTTCGGTATAATCGACACTGCCGCCGACTAAATATTGGTAGCTCATCGAATCAACCACGAGACTAACGCCGGCATTTTCGATTACTGCATCATCATCGGCGACTAATTCATCAAAGGTAAAGCCATATTGAAAGCCCGCGCAGCCACCTCCGGTAACAAATACCCGAAGCTTCAAAGCATCATTATCTTCTTCATCAATCAAACTTTTGACTTTAATGGCAGCTCGCTCGGTAAAGATTAGTGTTGATGCTTGATGAGCGGTATTGGTACTCATGCGATTCCTTTATACGGAGTTTTGAGAGGGCTTAAGCGAACTCTCACAATCTAGAAACTAATATTCAAAAGCTTTGAGAAACCATGAATTGATTATATCATAAGCGAATAGCGGCCTTTTAGCCATTCAGGCCCGAATCGACATATTGACCTAAAATATCATTTGAATCAACCGCTTGGCTTGTTGGTTCAGGTGTCTCTAAGCGCTTTTGGCTTGAATTTTCAGTATACATTAAGCCCCCGTTAATTTGAGCGCCTTTAACCATTTCCATCATTTGGTAATGGACATCGCCACAAACTAGCGCTTTTGCGGCTAATTCAACCCGTTTTGATGAATACACATTTCCTTCTATCTGGCCGTTAACGATGATCACTGGTGCGCAAACATCGCCTTTTACTTGGCCGCTGTTCTGAATCCTAACTTGCGAGGTCTCACAACTGGGTTCAGCAATGATATTGCCGACCACCGTGCCTTCAATTTCAAGACAACCCGAAAACTTTATTTCACCACTCATCTCAGTGCCCTTGGCGATCAAGGTCGTATTGTCTGCACTTATTATTGTACCCTTAGCTTTATTACTAAACATCAATTCGCTCCTAGCAGTGCCTGCCATTGAAAACTTCGCGAAACTTTTTGTGGTTTTTTACTGCTCGTTTCAGCGCTGAGGACAATGCTAACAGGCTGAAGTTCTTGCGGCAATTTGAATTGTCCTTGCATACGTTGAAAAAAACGAAACCGCAATCGAGTCGGCATTGAGTCAGTGACACCCGGTAAATCTGAAAAAGCAATATGCTCAATGCCATTAGGCCCTTGAACTAACAATTCCATCATTACCGAACCTTTAAGCACCGAGTGCTTGTTGGCCGACTGAGTCATAATAGCGGTGTAATGATAGAAGTCAGTATCTTCTTCATAACTCAAGTAAAAATCGTGAATCGCTAGACCGACAGCCAACTCATCGGGCGCCATCAACCCTCGATAAAAGGCAATATCAGCCTCTAAATCTGCAATCTCCTGCCCATAAGTGAGTAGCGACAGGCGAACCTCTTCATTGGCCAATCGGGCAATTTCTGCCGCTTTATCGGCCCTAACTGCCCGCTGTCTGGCCTGTGCGAGTTCAGCCTGAAACTGGCCCACAGTATTATTAAGTGAGGCATTTTCGGCCACCAAGCGATGACTTTCAGCCAAACCACTGCGATAACTCAAATAGAAACCGACAGCAATCATCAACAGCATGAGCGCAATCAGTAAAATCGCTCGAAAGGTGTTGTATGCCGTCAATCGAAGGACAAAACTTTGGCCTATTTTCATCATTTCCTTTAGGGCAGAAAGGCAATATTCGTCAAGCCGGTCGTTTCAGGCCAGTCAAACACAATATTCATAATTTGAACCGCCTGACCCGCTGCACCTTTAACGAGGTTATCTTCGACCACTAAAATAGCCAGCAATGAGGACGAAGCGATGGGTTGAACACTGATCTGACAGAGGTTAGTTCCCTTAACGCTCCGGGTTTCTGGATATTGACCGGCAGGCAATATATCGACAAAAGGCTCATCACTAAAGCGCTGCTCGAAGAGCGCTTGAAAGTCCTTTGAGAAATCTTTGGGCTTACAATATAAAGTCGAATGAATACCTCGGATCATCGGAAGTAAATGCGGCACAAAGGTCAGTGTCACTGGCTCGCCAGCCATGTCATTAAGCCCTTGTTCAATTTCAGGCAAATGTCGGTGTCCCGCCACTCCATAGGCTTTGAAATTTTCGCTGACCTCAGTAAAGAGATTAGCAACTTTGGCTTGCTTGCCGGCACCACTCACACCCGAGGCTGAATTCGCGATTAGAGAATCGGTTTCAATTAAGCCCTCCTCTAGCAACGGCAAAAAACCTAACTGAACCGAAGTGGGGTAACAGCCGGGACAAGCCAGTAACTGAGCACCTCGAATGTGTTCACGATGCGTTTCTGGCAAAGCATAAACCGCTGAGGCTATTAATTCGGGGCAAGCATGCTTAACGCCGTACCAATGTTCCCATTGCGCCACGTCCTTTAATCGAAAATCAGCAGATAAATCAATCACTTTAACGCCAAGTTCGATTAATTCTGACATCATATTCATCGCCACTGCATGCGGGGTGGCAAAGAACACCACTTCACAAGCCCCAGCTAAATCCTTGGCTTCTGGCACGGTAAATGCCAATTCACAGTGACCGCGCAAATTGGGCCAGTAATCGGCTAATCGAGTGCCGGCCTCACTGCGAGACGTCACACGGGTTAACGCAACCTGCGGATGCGCCAATAATAATCGCAGTAATTCTGAGCCGGTATAACCTGTGGCGCCAATCACACCAACACGAATGGTTGGGTCTGTCGTATTCACTGTTTTATCCTTTTATTGAGGCCTGTACCTAAAGTCCTATCATACTAAGCCATATTCCGCGTCAATATGTATAAATATTAAACAATTATGGTCAAGCGAGTATCATCATAACCTTTCTGATAAGGAATAATAAAAGTCCGGAGAGCAAAACAAAAGTGCATTCTTTGCATTACCGTGACAAGATGCTATCTAATACCATAATCGAGCAACACAAACGGCAATTACGCTGATGAAAAACCACCATCTGTACACATTTAGACTATCTTTGAGAAATTAAGCCATGCTGTGGATCAAAGCCTTGCATATTATTTTTGTTGTCTGCTGGTTTGCTGGCATTTTTTATCTACCTCGGCTGTTTGTTTATCATGCTATGTCGACGGAGGACAATGTCAGGGCGCAGCTATTAGTTATGGAGCAAAAACTCTACCGTTTCATTACGCCTTTTTCGTATTTGGCCATCGGTTTTGGCGTTTGGCTCGCCAGTTATAATCTCGACTATTACCTTGCACAACCGTGGTTTTGGGCCAAGCTGGCTTTCGTCGCTTGCCTGCTGGCCTATCACATTCAGTGCGGGCGTTATATTCGACGCTTTGCGTCTGGCGAGCAGCCTCATAGCCACAGTTTTTACCGCTGGTTTAATGAAGCGCCAGTGATTGCATTATTTGCGATTGTTATCTTAGTCGTCATCAGGCCATTTAACCTCTAGGTTGCATTATGACACGGTCAAGAAAATCCAATTACAATGTTATGTCAACCACTGCGTTGGCTAAGCACTTCGATATCCCTAGCCAATCGTTATTTAACTTCCTCACTGAAAAATCATGGATAGAAAAAATAGACAAAAATTGGCGGCTAACCGGCAAAGGCGAATTTGAAGGCGGCGAGTACATTCAAAGCCAAAAATTTGGTGAGTATATTGGCTGGCCAAAAAGTATTATTGAACACGCTATTTTTCAGGAGTTACTCGAGATCCCGCTCAATGTCGAAGCCTTGGGCAAACGTTTCGATATTGGCAGTCATCGCTTCAATGCACTACTCGCGGAGTTGGGCTGGCAGAGCCGCTTTCATAAGGGTTGGACAATAACACCCTTAGGTAAAGATTTAGGCGGCATCGAAAAAGAACATCCCGAGTCAGGCGTGCCTTATACGGTCTGGCCTAGAGATATACTGAATCAACCGGGCTTAGAATACGCCCTAGAACAATTGAGCGGTAGCGAACAGTCAACCGACACATCAGTAAATACCAAAGATAAATCATCAAATCATGAACAACAAACCGCCTTAAATTTTTCAAAAAAAATAAATTTGGCTGGCCGCGATGGTCACCCTACGACTAATCAGGAGCACCAGCAAGTCTGCAACTGGCTTTACCTAATGAGTGTTGTTCATGCCTACCGCTGGCCCTTAGCTGACCAGACGATGGGCTATTGCGACTTTTATCTACCACACGCTAACTTACATATTGAGTGCTGGCCGCTGCATGAGGAAGCCGCATCAATCAGTCAAAAACTTCTGCGAATCGACCACTATAAAAAACAGCAGCTGGCTTTTCTAGAACTGAAAAGTGAAGATCTAAACCGACTTGATAGTGTGCTACCTAAGTTATTATTAAAGCATGGTATCACCGTCTACTAATGACAAACTAACCACAGATATAAAAACCAATAGAAAGAATTTCGAACTAATAGCGTTGTTCTAGATCAACCAAACCTTGCAGCGGTCGGCCATCGAGGTAGGCGCGGATATTTTCAACAAACGGCAGAGCTAGACGCTGCAATATTTGCGGCGCGCTCCATGAGATATGTGGCGACAAACGCACCGATTCATGCTGATATAACCAATGCTCGGCGGGTAGAGGTTCGGGGTCAACCACGTCGAGCGAGGCCAACCCAAGCTGACCGTTATCTAAAGCTTCTCGTAAAGCCGGCTGATCAATAAGTGAGCCTCGAGCCACATTAATCAGGTGAGCGCCTTGCTGGCAGTTAGCTAGCGACGCCTGATTAATAATATGATGCGTAGCTGCTGTAGCGGGTGCAGCTAGCACTATGTGATCGGCGTCTGACAAAAGCGCCCGCAAGTCACTTACTGCCTTAATGCCTTTAGGCCATTCACTGCGAGGTCGCCGAGCAAGAACTTTTACTTGCATGCCAAAGGCCAGTGCTCTCTCCGCCACCAAGCGCCCGATAGAACCAAACCCCAGTAACGCCAAAGTCTTGCCGCTAGTTTGCGCCAATTCAGCGCTGTGCCATTGCTCAGGTGGCTGCGAGACCCAAGCAGCGGGCAGATTTTTATCGGCCGTCAGTATCATGGCCATCACCCATTCAGCGATTGGCAAAGAGTGGGCACCTCGAGAACAAGTTAATAATCGATCGCCGACCAAATCAAACGGGAAGTAATCCACCCCCGTACCCAATACATGCAACCACTTCAGTGCTGAGCTATCATTGCTTTTAGCACTCAAAAAAGCCGCTAACTGTTGATTTTCTTCAACCCCCAAGGTGAGTAATACCTCGGGATTAACGGTGGCTGGAATCGCTTCATTCGGTGGTAGCACAATCAGCTCAATCGATGGACTCAATTGCTGAATTTGTGATTCTAACTCTGGCGATTGGAACGGAATAACAATTTGCATTCAGTATTTATCCTACAAAAAATCAATTTTAACCTTTACTAGCTACGGCCTAGACGCTCGCGATTTTTTTCTTTTAAGCGTTCACTTTTTTTAAGCAGGACGTATAAAGCACCGGTACCACCGTGGTGTTTTTGAGCGCTATGGTAGGCCATTACTTGCGGAATCTCTTTTAACCATTTCGCAGCATAACTTTTCAACTTAGCCTGCTGATTAATATTTCGTTCACCTTTACCGTGCAAGATTAACAAACAGCGGGCGTCGCAAGCGGTGGCCTCGCTAATAAAACTAAACACTTCTTGCCGCGCTTCAACTACCGTTCGTCGATGTAAGTCTAAACGGCCATCAATACTGTATTTACCAAGGCGAAACTTTTTAAATACACCATCTTGAATACCAGCCCGCTTAAAACTCAAAATATCTAATGGCTTGACCATATCAACATAATCATCAGAAACCGATACGATCGGATTATTGTCAATATCTGATTGATGATCGCCAGCAGCAGCTTGACGCTGATAAGCCTTTGAAGCAGAACTGGTCGGTTTTTTCAACCTGGCACGATCAACTGGCTTGAGGGGTTTCACACCGTCAAGTTGTTGGCTGAATAAATTATCGTCGTCCACAATAGCATCCTTGATCGACCGCGCTAGCCGCATTTTTACTTTCATTGATGGTACAAGCCTTTACCCATCAGGCTAGTTACCGCTACACTTTAATAGAAAATTTAACATTAATGGTATCTATTTAATTATACGGCTCTTAGCCTTGATTCGATTATTATCACTTGTACAACAGTTAGCATACCGTTAATGAAGCCATAGCATAGCTATTTTTTCTTTTGTCAATTGAGCGCTGTTAAGCTCATATTAGAACAGGTGATTCAAACTAGCCATGAATATACTGATACTTCAACATGTTCCTTTCGAAGGGCCGGCTGTGATTCGTACATGGGCGACAAGCAATGACCATCAACTTCGCTGCATTGATGTCAGTCAAACCCTAGAACTGCCATCGATTAACAGTTTTGATTGCTTAATTATCATGGGCGGACCGATGAGCGTCAATGACCAATTGGCATGGATGCAAGGTGAAATGAATCTTATTCGAGCGGCTATTAATGCCAAGCGTTATGTGATTGGAATTTGCTTAGGCGCGCAATTGATTGCCGCCTCGCTAGCAGCTAACATCACAGCAAACCCGCACCGAGAAATTGGTTGGTTTGAGGTTGACTATCACTTATCGCATGAACAAGAAAGAGCCCATCGACACTGGTCAAGCGGCATATTCCCGCAGCAATTCACACCTCTGCATTGGCATGGCGATCGCTTCGACATTCCGTCTCAAGCGACAGCAATCATTGGCTCGAAAGCTTGCGATAACCAAGCCTTTATTATTGGTGAGCATACCCTTGCGCTTCAGTTTCATTTAGAGTTTGATCGTGCAACCGCGACAAGAGTCGCTCAAGCCTGCCAAAAGGAACTTTTAGAAGGCGGCCAATACGTACAAAATGAACAACAAATTCTCAGTAATGAGCAAGCATTTAATGATGCTAACGGGTTATTATTTTTATTGCTCGATGCTATGGCCGCGCACTTTTTAGCAGGCCATTAAAAAACCTCATCCGGCCGAATATTAAATCGCTGGACAGCTTCACGATCAACATCTTGATAGCGTTCAGGGTCTTTTGCTTTTAACCGGTTAAGTTGCGCCTGCAATTCAGTGGTAATATCTTGCCGAATCACAATTTCAACACGCCGATTGGCCGCTCGCGAGTCTGGATCAATATTTGCCTCTAAGGGATTATTGTCGGCGAAACCACTGACAACAAATCGTCGCGAATCAAGCACGCCCTCACTCAACAGCGCATGCGCCACACTCACAGCGCGAGCACTGGAGAGCTCCCAATTTGAACGAAAACGAGCGGTTGAAATCGCGACATCATCTGAGTGGCCTTGAACATGAATATTTCCTGGCTTATCGATCAATACGTCGCGCACATCATAGAGCACTTGATTGAATCCAGGCTGTAAACTCGCAGAGCCCGAGGCAAAAGACCCCTGCTCCTTAATCCTGACGGTAATCTCTCGACCCTGCGTTTCTATTTCTACTTCACCTTTCGCGATTTGTTCTGACAAGGCATTCGCTAACTCAACGGCATCCTCTCGGGTTTGTGAGACCAATGTCTCAAGTTTTTGACGTAGCGCATCGGTGTTATCAAGCTCAGCAGAATCACTTGACGACGTAGAGTCGACCGGTAAATTTTTTAATGCCTGATCAATACTTTGTTGCGTCACCGTATTGATTACCGTTGGCTCGGTACGGCCTGGGCTAAACTCTTGAGCAATAATACTAGTACCTAAAGGAATCTGATCAGCTTCTACCACGCGTTGAACACCAAAGGCCATGCGCATTGAGCCCGCTAAACGTTTAAATTTGATCGCATCCATCTCGGCAAAAGAAAGCAATAACACAAAGAAACACATCAATAGTGCCATTAAATCGGCAAAGGTGCTCATATAAGCCGGTAAGCCCTCGGGGGGGCACTCGCATTCTTCTTTATCTAATGACATTTTTTATGTGCCTCAGTCAAAATCTGAGCATTGACTAAACTGCCAACTCACGTTTATTGGCAGGAAGATAATTACGTAGCATCGAATCGATTATTCGCGGATTCTGACCGGCTTGAATACCCATCAGAGCGTCAATAATCATATGCTTTATTCGGCCCTCTTCATTTTTTCGTAAAGTCACCTTGTCAGCAATCGGTAAGGCAATCATATGCGCAATCATTGCACCATAGAGCGTCGTCAGTAATGCGATCGCCATGGCCGGGCCAATTGATGAGGGGTCGGACATATTAGCCAGCATTGCCACTAAACCAATTAAGGTGCCGACCATGCCCATAGCGGGAGCCGTGTCACCAATCTTTTGCCAAATTGCTGAACCGATCTCATGCCGCTTAGTGGTTTCATGCAAATCTTTAAGTAACAGATTTCTCACAATGTCAGCATCGTGACCGTCAACCAAAAGCTCAATACCCTGACGTAAAAAAGGATGACTTAGCTCTTTATTTTCCAGCGCCAGCAGGCCATTTTTACGCGCGACATCAGCCAGTTCAACCACTTCATCTATCAATTCCACAGGATCGATTGGCTTATCAATAAATGCCTTCCCGGCAACACGAAAACAACTTAAAAACTGAGGTAAGCTAAATTTCATTAACACCACAAATATTGTTCCAACGACGACGATCATTATCGCCGGGATATCAAAATAAATACCTAGGCCGCCACTGAGCGACATCGCAACGCCAATAATTAAAAAAGCTCCGACAATTCCAACTAATGTTGCTAAATCCACTTCAAACACCACCTTTGACTAATTAGCATCGATTCGTTTTCTTCGAGTATACAGTCTACGCGAGACAGGTCTTTAACTCACCGTTTTAAATGACTCAATCTTTCATTTTGACCGATCTATTCCCTAATCATCATAGCAAGATACAAAGATTGATTAAAATAGAAT
>PBSZ01000041.1 GCA_002726445.1 Cellvibrionales bacterium | reverse complement strand
ATCGAAATTACTGAATGAGTATTTTAATGCAAAAAAAAACCGGCTTAAGCCGGTTTTTTTTTGCATTAAAATACTCATTCAGTAATTTCGATGCTTTCACTAAGACCAGTTTGCTTAGTTGGTTCCGCTGGATGCTTATCGTCGTTAAATTGAGCGGTAGGGACTTGCACAGATTCCAGTAATGTTATGTTCGAAGCATGCAGGCCCTTTGCTCCTTCAACCGATTCAAAGGAGACGCATTGACCGGCTTTGAGGGTTCGATAACCTTCCATCTCAATGGCTGAATAGTGGGCAAAAATATCAACATGCCCTTCGTCAGACAGAATAAAGCCATAGCCTTTTGCGTTGTTAAACCACTTGACCACGCCGGTTTGCATAAGATCACCCTTAAATTGAAAGCCTATTGAAGTCATCACGAGGATGGATTACACTTATTTTTATTATATTCAGTAACTTAGCTTTTTTGCAATTTAATGTATAACCCCTTTTTAACGCGTGTGACGCTATTAGTCAAGTAAAAACCCTCAAGCAATTGGGTTCAGAAAAAGGTATGATGTGGGATGTATTTGGATATTTCTGGTAAAAAAAACATGAAAGACTCTCAAAATTCAAAATTTCAGCTACCCTTATCTATGAGCACTGACCAAACGGACATTGATCATGATGAAGACGTCTTGCTTGCGCCTGAAGAGCCCAAGCTAGAAGTTCCTTCATTGTACAATGTGGTCATGCTTAATGATGATTTCACACCGATGGAATTTGTGGTCGAAGTGTTGGAAACTTTTTTCAACAAAGATCGAGAAGCAGCAACACGCGTCATGTTAACCGTCCATACTATGGGCAAAGCTGTATGCGGTTCTTATACTCGAGATATCGCTGAGACAAAGGCTGCGCAAGTTAATCAATATGCACGCGAAAGCCAGCATCCATTACTGTGTGAAATCGAGTCAGTTGAAGAAGATTGATTTTAACAGTTTTTGATGTCTGAGGATTAACCATGCTCAATAAAGAGCTTGAAGAAACGCTTAACAGTGCTTTCAAAATTGCCCGTAATAAGCGGCATGAATTTATGACGGTGGAGCATTTATTGCTCGCTATGCTCGATAACCACGACGCCAGTGATGTTTTGACTGCCTGTGGTGTCGAGGTCCAGCGGCTTAACAAATCGCTTGTTGAGTTTATCAATTCTACCACTCCCTTGCTTGCCGAAACCGATCAAGAGCGCGATACTCAGCCAACATTGGGCTTTCAGCGTGTCCTGCAGCGTGCCGTCTTCCATGTCCAGTCATCGGGAAAAAAAGAAGTCAGTGGGGCTAACGTTTTGGTTGCTATTTTCAGTGAGCAAGAGAGCCAAGCGGTTTATTTATTGAAAGAGCAAAGCATAGCTCGTATTGATATCGTCAATTATATCAGCCATGGCATTTCTAAGATTGCCGGCCAAAATGACACCAGTAGTGAGCCGAATCAGCAGCAAAGTCCTGAAGAGTCTAGCCCCGATGAAGGCGCTTCTCAAAATCCCCTTGACGCTTATGCCGTTAACTTAAATAAAGAGGCTGAGCTCGGTCGCATTGATCCCCTTATTGGTCGTGCTAGCGAAGTCGAGCGGGTGGTACAGATTCTTTCAAGGCGTCGAAAAAATAACCCTTTGCTGGTGGGCGAGGCAGGCGTGGGTAAAACCGCCATCGCTGAAGGTCTAGCCAAGCGTATTATCGATGAAGATGTGCCTGAGGTGCTGGCTGATAGTGTTGTTTATTCCTTGGATTTGGGCGCCTTGCTGGCCGGAACCAAGTATCGTGGTGATTTTGAGAAGCGTTTTAAGGCCTTGTTGGGAGAGCTTAAAAAGCGTGAAGATTCGGTGTTATTCATTGATGAAATTCACACCATTATTGGCGCAGGCGCTGCTTCTGGCGGTGTTATGGATGCCTCTAACCTCTTAAAGCCATTGTTGAGCTCGGGTGAGTTGAGATGCCTTGGTTCGACGACATTTCAAGAATATAGAGCCATTTTTGATAAAGACCGTGCGTTATCGCGCCGCTTCCAAAAAATAGATGTTAATGAACCCAGCCCTGAAGACACTTATCTGATCCTCAAGGGGCTCAAAACGCAGTTTGAATCACATCATGATATTCAGTATACCGATAAGGCCTTAAGAGCCGCTGCCGATTTAAGTGCCCGTTATATTAATGAACGCTTTCTACCCGACAAGGCGATCGACGTGATCGATGAAGCAGGCGCCTATCAGCGCTTGATGCCTCAATCCAAGCGTAAGAAAAGGATTGGCGTTACTGAAATTGAAACAGTGGTTGCGAAAATTGCCCATATTCCGCCTAAGCACGTCAGTTCGTCTGACCGCACCGCCTTGGCAAAATTAGACAGTAATCTTAAACAGGTGGTATTTGGTCAAGACAACGCCATTGATGCTTTAGCGAGCTCTATTAAGCTTTCGCGTGCAGGTTTGACTTCTCCCGAAAAGCCTATTGGTTCATTCTTATTTGCTGGCCCAACAGGTGTGGGCAAAACTGAGGTCAGTAGCCAGTTAGCATCGATTATGGGTATGGAACTATTACGTTTTGATATGTCAGAATATATGGAACGTCATACAGTCTCGCGCTTGATTGGTGCCCCGCCGGGTTACGTCGGTTATGACCAAGGAGGTTTATTGACTGATGCTGTGACTAAGAATCCCCATTGCGTTGTGTTGCTTGATGAAATAGAGAAAGCTCACCCAGAGGTGTTTAATTTATTGTTACAGGTCATGGATCACGGCACTTTAACTGACAATAATGGCCGCAAAGCTGATTTTCGTAACGTGGGTCTCATTATGACAACCAATGCGGGTGCGCGGTCTATGAGTCGTCGAAGTATTGGCTTTACAGAACAGGATCACAGCACCGACGGAATGGAAGCGTTAAATAATCTATTTACTCCTGAATTTAGAAATCGTCTGGATTCCATCATTCAGTTTGTGCCTTTAGAGGAAGATATTGTCCTTACGGTTGTCGATAAATTCTTAGTTGAGTTGCAGACGCAGCTGGATGATAAGGCAGTGGTATTGGACGTTGATGCGAAAGCCAGGAAGTGGATCTTAGCGAAAGGTTACGATGTGCATATGGGAGCTAGACCAATGGCGCGCGTGATTCAGCAATACGTTAAAAAACCATTGGCTGAATTAGTCTTATTCGGTGATTTGGCTGAAAAGGGCGGCACGGTAAAAATCACGGTGCGCAAAGATGCTCTGGTTTTGAAGGTGTGTTAAAGGCAATATTTGAGCCCCAATCGAGGGGCTTATGGCGACTTAAGTCATCATCGCGCTACCGAGCCCTAAAGGTAATTCTTCCCTTGGATAAGTCATAAGGTGTCATTTCAACTTTGACCTTATCCCCCGTCAAAATTCGAATATAATTTTTACGCATTTTTCCTGAAATATGCGCAGTAATCGTGTGTCCATTTTCGAGTTTCACCCTGAATGTCGTGTTTGGTAGGGTGTCTATAACTTCACCGTCAAACTCAATATTTTCTTCTTTTGCCATGCTTTTTTTGCCACCTTCGTGATGTTTTATCCTGTTTAAACTGTGGGGCATTTTGCCTCAGTCACAGGGTTGCTGTCCATAGGAGGAAATACCACTTATTAGTGAGCCCTAAATGGGATTGAATGCTTATGGTTATTGGAATTTCAGTGCTCGAACGGCCTGTATAAATACTTTATAAGTTACTTATTTATAGGTATTTTTTAAAGAAGTCGTTTCCAGGACCCGTTAATCAAAAGCTCCATGGGGCGATAGTCTATTTTGTAATTCATCTTTTGACAATTGCTGATCCAGTAACCCAAATAAAGGAAATCACTGCCAAGTCTGCGTGTTTGATCGATCAATTCTAGAATAGCCAAGTTACCTAAGCTTCGACGGGCATGCTCAGGGTCAAAAAATGTGTATATAGCGGAGAGCCCATTGACCATTTTATCGGCAAGATTAACCGCAATCAGTTTGTCGTTTAGCCTAAATTCGGTGTAGTGGCTGAAGTCATTACCATCGACTAGAAACTCTTGGTATTGCTCACGCGTGGCAGGATACATATCCCCATCGCTGTGGCGCCTAGCGATGTACTGCTCAAACAATTGATAATGCTCATCGGTATTAATTGAGTCGACTTGCTGGCATTTAACATCACTGTTTTTTTTAATAATCCGTTTTTGTCGTTTTGTCAGGTTGATCTGCTCAACAGGGATGCGAGTCGCAATACAATCGCTGCAGCTTCGACAATGCGGCCGATAGAAGTGTTTTCCAGATCGTCGAAATCCCACATCAGTTAATTCACGATAGATTAAACCATTCATCTCAGCATCAGGATCAACGAATAAAGTGGTGGCCTGTTTATTATTATCATAACTGCAGGCGTGCTCATTTGTTGCATACAGCTTTATGTGATTAAGCAAGCTCATCAATTCGCTCCAGTAAATCCTGCGAGGTCCTTAAGCGGCTGCTTCTCCACTTGTAATGAGCACTAACGTCGGTCTGATCACTGGCTTCAGTCACGCTTTTGCAAGTCGGAAGATGGCGCTTAAAGTCATCTCTAGTGAGTGTCATGACGCCTAGGCTGGCTAAGTGAGGGTTTTGTATTTGACAATCCAGTAAACTGAAATTAAGACTTTGCAAGTGGAGGCAGGTGAAGACAAAGGCAATTTTCGAGGCATCATTTTTATGGTGGAACATTGATTCGCCAGAGAACACCTTGCCCGATGCAATGCCATAAAGCCCACCAATTAACTGGCCTTTTTCCCATACCTCAAATGAGTGAGCGTAACCGCTGAGATGGAGTTGCTTATACGCTTCTAGCATGTCTTCAGTAATCCATGTGCCATCGGTTTGACGGTGCGTGAAGGCGCAGTGGTCAATGACGGCATTAAAGTCTTGGTCAATGGTTAAAATGTAATCATTTTGGCGAAGTGTTTTCTTTAAGCTTCGCGAGACATGAACGTGGTCAGGCGCAATGACAGCACGTGAGTTAGGCGACCACCACATAATGGGCTCATCGTTTCCAAACCATGGAAATATACCCAAAGAATAGGCTTCAACTAGCCGGGCAACCGACAAGTCGCCGCCCACTGCGAGTAGGCCGTCTGGGTCGTCAAGTGCTTTTTCTATGGGAGGAAAACCATTTTTTTCTGCCGCTACCATTGAATGCTACCTTGTGTCCCTCAAAGCAACTTTCTGAGCAATCTGACGCATAACAAAGCGACGCTTTACAGGCACGATCACAGTTTAGTCATCGAGATATTTTTCTGCATCTAAAGCGGCCATGCAGCCCGCACCTGCTGAAGTCACGGCTTGACGGTAGACATGGTCGGCGACATCACCGGCAGCAAATACGCCTTTTATTGACGTTTCTGTGGCATTCCCTTCGGTACCGCCATGAATGCTCAGATAACCATCTTTCATCGACAGTTGTTCAGCGAAGATGTCAGTATTGGGCTTATGACCGATAGCGATAAAGACCCCTTGGAGGTCGATATTGGTCAAGTTGGAGCCATCAACGGCTGCGATTCGCATTCCGGTAACGCCACTATCATCGCCTAATACTTCGTCTAGTCTGTGATTCCAATGGATAGTGATATTGCCATTCTTTTCTTTTTCGAATAATTTATCTTGTAAGATTTTTTCAGCTCTTAAGCTGTCTCTGCGGTGAACAAGTATCACCTCTGCCGCTATGTTTGACAGATAGAGTGCTTCTTCAACCGCCGTATTGCCGCCGCCAATTACCGCAACTTTTTGATCCCGGTAAAAAAAACCATCACAGGTCGCGCAGGCACTGACGCCTTTACCCATGAACGCTTGCTCGGAGGGAAGACCAAGGTATTGGGCAGAGGCTCCGGTTGCAATAATCAAACTATCACAGCTGTAGTTACCACTGTTGCCAAACAGCTGCAAGGGCCTTTGGTTTAAGTTCACGGATTCGATATGGTCAAATAGCACTTGGGTATCAAATCGTTCGGCATGCTTTTGCATGCGAATCATTAAGTCAGGACCCTGTACGCCGTCATTATCGCCGGGCCAGTTATCGACATCAGTAGTGGTGGTAAGCTGACCACCTTGTTCCATACCCGTGATAACAACTGGCTTTAGATTGGCTCGAGCTGCATAAATGGCTGCCGTGTAACCAGCAGGGCCTGAGCCCAGAATAATGAGACGATGGTGAATAAAATCTGACATTAAAGGAGTTCCATTAGCAGTGATCAAAAATACATGAATAGACAATATTGTAGTATGTCTATTAATAAGAATTGTCCGTGACTTATTATATCGCGGCTTAATCGGTGATTATACCCCATTGGCTTTGTTTCCTGCTTATTATGCGATAACCGCTTCATTTTGCTTAGCATTACCGTTTGCGAATGGGCATTTTACCTTGATGTTTTGGGTTAAATTTAGTTTGCTATGCATTGTGCTTGGATGAAACTTTCACCTCGCTATTTTGGTCAAAAATAAGTCAAACTGTTGTGAGCATACTATGCCTAAAAAAACACCAAAAGCTTCTGTGACAGATACCTCTGCACTGATTCTTATTATAAAGGAAGGTGCGTTAATTGGTTTGCTAGCGGTAGGTATATATTTTCTGATGGCATTGCTCAGTTATAGCCACCAAGATCCCGGATGGTCGACCACAGGTGATCCAAAGGTTATTCAAAATTCAGCGGGGGCTTTTGGTGCTTGGATAGCCGACGTATCCCTATCAACACTGGGCTATATTGCCTATTTAATTCCCTTTGCTTTAATACATCGCGCGTGGAGTATTTTTAGAGACCGCTATCATCGTTCAGAATTTGATCCCTTGCTGTTTGCTCTAAAATCTGCGGGTTTATTGCTGGTTCTGCTGGGTTTAACCTGTTTGTTATCACTGTCAACTGCGATTAATCAAGAGAGCTTAGCACACGGTAGCGGCGGTTTTTTAGGTCAATACATTCAACAAGGCTTATCAGAAATTCTTTATCCAGCTGGAACCGCTTTATTGATGCTCTCAATTACCTTGTTTGGTTTAACCCTGTTTGCGCAAATTTCATGGTTGTCATTAATGGATCGAATTGGCCAGTCAACCCTTTATTGGGTGGATCAGTTAATGGGACGCCTCGTTGATTGGAATGATCGACGACTTGAAGCGGCACGGCATGCCAAGCGGGTTAAGCAACAAGCAGTTAAGCCAGCGGTTATTACAAAGCCAAAGCCCGAGCCTGACAATAATGAAGAGTTATCTGTGGCGAGTTTAATCACGCAAATGAAAGCCTCTGCTGAATCCATCATACCCAAGGCCAAGTCTGGCGAAGCTGACTCATCAACAAAAGTTAAAAAAGCACCGCCGCCAGTTAAAAAAGCCACTGCTAATCCACGTCGCAAGCCCGGCGAGGTAATAGAGGTTCCGCAATTTAATCTTCTCGACGAGCCCAACGCGGGGCAGCAAGGGGGCTTTTCTCAAGAGCAGTTAAATCAATTGTCTGGTTTACTTGAAACTAAACTGGCTGACTTTGGTATCAAGGCCGAAGTTAAACATGTTTTACCCGGACCGGTGGTGACGCGGTTTGAAATTCAGCCAGCCGCTGGCGTTAAGGTTAGCCGTATTAGTAATCTCGTCAAAGATTTGGCTCGCTCGTTGGCGGTCATTAGCGTGCGAGTGGTAGAGGTTATTCCAGGTAAGTCAGTAGTCGGTATTGAAATTCCCAATGAAAATCGCGCCATGGTCATGCTTAGTGAAGTACTAACTTCCCCGGTTTATACCGAGGCATCATCTAAGTTGACCTTAGCATTGGGTCACGATATCGCCGGTGCGCCTATTGTCGCCGATTTGGCGAAGATGCCCCATTTGCTAGTTGCCGGTACCACTGGTTCGGGTAAATCGGTGGGCGTGAATGCGATGTTGCTCAGCTTGCTTTATAAAGCAACACCGGATGAAGTGCGATTAATTTTAATCGATCCCAAAATGTTAGAACTCAGCGTCTATGAAGGAATCCCTCATTTGCTTACCCCAGTAGTGACGGATATGAAAGATGCTGCCAATGGTCTTCGTTGGTGTGTCGGCGAGATGGAGCGCCGCTATAAATTGATGGCGGCGATGGGCGTACGAAATCTTGAGGGCTTTAATAAAAAAGTGACTGATGCGGCGGCAAAGGGTGAAACCATTACTGACCCTATTTGGCAGCCTGACCCTTTATCGCTAATTGATATTGATGACCAAGTCCCGCCTGATCTAACAACCTTGCCAAGTATTGTGGTGGTGATCGATGAGTTTGCCGATATGATTATGATCGTAGGCAAAAAAGTTGAGCAGTTAATTGCGCGGATTGCTCAGAAGGCAAGGGCGGCTGGTATTCACTTGATACTTGCTACTCAGCGCCCATCGGTCGATGTTATTACTGGTCTTATTAAAGCGAATGTACCCACCCGTATTGCGTTTCAGGTCTCGTCGCGAATTGATTCTCGAACCATTCTTGACCAAGGCGGTGCAGAGCAGTTGCTAGGCCATGGGGATATGCTCTATCTACCCCCAGGAAGCGGTGTTCCTATTCGAGTACATGGTGCTTTTGTATCTGATGATGAAGTGCATCGTGTTGCTGATGATTGGCGATCTCGTGCTGAGCCCAATTACCTGCCTGACTTAATTGATGAGGGTGGTGCCGGTGGTGACGTCATCCCTGGTTTAGAGCCTAGTGAAAGCGCAGACAATGAGCAGGATGCACTGTATGACGAGGCGGTGATGTTTGTGACGGATACGAGAAAAGCCTCGATTTCCTCTGTTCAGCGAAAATTGAGAATTGGTTATAACCGCGCGGCTAGAATGATTGAGGCCATGGAGGCGGCAGGGGTCATTTCTGAAATGCAGCCTAATGGCAGTCGTGAAGTCATTGCGCCACCGCCACCAAGGCAGTAACTGTGTTCAGTAATGATATGAAAAAATTATCCTCATATCCTGTTATTGCTAGGCCTTTTATGAGGCATATGAGTTCACCATTATTAGCCCTTGTTTTCTGCATTGGTTTTTACTCGAGTATAGTGCTTGCAGAGACATCTTTGGCTGCTAGACAATTAGCGGCGCAACTAGCGAATCAGTCTGGTTTTGCGGCAGATTTTACCCAGCAGTCCTTTAACTCAGAGAGCGTCCTTGTCGATCGTTCTTCAGGTCATATTGTTTTGAACCGTCCATTTCATTTGCGTTGGGAAACAAAAACACCGTTTGCACAAACGATTATTATTAATGGCGACCGTTACCTGCAGTATGACAGTGACATCGATCAATTAATTATTTCTTCTTTAGACAGTTCAGACACGGCGATTCCTTCTTTGCTTCTCTCGGCAGATGCTTTAGCGATTGATTCGGTTTTTACTGTTCGCCGAGTTGACCTTGATTCAGATAATAACCTTGCATCATTGGGTGAAAGCTATGGCTTGACTCCCTTAGATACGGGCTCCTTGATTGCTGAGCTAAGGATTAATTTCAAGCAGCAGTTGATAACAAGCATCATGATTTTGGACGATTTCGGCAATCGCAGTCAGTTTGATTTTAATAAAATAACGGCTAAAAAAATATTTGATAGCAATTTATTTGAGTTAGATCCCCCTGCCGACACTGATATTATTTATCGATGATTATCGCTTTTAATTGAGAGTGCAGAGTTGATGCCAAACAAAAGCAACGATGACGATCTTTTTGCCGACTTCAGCGGTATTTATCAGCCTTTAGCGGCCCGATTAAGGCCGCAACATATTCGCCACTATTATGGTCAGCAACACTTATTAGCCGAGGGTTCAGCATTAAGGCAGTCAATGCTCAGTGGCGATATCCATTCGATGATTCTTTGGGGGCCACCAGGTACTGGTAAAACGACTCTGGCTAAAATATTAGCCAATCATTCTAAAGCGCAACTTGAAACACTGTCAGCGGTGAGTGCAGGTATTAAAGATATTCGTCAGGTAGTCGATGCTTGTCGCTTAAGGCAACTTCAAGGTATCAAAACGATTCTTTTTATTGATGAAGTGCATCGTTTTAATAAGTCGCAACAAGATGTGCTTTTGCCCCACATCGAGGAGGGGCTGTTTATTTTTATCGGAGCGACGACTGAAAACCCCTCGTTTGAATTAAATAATGCTTTACTGTCCCGAGTGCGGGTTTACTGCTTAAAGTCACTAACGGAATCTGACCTTATATCGGTACTTTCAAGGGCATTAGAGGATGAGGTTGGCGGTCTTGGCGTCACCGACATTAGCATTGATGATGATTCATTATCAATGATTGCTGTTGCGGCGAATGGTGATGCACGTATCGCCCTAGGTATTCTTGAGCGCGCGTTTATTTCAGCAGCAGCGGTTCAAAAAAGCATGATCGACCCAGTGCTGTTGAGTGAAGCGATTGGCCAGCAGTTATCGCGATTTGACAATAAAGGCGATCATTTTTACGATTTGATATCGGCCCTGCACAAATCGGTTCGTGGCAGTGCCACGGATGCTTCGCTTTACTGGTTTGCGCGTATGCTTGAGGGTGGCTGTGATCCGCTTTATATTGCTCGTCGATTGGTAAGAATGGCCAGTGAAGATATTGGTAATGCCGACCCGCGAGCCTTACGCGTTACACTTGACGCCTGGGATGTACAATCGAGGCTAGGCAGTCCAGAGGGTGAGTTAGCCATGGCGCAAGCGATTATTTATCTATCAGTCGCACCAAAAAGCAATGCCAGTTACCTTGCTTTTAATGACGCTAAGATGCTAGCGCGTCAGCACACGGCTGAGTCAGTCCCGATAAAGCTTCGAAACGCACCGACAGAACTAATGAAAAGTTTAGATCATGGGGCAGATTATCGCTACCCTCACGATTACCCGCATGGCTATGTGCCCGGTGAAACATATCTTCCTGATGCAATCGCCTCAAGCCATTTGTATAAGCCTTCTGGCCATGGTTTTGAGGCAAAGATACGTCAGCGGCTTGATCAGTTAAGCCAGCTAGATCTTGCTTTTAATGAAGACAAAAACTGATATGTTTTATTATTTTGATTAGAGGCTATTGATGACGATGCAAGTATTACTTAATCCAAGCAGTGTTACCACCTTAGTTGCAGTGGCTTCTGGTGGTGCTATCGGCGCCATATTGCGTTATGTTATCAGCGTTTGGTTTGTCAGTAACTACGCGTCTACTTTTCCTTGGCCTACATTAATTGCTAATGCTATTGGTGCGCTACTGATAGGCATTCTTTATGTATTGATAGCCGAAAAAGGACTGGTTGCTGTCACATGGCGCCCCTTTCTGATCATAGGTCTGCTGGGCGCTTTAACAACATTTTCAAGTTTTTCTTTGGAGACGATTACGCTTGTCGAACAAGCTGAATGGTTTTTGGCCGTAGTATATACGCTGTCCAGCGTGTTATTATGCTTATTGCTGACGTGGCTGGGCATTATGTTGACCCGCTTTTTCTGATCGTGAATGTTGGCCGCAAGAGCCATAAATAATGACTTACTATTGACGTATATAGGTTTGATCAAATGCTCGATATAAAATATTTAAGAAGCCATTTAGATGACGTGGCCGATGCGTTAAAAATCAAAGGTTTTGAGTTAGATAAAGACACTTTCTTAGCTCTTGATGCCGAGCGGAAAAAAAGTGATATAGAATCGCAAGGTTTAGCGGCTAAGCGAAAGCAGACCGCCAAGCGTGTAGGCGAATTGGTTAAGAGTGGTATTTCTGTCGATGCGGCTAAAGCTGAGGTTAATGAGGCGTTAGCAGAAATAGATCAGTCTCTTTCGTCACTTAAAGCGCAGGCCCAATCGGTCGAGCTTAAATTACAGCAATTTTTATATGATGTGCCTAATATTCCTTCGACCGATGTTCCTGTGGGCAATGATGAGGCTGATAATATTGAAATTAGTCGTTGGGGTAGTCCTCGTCAGTTTGATTTTGAGCCAAAGGATCACGTAGCACTGGGTGAGCAGAATGACGGTCTTGATTTCGAAACGGCAGCCAATATGACAGGTGCTCGTTTCTGCGTGTTAAAGGGAAGGGTGGCAAAGCTGCATCGCGCTTTGTCGCAATTCATGCTGGATCACCATACTGATGAAAACGGCTATGAAGAAATTAATCCGCCGCTCATCGTTAATGCTGAATCGTTAACTGGCACAGGTCAGTTACCCAAATTCGAAGAAGATCTATTCAAGCTTTCTGTTGATGCAGATTACTATCTGATACCTACAGCTGAGGTACCATTAACAAATTTGGTTCGCGATCAAATTATCGATGCCGATCGTTTACCCTTAAAATACGTTGCGCATTCTGCTTGTTTTCGCAGCGAGGCTGGTAGTCATGGAAGAGATACGCGAGGTTTAATTCGCCAGCACCAATTTGAAAAAGTAGAGCTGGTGCAAATTGTTGCCGCCGAAGATTCGTCAGCTGCTCTAGACTCACTCACCCATGATGCGGAGTCCATCTTGCAAAAATTAGATTTGCCTTACCGTAAGGTGATCTTATGCGGTGGCGACCTTTCTTTTGGATCGCACAAAACCTATGATCTTGAAGTATGGCTGCCCGCACAAGATTGTTATCGAGAAATTAGTTCTTGCAGTAATTTTCTTGATTATCAAACTCGTCGATTGAAAGCTAGAGCACGGTTTCCTGGCGATAAGCCAGAGCTGTTGCACAGTTTAAATGGCTCTGGTTTAGCTGTTGGTCGTACCTTAGTAGCGGTCATTGAAAATTACCAACAGCAAGACGGCACTATTTCTATCCCCCTTGTTTTACAGCCCTATATGGGTGGTAAGACAGTTATCTAATCAGCGAGAGCTATAGGGTTTATTGTTGGATTATTTGCCGCTGTGTTTTAACGTCGCTAATAAACCTTGCTTAATTGTAGGCGGCGGCACTATTGCGCTTAGAAAAGCCATCTTATTAAATAAAGCCCAAGCTAAAATTGACGTTATTGCGCCGGTGGTTAATGCCGAATTAAAGGCCTTAGCCTTGGCATCGGGTGGCGAAGTTATTATGAGAGCATTCATTGATAGTGATGTTCATGATTATTGCTTTGTCATCGCTGCAACCGATATTGCCACTGTTAATCAGCAGGTTGCTTGCGCTGCCAATGGCGCCAATGTATTAGTTAATGTGGTCGACACACCCTCACTCTGTGATGTTATTTTTCCCGCTTTAATTGATCGTTCGCCGTTATTGATTAGTGTCTCAAGTTCAGGCAGTGCGCCCGTTCTAGCGCGATCTATTCGCAGCCAAATTGAATCAACGGTTCCGGCTAATATTGGTTTGCTCGGTAATTTTATTGCTGATAGACGTCAGCAGGTGAGAATAGCGCTTGATAACGATGAGTCGCGCGTCAGATTATTTTGGGAAGCTATTTTAGAGACAGAAATTGCTGAATCCGTTCTAGCGGGTAAAAAGACGGATGCAACCAGCCAATTTAATGATTTTTTAAAAGCCTACCGATCTCAACGTGTCATTGGTGAGGTCTATTTAGTTGGCGCCGGCCCGGGTGATCCTGATTTGCTGACCTTTAAAGCCTTACGCTTAATGCAAAGAGCAGATGTTGTACTTTATGATCGGCTTGTTGCGCCTGAAATTGTTGATATGACGCGACGAGATGCCGAGCGAATATATGTGGGCAAGGTTCGTTGCAAGCATTCCCTCCCGCAACAGGAGATTAACCAATTGCTGATTGATTTAGCTTTGGCGGGTAAAAAAGTGGTTCGCTTAAAAGGCGGTGACCCGTTTATTTTTGGTCGAGGCGGTGAGGAAATTGAAGGTCTAGCCGAGCGAAATATTCCTTTTCAGGTCGTACCTGGAATATCGGCTGCGAATGGTTGCGCCTGTTACTCTGGAATTCCGTTGACTCATCGTGATCATGCCCAGTCTGTCCGTTTTGTGACGGGTCACTTAAAAGATGATTCGATGGACTTACCTTGGGCTGAATTAGTGGCTGATGCGCAAACGGTAGTCATTTATATGGGCTTAACCGGACTCGAGTTCATTTGTCATCAGCTTATCGAGCATGGCAAAGCAGAAGATACGCCTATTGCATTAATTGAAAGAGGGACAACTGCAGATCATAAAGCCCATATCGGCACTCTAAGCACTATCACAGGCATTATTGACGGCGAAACTGTGAAGGCGCCGACATTAATCATCATTGGTTCTGTGGTTAACTTGCATAGCCGTTTATCGGGTTCGCATCTAGCTTAGTTAGCTTTAATATGTAAAGGTAATAAATGTAAAATCAAAGCGTTGTGTTTTTAGACAAACTTCGTTTATCTTAGGTGCAATTATTTTGGTTGATTGGTTGATTGGTTGATGAGTGAGTAAATAAATTATGGTTAATATTGTCAATGTGGGTTCATCAGTGTCGGCTACTTCAGCCGATAATAACCAAGCCAATAAGGCCAAGACCGCTCGTACAGCCACCAGTACAGAAAACATCGACCCTACCAAACAGCCCAAGTTTATTGATCGTCGTCGCAATCCCGATCGTCGTTCTGAATCGCATCCTCCGTTACTTGATACGCGAAAAAAAGGCGATCGTCGTAAAACTTCGCGCTTAGATATTGAGGTTTAATCGTGATATTGATTATTATCTCGGTTTTTTTATGCCTAATTTTTTCCTACAGAAGGAGTTCCTTTAACGGTGTATGATTTTGATCTCTTAGTGATTGGCGCTGGTTCTGGTGGTGTTCGGGCATCCCGAATGGCAGCAGCTACTGGTGCTAGAGTAGCGGTAGCTGAGGAGCGTTACTTAGGTGGTACTTGTGTTAACGTTGGTTGCGTGCCTAAAAAATTATTTTACTATGGCGCACATTTTCACGAAGATTTCAGTGATGCCAAAGGCTATGGCTGGGATGTTTCGGTTAATCATTTTGATTGGCCAACACTGCGCGACAATAAAAATACTGAAATAGCCCGTTTAAACGGCATTTATCAGTCCATGCTGGAAAATGCCAATGTCACCATTTTTCCGTCTCGTGCAGAAATAATTGGTCCTCATCAAGCGCTGATTGAGGGTAAGACGATTACCGCTGAAAAGATATTGATTGCCGCTGGCGGTCGTCCTTATGTTCCTAATTTTGCTGGCGCTGAATGGGTACTTAACTCTGACGATATTTTTTATTTAGATCAGTTACCCGCTCGTGCCTTAGTGGTTGGTGGGGGGTATATTGCGGTTGAGTTTGCCGGTATTTTTCAGGGGTTTGGCGTAAATACCGAGCTAGCTTATCGTGGTGCACAGCTATTGCGAACCTTTGATGAAGATTTAGGTGGTCGTTTAGCGACAGAGCAAATAAATAAGGGAATTACTGTTTCGCTTGAAACGGATGTTGAGTCTATTACCAAGAATGATCGTCAGGAATTAACCGTCACATACAAAAATGGTCGTATTGAAGATTATGATTTAGTGCTTTATGCCACCGGCCGAAAAGCCTATACCGCGAATCTTGGCTTAGAAAGCACTCAGGTAGAGTTGCGCAGTAATGGCTCGATTATTGTCGACGATTATTTTCAAACCGCAGAACCTAGTATCTTTGCTTTAGGCGACATTATTGGTACGCCTGAATTGACGCCAGTGGCCTTGGCTCAAGGCATGGCGTTTGTAGATGGTCAGTTTAAACAGCAGCCACGAGCTATTGATTATAGTTGTATTCCAACGGCAGTCTTTTGTCAGCCGAATATTGCGACTGTCGGCTTGACCGAAGCTGAGGCGATTAAGCAATTTAATGAAATTAGTATTTATCGCTCGGAATTTAAAACGCTTAAACACAGCTTAAGTCAAAACAATGAACGGACTTTCATGAAGCTTATTGTTGATGTAGCCAGTGACAAAGTCATCGGTATTCATATGATGGGATCTGAAGCAGGTGAGATTATTCAAGGACTTGCTGTCGCGCTAAAAGCGGGAGCTACTAAGGCGGTTTTTGATGCAACGATAGGTGTCCATCCGACTATAGCTGAAGAGTTTGTGACGATGCGAACGGCGTCTTAAACACTATTATTTACCGCCGCCTCTGTCCTATTGTATTGGACGATAGATTTTTTTGTTGGTTAAAAAAAGTAGCGTCTAGTAATATATGAGCGGTTTCGGTTAATAGGAAGTCGGTTCGCTCATCATTAGTTTTTTCCTCTGTCTGCGTTAGTTTGCTACCACCAACATCACTGTCATTAGCGGCTTCTGCATCACTATTCGCTTCCTCGGCGTCTGAATCGTTGGCTGCGTCAGGTAGGGGTGGCAAACCTTTGGCTAAGCGATAGTTATTTTCTATTTCCTGCCGGGCATCAGTATCTTGCTTAATAAGATCACGCCTTTTGTCTTCATTCAATGACATTGTTTTTATCGCTTGATACTGTTTGTTCAGCTGTATTTTTTCAATCAAATAATTATAGTCTGGGTCATTAGCGGTGCGTTTCTGATGACTCTCTATTAACAGTGACTCTATGCGGTTAAAGTCATTGTACTGCTTGTGTCGAACAGCCGGAACGGTGTCCCAACTCAGCGCGCGCTCTAAGGTGTTTTCACCAATTTCTTGGCCATCATAAAGTGAGGGTAATGTTACATCTGGAATAACCCCTCGATGCTGGGTACTGTCACCTGAAATTCGATAGAATTTAGCTTGGGTAAACTTAAGACTGCCATGGCTAAGCTCGGCAAATTGTTGAACGGTGCCTTTGCCGAATGAATGACTGCCAACCACAATGCCTCGCTGGTAATCTTGAATTGCCGCAGCGAAAATCTCAGAGGCAGACGCGCTAAGTCGATCGATGAGCACGGCTATCGGTTGTTGATAATAATTGGGGTTCGGGTAATTAGCTTGACGCTGAATTGAGCCATTAGAGGTGCGTATCTGAACCACTGGGCCACGCTCAACAAAAAGACCTGTTAGTTGATTAACTTCTTGCAGCGAGCCGCCGCCGTTACCCCGAAGATCAATGATAATACCTTCAACTTGTTCATCTTTCAGCTCAGCAATTAATTTTTTAACGTCACGGGTAGTGCTCTTATAATCAGGATCACCTCGGCGTGAACCCTCGAAGTCTATATAGAAGGTAGGTATAGAGATAACGCCAAGTTTGCGAAGTTTGTCTTGATGCAGTATTTCAAGCACAGTTTTGCTTGCGGATTGTTCTTCTAGCTTGACGGTATTTCTAACGATGCTGATCTGCTTAGTAAGATTGGGGTTTGCTGAAGCTTCGGATAAAACACCCAAAATAACGGTGCTGCCTTTTTCGCCACGAATCAGGTCTACCACCTCATCTAATCGCCAGCCAACCACATCGACTATTACTGCATCTTCACCTTGGGCAACAGAGACAATTTTATCATTAGGTTGTAACTCCCCTTGCTTCTCGGCAGGGCCGGCAGTAACGAGTCTTTCAACGGTAACGTATTCACCTTCACGCTTGAGCATAGCGCCAATACCTTCTAGTGAAAGACGCATATTAATATTAAAGTTCTCTGAGTTTCTTGGTGAAAAGTAATTAGTATGAGGGTCGTATAACTCGGCTAAAGCATTGATGTAGAGCTGAAAGACATCTTCATTATTTAATTGTTGGAGACGATTAAGCTGCTCGCTATAGCGTGTTTTAAGTGTTGATATGATGTCTTCATTTTCTTTGTCGGCTAGTTTCAAGCTTAACACGCTGTTTTTCAGTAGTTGTCTATTTCTTTCACTTAGCATCGCCTCATCCGTTGCCCACTGGACGTCCTCTGTGTCGAGCGCGATACTTTCGTCACGAGAAAAATCTAATGCGGCAACACGATCGTCAAGCTCGGTTAATAACTTGTCGAGATGCGTAGTTGCTTTGGTTTGATAAATGTTAAACATACTGAAGGCTGGTGTTAAATTTCCACGTCTAACGCCATCGTCAAGCTCAAAGCGATATTGGTCAAAGCTAGCAATATCTTGTGCAGTGAAATATGCCCTTGCGGGATCTAATTGATCGATATAATTATCAAGTAATGCTGATGACAAGGCATCGTTAAATGTTTGGTGTTGGTAATGTTCTGCTTGTAGTTTAATTAGAATTTCTTCTGCAGTTCTAACTTGCCTAATAGTGGCTTGTAATTCACCAGGTGCTTGAAGGCTAATCTCAGCTTCTTTATCAAACAAAGAAATACCGCTCATAGCAAAAAGAGAGGAGCTAAAGAAAGATAATAAGACAGTGACTGACAGGTGAAAAAATAGATTATTAGGCATAAATTTTGGTCGAGATGATGGCAAAGATAATAATGATGCAAGGCTGGCATCTTGAATGTTTGAATTATAGCGTACTTAATGGCTTTTATCCCTAATCTATCGCGATTTAAGTGGCCAGTATTGGCTTGTTTTAGATCTCATGATTACACTCACTTTTAAAGCTGATACAGTAAGCATCATCAGCCATCTTCCTGAGCCATAAATATGCGTTTTTTTGTTATCTTGTTCATCGTGATGCCGATCATTGAAATGTGGTTACTCATCGTTGTTGGTCAGCATTTAGGGGCTTCTTTAACCATTATAATGGTGTTATTCACTGCGGTTATTGGTCTTCATGGTCTGAGGCGTCAAGGCTTGACGACGCTCAAGCGCCTGCAGGACAAACTGTCATCCCAACAGCTACCAGCTAAAGAGATTATTGAAGGGGTTATTCTGGCTATAGGCGGTGCTTTTTTGCTTACGCCAGGCTTTATTACTGACGCTTTGGGTTTTTCTTGCTTATTGCCTTTCACCCGTAAACTTTGGCTTAGGTTGCTTTTTACTTGGTTTCAGTCTCGTTTGTCTTCACTTCATCAAGCGCCCTTTGATTACTCTGGATTTGATCAATCTGGACCGTCCGTTTCAGGCGACACAATTGAGGGGGAGTGCACAAAAACTCACGATAAGGTTAAATAATAACCATATTTCAGGCGATCGCTTAAAATCACACCGTGATTTAATTTTTTTTCTTGTCAGGCCTTGAATTGTCTTGGTTTGCCCCCATTTTTATTATGCAACGAGATTAGAATAACTATTGGATTATTTTATCCTCGCTTATCCGGTGGCGCTATTATTGTTCGCTGAGACGTTCATTGAATGGGTTTTATGCTCATTGATTAATGGCCATGTGGCAAAGCCAACCACCCAAGAGACACTGACGGGTTACTGTTAACCCGCATAATGACACTGAAATTAGGAGATTGACTAAGATGAATATTCGTCCCTTACACGATCGTGTAGTCGTTCGTCGCAAGGAGGAAGAAACAACCTCTGCTGGTGGTATCGTGCTACCAGGTTCTGCACAAGAAAAGCCCAATCAAGGTGAAGTTATTGCCATCGGCAATGGCAAAGTCCTCGACAATGGTGATGTACGCCCACTCGATGTAAACGTCGGTGACGTAGTTGTTTTCGGCAAGTACGCGGGTAGCGATACCATTGATTTTGAAGGCGAAGAATTAGTAATTTTGAGTGAGTCTGATATTAAGGCAATTGTTGAATAAACATATGATCGGATTCATTTAACCCACTATTGATGAATATTGAATAGGAAAAGATATCATGGCTGCAAAAGACGTCAAATTCGGTGATGCTGCTCGAGCAAAAATGCTTGACGGCGTTAATATCCTAGCGGATGCCGTAAAAACTACTCTAGGACCAAAAGGTCGTAATGTTGTACTCGATAAAGCTTTTGGCGCACCGACTGTCACAAAAGACGGTGTTTCGGTGGCAAAAGAAATTGAGTTAGAAGATAAATTTGAAAACATGGGTGCGCAAATGCTCAAAGAAGTGGCCTCTCAAGCCTCAGATGTGGCTGGCGATGGCACTACGACGGCGACAGTATTGGCCCAGTCTATCGTTAACGAAGGTTTAAAAGCCGTTGCTGCTGGCATGAACCCAATGGATTTAAAACGCGGTATCGATAAAGCGGTTACAGCTGCGGTTGAAGAAGTGAAGAAATTAGCCACACCTTGTGCTGACGGTAAAGCGATTGCGCAAGTCGGAACTATCTCTGCGAACAGTGACCTTCAGGTCGGTGAGATCATTGCTGAGGCGATGGCTAAAGTCGGTAAAGAAGGCGTCATTACCGTGGAAGAAGGCAGCGGTTTAGAGAATGAACTCGACGTCGTTGAAGGTATGCAATTTGATCGTGGCTATCTGTCACCTTACTTCATTAACAACCAAGACAATATGAGTGTTGAGCACGAGTCACCCTTCATCTTGTTAGTGGATAAAAAGATTTCTAATATTCGCGAGTTATTACCTTTGTTAGAGAATGTGGCAAAAGCCAGTCGTCCGTTAGTGATCATTGCTGAAGACGTTGAAGGCGAGGCGCTTGCGACCTTAGTCGTTAACAATATGCGTGGCATCGTTAAAGTTGCTGCTTGTAAGGCGCCTGGCTTTGGTGATCGCCGTAAAGCGATGTTAGAAGATATCGCCATTTTAACAGGCGGTACGGTTATTTCTGAAGAAGTCGGTCTTGATCTTGAAACCGCGACACTTGAGCATTTAGGCCAAGCCAAGCGGATTACCATGAGCAAAGAGAACTCTACCATTATTGATGGTTCAGGTGATGCCGGTCTTATTGAAGGGCGTGTGAATCAAATCCGAGCTCAGATCGAAGAAACCAGCTCTGACTACGACCGTGAGAAGTTACAAGAGCGTGTGGCTAAATTAGCCGGCGGAGTTGCAGTCATTAAAGTCGGTGCAAGTACCGAAATTGAAATGAAAGAGAAAAAAGCCCGTGTTGAAGATGCATTACATTCAACTCGCGCTGCGGTTGAAGAGGGCGTTGTGCCCGGTGGCGGTGTGGCCCTGATCAGAGCTTTACAAGCCATTGACGGCTTAGAAGGCGATAACGACGACCAAACCGTTGGTGTTAATCTTGCCCGTCGTGCGATGGAGTCACCGCTCAGACAAATCGTTGCAAACGCTGGTGGTGAGTCATCGGTGGTGGTCAATGAAGTAAAAGCGAAGCAGGGTAATGTCGGTTATAACGCCGCATCTGGCGAATACGGTGACATGATTTCTATGGGTATCTTAGATCCAGCTAAAGTCACTCGTACGGCCTTACAGTCTGCGGGATCTGTTGCCGGTCTGATGATAACCACTGAGGCGATGGTGACGGATATGCCTGATGATGGCGCTTCTGCCCCTGCGATGCCTGATATGGGCGGCATGGGCGGCATGGGCGGCATGATGTAATCGCTGTTTCATTCCACACTCAAACCCAGTAAGTTTAACTTGCTGGGTTTTTTTCTGTCTATTAATCCAACAATTATGCTTTAAGTGTAAATAAAGCCATTAAAATTTGATTAAATTCAACAAATAAACTTTCGATGTCTCCTTTTAATTACTATGATGAATCATTGAATTTTGAGGGAAAATCCCTTTTAAATCATATAGATACTCATTATCATTTGATATTGGTTCGCATTAATTATTTGCCGCAAAGGGTCGTCACTATGGATTTAGTCATTGCAGATTTTATTATTCGTTGGAGTCATTTACTGTTCGGTATCGCTTGGATAGGTTTACTCTACTACTTTAATTTTATTCAAGGGGGCTACTTTAAGACAGCAAGCCCTGAAGGCTTAGCCGACGCAAAAGCGAAGCTTGCGCCTGAAGCGCTCTGGTGGTTCAGATGGGCGGCTATGGCAACCTTTGCCACCGGCGTTTTATTACTGGGTTCTCTGCACGGTAAAGGCGGTCTGAATACCTACATTGCTATCAGTGCTTTAATGGCGACCTTCATGTTTCTTAATGTCTGGTTAATCATTTGGCCAAATCAGAAAATAGCATTAGGTATGCAAGAGGGTGACGCGCCTTCAGCAGGCGCTAAAGCGTTGTTAGCCTCACGGACGAATACCTTATTCTCAGCACCGATGGCTTTTGGTATGTTGGGTTCGCATAATTTAGTGGTTGGCAATCCAGACTATATGCTGATGGGACCAATGGCCGAAGGTTGTAGCACCGGCTTTATGGTGACGATCGCGATTATTTTATTACTAGAATTAAATGCAATATTTGGTAAGCTCGGACCTATTACGACGGTTAAAGGTGTTATTCACTCTAGCCTCGGTTTAACCGCCGTGTTGTACCTGTTGCTCGCTTATATCTAACTATTACTCGTAAGCCATGTCAGTCCATTGCACTTAACCGTTAATTGTTTTTCAATTGCGGTTAAGTGCTTGATTTAAGGCCAAAGTCGGATTATTGTTGGAAGTCGTCGATTACACTTCAATAGCTCTGAATAGGTTCCCATTCCAAAATGGCAAGTAATAGCCCTCGCGACACAGACGATTCATTTAACTCGCTGCCAACGATGAAACCCGCGCACGATGAGGTTATTCAGCGTCGACGTTCAACCAGGGGCTCAGGTCCCGTTCAATCAAAACCCGGCCTAACATGGCTGGTGATTATTATCGCAATAGCAGCATCAGCGGGCAGTTATTTCTTCTACAGCCAAAATCGAATGACAGAAGCACGCCTGTCAGCAACGGAACTGCGTCTGTCTTCTCTAGAATCGCGTTTGACCAGTGCCGGTGATGAGCTGACCCAGTCAGATGAGGCGGTGAGAGTACAGTTAAAAGAGCTCGATAGAGAGGTCCGCAAGCTGTGGGATAATGTTTGGAAAAAAAGTAAAATAACCCTCGATGAGCATAGCGTAAACATTAAAAACCTAACGACTCGCACCACCAAGCTCAATGACCAGCAAGCGCTTTCAAAGCAACAATTAAGCGCACTGAATGGTGAGATAATGGGTTATTCGGCCTCACTAGAAGAACTGACTGAAAATTTGGACAGTCTTCAGGCTGCGAGTCAACAGTTGACGGCGATGAATCAGTTGCTACAAAGCTTAGAACAACAGCTTAGGGCTCATGATGAACGCATAGGCGCGAACGAAGAGTGGGTCAATTCGATTAACAGTTTTCGCCGCCAAGTGAATCGACAGTTAAATGCCTTATCGCAACCGGTTAATACTGTTCCTGAGTTACAGTAAGCTAGGCTAGCGGCGCCTAAATGATGGGTCAATTAAGGGCCTACCCGATGTTACTGACTATCTTAGCAGTGATTTTAATCTAAAAAAGTAATACAGGGTTATAGGCCTCCTAGCGTCAGCTTTGCCGGATCTAATAATTTCTCAAGTTCAGTTCTAGCGATATCCGTCTCTTGCTCAGCAACTTCAAGCACTGGACGACTCTCTTTATAAGCTATTTTTGCAATTTCGGCGGCTTTCAAATAACCAATAATAGGGTTTAATGCTGTCACTAAAATTGGATTACGGGCTAATGCTTTTTGTAATTCTGCTTCATTAACCGTAAAAGTGGTAATAGCTTTGTCGGCAAGTACTCGTGTGACATTAGCTATAAGATTAATGCTATTCAATAAATTATTAGCAATCATCGGCAGCATCACGTTTAGTTCAAAGTTACCAGATTGACCACCGATGGTGATGGCTGTGTCATTACCGATTACTTGAGCCGCGACCATCGCTGTCGCCTCAGGTATTACCGGATTAACCTTGCCTGGCATAATTGAGGAACCTGGCTGCAATGCTTCTAATTCGATCTCACCT
>PBSZ01000040.1 GCA_002726445.1 Cellvibrionales bacterium | reverse complement strand
TCATGTCGGACAGTTACGAAATCAATGGGGCTTTCCGCCATCGCAGCAAGCACTGCGATGTTTGTATGACCGCACAGTCCAAATACATGTTTTACTTCCGCCCTCACCAAGCCCTAAACATGAGACCGCCAGTTCCAGAAACTCTATTAAAAAATGGTACATAATTTGGGGCTGGATACCTGCCAAGTGAGCGATTTCTCACCAATATAAAGGGTTTGGAGTATATATATGAATCTTTTAATCGGGTTGTTGTTGCTAGCAGTGCCGATGAGATATACGTTACTCGACTTTCTAAAGCAGAGGGTGTTTATCGCATTATGGGTGCAGATTTTGAAAAAGCGTCCAATTCAAGCAGTTTTGCGTTGATCCGGTTGATCTTAGGCATCGAAGAAAGGTCAATTTCCCATCTATTGGCGTTGTAAATCTGCGGCACAAGACAAATGTCTGCAATTGTCACCTGATCGCCATAGCAATAAAAGTCATCGCCAAGCATGGTTTCAAAAGCGGCGAGCCCGGGGGCAATAAATTCTTTCATCCAGTCCATAACGCTAAGATTTCCGCCTGAGTTTTCACTGACGAACTTTGCCACTTTCAAGTTGCACACCGGATGAATTTCCATGGCGATTGCATATGACAAAGAACGGACACGCACCCGGCCAATAGGATTTTCGGGCAAAAATCCTAAACTGCGTGTTTCATTTAGATATTCAATGATCGCCAAAGACTGTGTCAGGCTAATCTCGTCAATTTCAAGCACCGGTACCAGCCCTTGGGGATTGCGGTTTAGATGTTCGGGTGAGCGCTGGGCGCCTTTGACAAGGTCAATCGGCAGATTTTGCCATTGAAGACCCGCAAGCCCCAAAGCTATGCGAACGCGGTAACTTGCAGAAGATCGCCAATAGTCAAACAGATTGATCATTCTTGATCCTCCAGAATTTTGTCTAAACCAGCTTCAAGACCTGCAAAAGCTTTGCCCAAGCGGGTTTCCATTTCTTGCTGAAAGCGGTTGGCCAAGGGCAGCAGCTCAGTCATTAGGCTTTGGCCTTCGGCTGTAAGGTGCAAATGCAGCAAACGGCGATCGGTTTTATTAATTTGCTTTGAGATGTATCCCGCCTGTTCAAGCCGTTTGGCAGCGCGGCTTACTTTAGACTTTTCCATTGCGACGCGGGCTTCGATATCGCGAACAGAGGTGCCATCAGATTGGGAAAGATGCACCAGAACTCGCCATTCAGGATTCGAGATGCCAAACTGGTCCCGATACTGGCGGGCAAAAACATCAGACAGCTTTTGCGCTGCAACAGTCAAACGATAGGGACTAAACCCGGCTAAATCAAAAGGGGGTAATTTGTTCATTTGACCTCACTCTAAACCCGACTTGAAACTTAAGGCTGTTCAAATCACCAAACCGCAAATTCATTGCAAACGCAACAAAATCCTTGACATCGTTGCATTTGCAATAAATGCTTCACCTCAGCAGCCTGTACTTTAAGGTTTCACAGACCAGAGAGATTTTCATGACCAAACATGATGCGCAAAATGAAATAACCCGAGAGGCCAGCCAAGCTGGCCCCCATGCAGGGTACCTGCCGGGTTTCGGCAATGATTTTGAAACCGAAGCTTTACCGGGGGCCTTGCCCCAGGGTCAAAATAGTCCGCAAAAATGTAACTATGGGCTATACGGTGAACAGCTTTCTGGCACGCCCTTCACAGCGCCTCAACACCAAAATGAACGCACTTGGTGTTACCGCATTCGCCCCTCTGTAAAGCATACGGGCCGTTTTGAACGCTTTGATCTGCCGTATTGGAAATCTGCGCCTTTGATTGTTGAGGGCGTGACCTCTTTGGGTCAATGCCGGTGGGACCCTTTGCCTCTGCCAAAAGAAAAGCTAACATGGCTCACCGGGATGCGAACAATGACCACGGCAGGCGATGTGAACACTCAAGTCGGCATGGCCAGCCATGTTTATCTGGTCAGCGCCTCCATGGAGGATGAATATTTTTATTCCGCCGACTCCGAATTGCTGGTAGTCCCGCAACAGGGCCAACTACGCTTTGCAACAGAGTTGGGCATCATCGACATAGGGCCCGAAGAAATTGCCATTCTCCCGCGCGGCTTGGTCTACCGTGTCGAGGTTCTAGACGGACCATGCCGAGGATTTGTGTGTGAAAACTACGGTCAAAAATTTGATTTGCCCGGGCGCGGACCAATTGGGGCCAACTGCATGGCCAATCGTCGGGATTTCAAAACCCCAGTAGCCGCATTTGAAGACAAAGAGGTGCCATCGTCGGTTTTGATCAAATGGTGCGGTCAATTTCACCGAACGAAAATCGGGCACAGCCCCTTGGACGTGGTGGCGTGGCATGGAAATTATGCACCCTGCAAATATGATCTGAAAACCTATTGTCCTGTCGGCGCGGTCTTGTTTGATCACCCGGACCCATCAATTTTTACTGTTTTGACAGCGCCGTCAGGTGTGGATGGTACAGCAAACATCGACTTTGTTCTGTTTCGGGACCGTTGGATGGTGGCTGAAAATACATTCCGCCCGCCGTGGTATCACAAAAATATCATGTCGGAGTTAATGGGCAATATTTATGGCCAATACGATGCCAAGCCCGAAGGCTTTGTTCCCGGTGGGATTAGCCTTCATAATATGATGGTACCGCACGGGCCAGATCGTGACGCATTTGAAGGCGCCTCGAATTCCAAACTAAAGCCCCATAAACTCGACCATACCATGTCTTTTATGTTTGAAACCCGTTTTCCACAGCACTTGACACAGTTTGCGGCGAAAGAGGCTTTAATCCAGGATACATATATTGACTGCTGGGCATCGATAGATAAGAAATTCGATGGAACGCCTGGATTGAAGTAACTGAATTGAAGATAAGGACTACTTAAATGCCATTAGAAAAAAGCTGGGTCACGAGCGCAAATTCTGCAAACTGTGCCTTTCCATTAAACAATCTGCCTCTGGGATCGATGAAAACTGAAAACGGCGCAGCCTGCGCAGTGGCAATCGGTGATTTTGCGGTCAATCTTACGGCGGCAGAGGCCGCAGGTCTGATCAGCTTTGCCAAACCTCTTTGTGTGGATGGAAACTGGGATCACTTGATATCCGAACCCTCGCAGACATGGGCAAGCTTTCGACGCACTCTAAAGTCTGCTTTGGCTTTGGGCAGCTCGGCCGAAGCCGGGTTGAACTCTTATCTTGTGCCATTGGCAGATATCACTCCGAATATGCCATTTATCGTTGCGGAATACACTGACTTTTACGCTGGTCGCCATCATGCAACCAATGTCGGCACTATGTTTCGCGGCGCTGAAAACGCACTGCCGCCAAATTGGCTTCACATTCCCATTGGCTATAACGGCCGCGCATCTTCTGTGGTGGTGTCCGGCACCGATGTGCGGCGTCCTTGGGGACAGCTAAAAGGCCCAAACGATGATCTGCCAACGTTTGCACCCTGTGCGCGGTTTGATTTTGAATTGGAAATGGGCGCAATAGTCGGAAGACCCAGCACCGGACCGGTTTCTGTGGCGCAAGCTGATGCGATGATTTTCGGCTATGTTTTACTTAATGATTGGTCGGCGCGTGATATTCAGGCCTGGGAATATCAGCCCTTGGGCCCATTTCAGGCTAAGGCAACAGCGACCTCTATTTCGCCTTGGATCGTCATGAAAGAGGCCCTTGAGCCATGTCGAACTGAAACGCCTCCGCGTGAATTTGAGCTGCTGCCACATTTACGTGATTGCGGACCGATGCTTTATGACATCGACCTTGAAGTAAGCCTTACGCCGCAGGGTCAAAAGGCGAGCACTTTGGCGCGCACAAATTATCGTGAAATGTATTTTTCCTCTGCCCAACAACTGGCGCACCATACGACCAGCGGCTGCTCAATGCGAAGTGGTGATCTGCTTGGCTCGGGAACAATTTCAGGACCTGAAAAGCATCAGCGGGGCAGCTTACTTGAACTGAGTTGGGGCGGAAAAGAGCCCATGGAACTAGCCGAGGGACAGAGCCGTTCATTTTTGCAAGATGGTGATAAACTGACGCTGTCCGGCCATGCGCAGGGCGAGGGGTATTTAATCGGGTTTGGAGAGTGCTCGGGTGTGGTTTTGCCCGCGCTTTCAAACCCCTTTGAGGGAGAAAAAGAATGAGCAAGGCTTTTGCATCAGCTGGTGATCTTGACGAAAAACAGATCAGCTTTACCGAAGTGGGCGAAGGGCTGTATGCTTTTACCGCCGAAGGTGATCCTAACTCCGGTGTTATAATCGGCGACGACAGTGTTATGATTGTCGAAGCTCAGGCAACACCACGCTTGGCACAAAAAGTCATCGATTGCGTGCGTTCGGTAACCGATAAGCCGATCAACCATTTGGTGCTGACCCATTACCATGCAGTGCGCGTGCTTGGCGCATCTGCTTACGGCGCTGGGCAGATTATCATGTCAGAAAAAGCAAGGGCCATGGTTGCCGAGCGAGGTAAGGAAGATTGGGATAGCGAATTTCAACGCTTTCCACGGTTGTTTAAAGGCCATGAAAGTATTCCGGGCCTCACTTGGCCCACCACGACCTTTAATGGTCGAATGAGCGTCTATCTGGGCAAGCGCCGTGTAGATATCATGCAGATGGGCCGTGCGCACACGGCGGGGGATGCTGTGATTTACGTACCGGATCAAAACGTGATGTTTACCGGTGACATCGTTGAATACCGCTCGGCCTGCTATTGCGGCGATGGGCATTTTCACGATTGGCCAAATACGCTTGAAAATATCCGCAGATGGGATGTTGATGCCATTGCGCCGGGGCGGGGGGATGCTTTGGTTGGAAAGGAAATGGTCAACGCCGCGCTCGATGCGACCCGAGATTTTGTGCTGTCAACCTATCGTCCAGCGGCCCGCGTTGCTTTGCGGGGGGGCAGTCTGAAAGAAGCATGGGACGCGGTGCGCGCGGAATGTGATCCTAAGTTTGGCGATTATGCAATTTATGAACATTGCCTTCCGTTCAATGTGGTGCGTGCCTATGATGAGGCATTGGATATCGACACGCCGCGCATTTGGACCGCTCAGCGTGATCTAGATATGTGGGCCGCACTACAGGGCTAGTTTTATAAGGAAACCAACCAATGGCATTTGATTATAAACCCTTTGAGTATGTAAGTCCGCCCGGTCTTTACAGTGCAGAGCCCCGCCATCCCGTGGTCATTGTGGGGGCCGGGCCAATTGGGCTTGCCGCTGCGCTTGAATTGGCCAACTACGGGGTTTCAAGCATCGTGCTGGACGACAACAATGTGGTGTCCGTGGGAAGCCGTGCAATCTGTTGGTCCAAAAGATCGTTAGAGATCCTTGATCGGATTGGAATTGGTGAGGCCTGCGTTGCCAAGGGTGTCACATGGAAAGTCGGCCGCACGCATCACCGGGCGCAAGAGATTTTCAGTTTCGACCTGCTGCCCGAGGCGGGCCATAAAATGCCTGCCTTCATAAATCTTCAGCAGTATCATGTTGAACAAATGTTGGTTGAGAAGTGCTTCAAAAGCCCGTTCGTAGAGCTGCGATTTAAAAATAAAGTGATAGCCATAGAGCAGTGCGGTACCGAAGCAATAATCACCATAGAAACCCCCGAGGGCACGTATAGCTTGTCTGCTGAATATCTTCTTGCCTGCGATGGAGCTCGTAGCCCGCTTCGGGCGATGATGGCGCTTGATTTTGAAGGTGAGTTATTTGAAGAGCGCTTTTTAATCGCGGATATCGAAATGGAAGGCGAGTTTCCATCCGAGCGATGGTTTTGGTTTGAGCCGGATTTTCACAACGGTCAATCCGCTTTGCTCCACAAACAGCCGGACAATATTTATCGCATTGATCTGCAGTTGGGTTGGGATGCTGATCCTGAAAAGGAATCTGATCCAAAAAGGATTATTCCGCGCATCGAAAAGGTTATTGGTCATAGTGACTTTAAACTGGACTGGACCTCGATCTATACCTTTCAATGTCGCCGCCTGTCCCGTTTTGTGCATGATCGCGTGATTTTTGTCGGGGACAGCGCACATATTGTCTCGCCATTTGGGGCGAGGGGGGGCAATGGTGGCCTTCAGGATGTAGACGCCCTTGGTTGGCGTTTGGCGGCGGTGGTTCAAGGCCGCGCATCACCGCCCCTGCTAGAGCAATATAACGCCGAGCGCACTTTTGGGGCAGATGAAAATCTTTTGAACTCAAGCCGGGCAACGCGGTTCATGTCACCAAGTGCGGGGGCAGAGCGCTGGTTTCGTGATGAGACGCTGGCTTTGGCTGCGCATGCCGACTTTGCCCGCCCAATGGTTAATTCAGGACGGTTGTCTGTCCCCTGTATCTATCCGCTCACCGCACCCGATGTATCCATCATGCCAACCCAAACCCGCCCGGGTGCAACGGCAATTGATGCCCCCATAGAAGATGGCTGGCTGCTCAACCGGCTTGGTGGGCAGATGCTCGTTCTTGTCATCGGCTGTAAAGCGCCCGAGGGGATCACACTCCCCGTTCTGACGCTTGAGCCGACGACAGAGATATCTGCGCGTTATCTCGGAGATGCCGCTCACGGCATCTATCTTGTTCGCCCGGATCAGGTGATCGCAGCGCGGTGGCAGGATATAGAGGTGCAAGCAATCCAAGAGCAGGCAAATGCCATTTGGGAGGGCCGGTTATGACACTTAAGTTAAGCAAAAATATCGATGACCAAGACGCTGCATATGCAGCGCTCATTGATGCACACCAGGGTTTAAGCGAAGCGCATAGCATTGCACTAAATGCCCGGCTCGTGCTCATCCTATGTAATCAGATTGGCGATCTGGATATCATCAAACAGGCTATCCAGCTTGCCTGTAAAGAGAATTGACTGCTGAGATTTATAAATGTTTAGCTTGCTCTTTAAGACACTTCACAGATGCCCTAATCTTGTTTAAATCCTTAAAACTCAAACTGTTTTTGACCCTATTGACGTCCTTCTGACCCAATTTGACTTTACTTTTTTCAAGGTTAACCATCATAAGCTTTAGTTTAAAGGCAAAATTAGACAAAACCTGATACCCACAGCCG
>PBSZ01000039.1 GCA_002726445.1 Cellvibrionales bacterium | reverse complement strand
ATGAATGCGGGCTAAACTGAGCCACGCTATGATCTCAGGTGAGTGATTTTTATTAAGCTGTTTTTCAAGTTCACCTAAGGATAAGGCCACTAAGCAGTCCCAAATTGCTTGATGGTTAGTAGCTTGTTGTGACTCAGATAATTGTTCAGGCTTGATCGCCACCCGGTGCTTAAAACTTAAAAAATATTGACCCCTAACAAACAATATTTCAGCCTGCAGAGACGCTACCCCAAGCTGATCATTAATGGTCATGCGCGGTGTCGCCCTCATTAGAGCGGGGTGATTTAACCAATCGTCGATACGTTTAAAATCACTTTGATAAAGCCATAGCCTGGATACCGCTAAGCTGTAATCGGCCATTTGATCGACTCGTAACTGATCTATGTTGATCAGTTCAACCGCTTTGTTAGCGATTGACCACCGCTGCTCTCGGCTTGCTGCGGTTAAAATAGCAGGTAACAAATCGACTTGTTGTTCAGCGTTAGCATGATTAAATTGCTTGAGGATTTTATCCAGTCTGGGTGATTTTTCTGTATCGGCCTGATTAAATACTCGCGTCTCATCACTAAAGAGTGGGGGTGTCATCGGCGGTGTGCTGCTGCAGGCTGATAACAGAAGAATCAGCCCAAAAGTGATTGAGTGGGCGATAAAGACGTGAAAGGGCAAACGCAATGTCATGATTTTGGGTACAATGTATTCCAGTGAGTGAAACGATCTTAGCTTGCCGTAGACAGATCATGAGATTAATAGCACTAGACTATTTAAAACATCTTATAAACTGTCACGGCAAGACTAGCATAAATAGCTTGGATACGAGCGTAAAGTAGCAGATTACAGGCTGGGAGTAAAAATTATGCAAGATTCTGAGTCCGGGCAAATTGCCGTTGATCATGCAGTGACAGCCATGAGCAATGAAAGTCTTCGCGCAGGCCAGTACTGGCCACCATCAACTCTCTACGTGGTTGCCACGCCCATTGGTAATCTTGGGGATATGAGCCCTCGTGCGATCACGGTACTCTCAGAGGTTGACTTAATCGCCGCTGAAAATACGCGTCATAGCAGCAGTTTGTGCCAGTATTTTGCGATTACTACCCCAATGCTTGCCTGCCACGAGCATAATGAAACGCAGGCGGCTGATCAGTTGATGGAACGCCTAGCCAAGGGTCAATCGGTGGCGCTTATCAGTGATGCTGGCACGCCGCTTATTTCCGATCCTGGCTATGCGATCGTTCGGCGAGTGCGCGAGCAAGGTTACCGCGTTTCACCGGTGCCAGGTGCCTGCGCATTAACCAGTGCCTTATCAGCAGCGGGTTTACCCACCGATCGATTCAGTTTTGAAGGGTTTTTACCGGCCAAGGCTGGCCAGCGAGAAAAGCGATTGCGCGGTTTAATTCAGCAGACGGGTAGTCTTATTTTTTATGAGGCGCCTCACCGTATTGTGGCGAGTTTAACGGCGATGGTTGATGCCTTTGGCCCCGATCGTGAAGCTGTTTTAGCGCGAGAACTGACTAAGCGATATGAAACGATTAGCGGTGGTTCACTGGCCTCATTATTGGCTGAAGTGGCCGCTGATAAGAATCAGCAGCGTGGCGAAATGGTCATCATTATTAAGGGCCTGGCGGTTACTGAAGAACAGCGTTCAGAACAAGAATTAGCGGCTGATCAGGTACTTATGACACTTTTAAGTGAATTGCCAGTCAAACAGGCAACTGGTTTGGCAGTGAAGTTGACGGGTTTAAAGAAAAATTATTTATACAATCGAGCAATTGATTTAGCGAAAGATACGTCATAAAGTATGCTCAACGATTAAGCGTTTTTGCTGACAAATTGAGGAGAATTCTATGCCTAAGCAGTTGAGCCACATGACTCGGTCGCTGATCCGTTTAATGACAATACTCAGTGTGACCGTTCTGACTGCCTGTGCGAGCAATCAATCGATTACTGCGGCGATTTCAGCTTACCAACAACAAGCCGAAAAGGTGAGCTTAGGGCAAAGTAAAGCGCAGGTGTTGGCACTGCTAGAGCCCACCCAAATGCATTTACGCTCGCAGTCCATGAAAGCCGCTGAAACTTATATTGACAACGACCGCTTGAAAGAGATTGTCTTTTTTCGATCGCGCAGCTTTGCTGACGGTATTGTTACCGACGATGAATTTACCCCCTATGTGTTCGAAGACGGTGTGTTAGTGGCTATTGGTTGGACAGCAATAGGCGGTCCAAAAACACAGGCCCAGTCGCGAAATAATGATTCCACCCTTCATTTGCACAGCCGTTTTATTTATTAACAATCAAGTACTTACTTTTTTTTGCTCTCGCTGCAGCCATTAAGTGTTATCAGCAGGTAAATAAAGCGCTTGCGCTTTAGATTGGGGCTGTTAAGCTCGCGCCCCGAGTCGGCTAGACAATCGCGGATAAATACTTTTGGGTATTTATCGGAGGAAAGTCCGGGCTCCATAGGGCAGGGTGCCAGGTAACGCCTGGGCGGCGCAAGCCGACGGCCAGTGCAGCAGAAAGCAAACCGCCTAAGTCTATGCTTGCATAGACCGGTAAGGGTGAAAGGGTGCGGTAAGAGCGCACCGCGTCGCTGGTAACAGTCGACGGCACGGTAAACCCCACTCGGAGCAAGGCCAAATAGGAATCCTACAGGCGCGGCCCGCGCTGGATTCGGGTAGGCCGCTTGAGGGTTGCGGTGACGCAATTCCCAGATGAATGGTTGTCCACGACAGAACCCGGCTTATCGGCCGACTCACCTTCTTATTGCATACCATCGTCGCCATTATGGCGGCGATGGTATCGTTTTAAACCCCCGTCGTTTTTTCTTGAGCAATGGCAATGTTCGCTTCTCATGAATTCCGTTAGCATCACATTATGGGTTTATGTTGCGTTTTTTCGAGGTGAATATGTCTGAGCAAATGATCAAAGAGTTATCCGCGAAACAAGCCATTAGCGAAACCTTAGCGCGTTATTGTCGGGGTTTGGATCGCATGGATAAGGCCATGGCCTACGCGGTTTTTCACCCCAATGCCGAAGTGGATTACTACGGCATTTTTCAAGGAACAGGGCATGCCTTTGTTGACTGGGTGTGGCAGGCGCATGCTGTGATGCAGTCGCATTCCCATCAAATCACCAATACACTGATTCAAGTTGATGGCGATATCGCTGTGAGCGAGGCTTATGTGACGGTGACTTTGCAATTCGATTCAAGGGAAGCAGATAATTTTACTGAGACCCTCGCAAGGGGTCGTTATCTCGACCGCTGGTGTCGTTACCAAGATCGCTGGGTGATTGATTCGCGCTTACACATTGTCGATGCCCAATCGACCTATCAGCCCAGTGATATGAGCAAGGCCGAGGAGTCGCGCCGTGATACCGATGATCCGTCGTTTAAATTTTTTCAGGCAGCCGGATTTTCAATCTAAACAAACGGGATATTAATACAGCCTGCCACCGATGTGAGTATTAGGGCGATAAAAAACGTTTCAGAAATTAATGAATTCATAGTGTCCTCATTGCTGTGCTTAGCTCTGCGTAAAAGGGTCAATAACAGATCTGATGAAATGAGTTAGAAACTATAGTGGAGTTTTTACAATTGCCTGAGGCGCAGTTCGCAGTTTACTTAGAACTGTCTCACAAGGTGACGAGTATTGACTGTTTTGTGACGTGATATTCTTAATGAGCAAGTTGGCCCGCCCGACAGGATTCGAACCTGTGACCTGCCCCTTAGGAGGGGGCCGCGCTATCCAGCTGTGCCACGGGCGGTAGAGAATCGATTATAACGGATTTTTATCGTTGATATAAGTTGGCTGTTTGGTAATGCCTTAGCGGTTAAAAAAACTGCTTAGCAAAGGCTTCGACTTTGCGTTTTTTATCGTCTAACGAGCTGGGGACTACGCGGCCTTGACCGTCTAGGAAGTTGGTGCCATTGGTCATCGTTAGGCCGGCGGCTTCCAGTCGTTTAAAGCTGTCTTGTTCGGGTTGTTTCACGCCCGACCATAATTCAAAGGGGCGTTCGCTGTCGTCGTGTTCGGTTCGAATAGTTTTAATTTTTTCAAGTAACGGGTAAATCTCTGCTTCGACGTGCGAGGTAGCCATCCAGCCATCGTGTCTGGCAGCGCGCCTAAGGGCGGCCTCTGCATAGCCACCGACCATAATGGGAATATCTTGCTCGGTGCCGGGTGACATTTGCAGCGCATCAAAGTCGTAGAATTTTCCGTGGAATTCAGTCATTTCGCCGCGCATTAACTGCGGTAAAAACTGCAGCATTTCATCGGTACGTTTACCGCGAGTATGAAAGTCTTGACCGAGCAATTCAAATTCGGCTTTTTGCCAGCCGACCCCAATGCCCATCGTGATTCTGTTATTCGATAAACAGGCCGCGGTGGATAAGGCTTTAGCGACACTGAAAGGGTCGCGCATGGGTAAAATAAAAATAGATGATAAAAAATTCAACTGCTGGCATTGTTGGCTAAGAGCCGTTGTCAGTGCCCATGGATCCGGCCAATGCGTCTCAGGATTCCAAAAAATATTCCCGTCTTCGCGGAAAAAGTAGTCATCTGACTGAACCTTAGTGGTGACGAGATGATCAGCCACCGACACCCCATAAAAACCCAGTTCCTCACAAAATTGAGCCAACGCGATGACTTGATCGATTTCAACGAACACCAGTGACTGCCAAAATTTCATCGAAGACCTCTATTATTTAATGTGTTTCTAAGCCTTATTTTACGCTATGGCGTCTGATTAAATACGCCGTGTTTATGACGAAAATGACACCATTGTCATAGTGATAAGCGGTATTATCCATGAAACTATTACTCTGTTACAAAAAGGGTCCATTCATATATTAGTCAGAGGTTTATTATGGCAGTAGTCAGTCGAGAAGAATTAGAAGAAATGATGAGCCGTTGGTTAGCGATTAATACCCGCGCAGAACAAGAGGGTAACTGGCGTTGTTTGGCTGATTTATTTACCGAAGACTGCGTGTATGGCTGGGATACGCCAAACGGTAAATATGAATTTACCGGTCGTGAGGTGATACGTGAAACCTGCGTCGGTGCAGCAATGGATCCTTATCAAGGCTGGACTTATCCCTACGATAAAATAGTGATTGACGAAACTCGCGGCGAAGCCTTTGTGACTTGGTGGCAGACCCCGCCGGGTGCGCCAGTACGAGAAGACGGCAGTGAAATGAAGGTGATTGGTGCTTCGTGGTTCAAATACGGGGGTAACTATCAGTGGTGTGAACAGTTAGACATGTACGACTATACGAATATTACTAATTTGATTAAAGAATGTGTCGAGGTCGGTGTGTTAAAAGAAATGCCTAAAATGTCATCGGAACAGGTTTGAGGCGATTTAGCTACCGTTGATGATAAAAAACATAAAGTTAAGAGAAGATCAGGTATGAAAAAAATTCCCATAGTCAGTGGTGCTAAACCTGATACCGGTCACATTGAAGAATACTCAGCTAACTTTGTTCAGTTTTTACTGCGTGCCGAGGCCGAATGCGGTCCGCTTGCCGAGTATAACTTAGCGGGACAAGAAACGATTTTGTTGAGTGGAGTAGAGGCGCAGGAGTTTTTCTTTCGTGGTTCCGATGAGAATTTAAGTCGCGCTGCCGCTTATCAGGCCATGGTGCCGGTATTTGGTCCCGGGGTTATTTTTGACGCTCCGCCGGATAAAATGAAATCGCAGCTCAAAATTCAAGTCGATGCACTACGTTACCAGAATATGAAAAATTATGCGCCAGTCATTGCTCAGGAAGTTGAAGATTGGATCGCTGACTGGGGAGATGAAGGTGAATTGGATTTTATGGATGAGTTTTTAGATCTCACTATCCACACCGCCACACATTGCCTGCTAGGCAAAGACTTTCGCGATAAAATGACCGCTGAATTTAAAACATTGTATCGAGATTTAGAAGCTGGCCTGCAAGCGATAGCCTTTGTTGACCCGTACATGCAACAGCCTATTTTTGAGCAGCGTGATAGAGCTCGCGAGCGCTTAGAGGAGATTATCACCGCCATGATAGATGAGCGGCGCAACAGCGATATTGAATACAACGATGCGCTGGCTACTTTTATGACCGGCACTTACGCTGATGGCAGTTGTTTGACCAGCACTGAGGTCACTGGCTTGGTAATAGCGACCATTTTTGCAGGCCACCATACCAGTTCGGGCACCTCGACGTGGATGCTAACGGAGCTGGCGAGGCATCCTAAAGAAGCCGCGGGCATTGTTGAAGAGCTGAATGCAATTTACCAGCAAGATGAGACCTTAAGTCATAACGCTTTGCGCGAAATGCCGAAAATGGAATCTTTTTTGAATGAAGTGTTACGAGTTCATCCGCCCTTAGTGGTGCTGATGCGGCGGGTTATCAATGATATTGAATTTGATGGTCATGCGATACCTGCGGGTAAAACCGTTGCTATTTCTATTTTTGGCTCGCATCGCAATTCAGAGTATTTTCCCGATCCGGAAAAGTTTGATCCTAGCCGAACGGAACCAGAAACAATGTTCGCTTATATACCATTTGGCGGTGGGCGACATAAATGCGGGGGTAATGCCTTCGCATTATTGCAACAGAAAGCTATTTTCAGTGCTTTGTTACGGCGCTACAGTTTCGAAATCGTTGATCACAGTGATAGCTATGTCGATGATTTATCGGGCATGGTGTTGAGGCCACAAAGCCCTTGCCGATTGCGTTATAAGCGACGTGTCAGTTAATCTTTTAATACGTTCAATAAACGCTTCTCAGATAAAAGGGTGGTTAAATGAAAATACGTGTTGACTTAGATCTTTGTCAAGGCCATAGCGTTTGTATCGAAGAGGCGCCGGAGGTGTTTTCTGTCGAAGATCAAGCGGATGATTACCCTAAAGTCAAAGTGCTAAATTTTCATCCTTCAGCAGAGCTGCAAGGTCAAGTAAGGCTTGCAGCCCGCTACTGCCCCAATAAAGTCATTACTGTAATTGAGGATAATGAATGACGATTTTGATCACGGGTGCTACTGGTTTTATTGGCTCACATGTAGCGCGTTATTTATTGCAGGCGAACCAATCGGTACGATTATTAGTCCGCGATATTGAAAAAGCGAAAGCTGTTTTTACTTGTATTGATTTTCCTTTTAACGCTCAGCGATGTGAATTAGTACTGGGTGATATAACTGATACCGAATCGATTCATGCGGCCATGCGAAATGTGCAAGCAGTGATTCACGCTGCGGCAGCTACGCCTATCGCCGCACCATCGGCGCAAGTATTAGAGAGAATTAATGTTATCGGCACAAAAAATATATTGGATGCGGCGCTGGCGGTCAACGTGTCTCGATTTATTTATGTGTCGAGTGCAACCGCTGTGTTTAATACTAGTGCTAGTCTTATCGATTTAGCTAAGCCGTTGACAATGCCCAGTATGCCGTATGGTCGCAGTAAGGCGAAGGCAGAAAACTTAGTGCGTGACAGCCAGCAACAGGGCGCACCCATATCAATTATTTATCCATCAGGTGTTATTGGTCCGCAAGATCCTGGTTTTTCAGATGCGTTTAAAGCGCTATATCATCGCTTTAATAACGGTTTTCGTATGTTTGATGGGGGCGGTATACAGCAAGTCGATGTTCGTGATGTCGCCGCTTTGATGAGCTCTATTATTGTCAATGGTGAATCTACTCAAGCGCTCGCTAGGCATTTAATTGTTGGCCATTATCTTAGTTGGATTGAGCAGGCCGACTTGATTGATAGGGTGAGCGGTTATAGCTTACAGCGTCTGCCAATGGCGGGTTGGAAAATGCGAGTACTGGGTCGCTTATTTGATATTGTACGCCTAATAAAAAAAGTCGATTCACCGGTTTCTGCTGAAATGATGCGTTACGCGACGCAGTGGCCCGAAATGACAAATACCCCCGCGTTAGCTGACCATGGTATTGAATTGCATAGTCCTGAGAAAACCATGAGTGATAGTCTTACGGCATTATTAGCGGCGGGACATTTAAACGAAGATCAAGTACCCGCTTTAGCTTAATAATTTATTCAACAGGCTCAAAGGATATCTATGGTTAGCCAAGATAACGACGCAACTTCAGCTTATTGGTTCTCTCGAAATGAGAGTAAAGCTTGGGGCGAAAAATTCTTTTTAGCTTACCTGCCTTTTTTCTTTGCGATTAACGCCGCTAAACAGTCGTTTGGCTGGATGAATGTTGATACCTTTTGGCATATTGCTCAAAATCTATTGCTACTGTTACCGCTTTATATTATTCCTTTTTTAATTCGAGATGAGTCTCATCTCGGGCGAAAGTGGTACCAAAGCTATTGGTTCAAAGCGAACTGTTGGATATTTATATTTGTTTTTGCCGCCACATATTTTTTTACCGAATACTTTTTTGATGTATTGGGTATGATTTATTTCTTTCCGCAAGTGAATTGGTATTTTGATGCCAATTTATTAGGTTCTGGTGAGCAGCGAGTGCCTTTAGGCATGTATTTAAACGCACCGGCATTTTTTATTGCTTACCACACTCTTTCAGTGATTCTTATGCGTCGGTTTAGAACCTCGAGAATAGGGGGAGGGCAGTTAAGTTGGTTAATCACGATTATTGTGGCGGCATTATTTTTTGCTTGGGCCGAAACCCGTTTGGTGGCAACCGACGCTAATGCGCCGTACTTTGCTTACCGCGATTTGGCTTGGATGCTAAGTTGGGGATCTGTTTTTTACGCCTGTTATTTCGTGGTCAGTTTCCCCATGTTTTATCGCCTCGATGAGGCGGCAAATGATAACTGGCCATTATCAAAAGTTGTTATTGATGCGTTGGCAGCATCAATGCTGGCGTTCTATTTATTAGATTTTGCTTCGCGTTTGATTCCATCAATTGGCAGCTAGTTATTCATAGGGTTCGCAGACAAACACTGGGATATTGCGGTCGGTGCGGTTTTGATAATCGTCGTATTCTTTATAGTAACTGACACAGGTCGGCCATACTTCGCCTTTTTCAGCATCATCAACTTGTCTGGCTCGTAATTTCATTTTCTTGTTTTTATACTGTACGACCACGTCGGGATTTTTTTGAATGCTTTTAACCCACCCTGGTGACTTAGGTGCGCCGCCTTGACTGCCAACAACAATAACACCGTCTTTAT
>PBSZ01000038.1 GCA_002726445.1 Cellvibrionales bacterium | reverse complement strand
GCTGGAGGCAACAAAATTTGACTTAAATAGTTCATTATGAACTATTGTAATACCGAATTGTATCAAGCTAGCATTAAAATCCAAGTAAAAACTGGCTTTTTAAGAGCCCTAAGTGGTTGTTTGGACAGTAATTAAAGGAGCAGTTTTCTAGCTATTTTATTAACTGTTTGATTTTAATCGGTTTTATTTTTTTCCAAAACTGTCGGTTGAATAATTGTAATGTTAAGTGCATGACGTTTTTCAGTCATTGGATTGATAAGAGGATTGGCTTGATAGTTTGGCCGATAAAAGCTGTTGGGTATAACTATGGGCAGGTTGCCGATACAGTGTCTCAGTCTCATTCAATTCAACGATTTTACCCTGGCTCATCACGGCAGTGCGATCAGCGATGTATCTAACGACGGCCAAGTCGTGTGAAATAAATATCATCGTTAATTGCCGTTGCTGACAAAGTATCAGTAGCAACTCAAGAATTTGTGCCTGAATGGTGACATCTAAAGCGGATACGGGTTCGTCGGCAATAATTAGTTGCGGTTCTACCGCTAAGGCTCTAGCAATGGCTATTCGCTGGCGCTGCCCGCCTGAAAATTCATGCGGGTATTTATTTGCCCAGCTAGGATCAAGCCCGACATCCGTCATTAGGCTTAGGACTTTTTTTCTTATTTCTTTCGTCGCAGCTAATCGATGAACTTTTAAAGGTTCCGCTAAGGTATTGAATACTGTCATTCTCGGGTTCAGTGAGGCATAGGGATCTTGAAAAATCATTTGAACTTTTTTTCTTGCCAGTTTAAGTTCGCTTGTGTTCAGTTGATGCAGTGATTGTTCGCCAAGCTGTATGTCGCCATGATCGATATTGATCAATTTAACAATACTTTGGGATAGGGTTGTTTTACCACAGCCAGATTCACCGACTAAGCCTAAAACTTCACCCTTAGCTAATTTTAAGCTGACATTATTGACCGCTTGAAAACGTGAATGACGATCTGCATAGCTAATGCTGACATTATTCACGGCCAATAAGGTGCTGTTTTTTTTCGGCTTATATTGAAACTTGGCCGGCTTAGCCTGCTGCGGTATGGAGGCGAGTAATTTTTTTGTGTAAGGGTGACTGGGGGAATTAAAAACCTTTTGGCTCTGTCCTTGCTCGACAATATGTCCTTGCTCCATGACCAAGGTTCGGTCAGCTATATAACGAATAACATCTAAGTCATGAGAGATAAAAATAACAGCGATATTTCTTTGTCGCTGTAAGTCTTTAATGAGTTCAAGAATTTGTGCTTGTATGGTGACATCGAGAGCCGTAGTAGGCTCATCGGCAATCAGTAGTTCGGGTTCGGTAATTAACGCCATTGCAATGACCACCCGTTGCCGCATCCCGCCTGAAAACTCATGCGGGTATTGGTGATAACGAGACGCCGCGTCATTGATGCCGACTTCTTCTAGTAGTGTTAATGCTTTCTGCTTGGCTAAGCTGGGTGAAATATCTTCGTGTAGCAGCAAGGGTTCAATGATTTGAGCGCCGATGCTAAGGTAGGGGTTTAATGCAGTCATTGGGTCTTGAAAAATCATACTGATGCGTTTGCCGCGAATACTGCGCATGGTTTTTTCGTTTGCAGAGAGTAGGTCGATATTGTTAAACAGTGCCGTGCCTTGCTCTATTTGTCCGGGAGGGGTATTGATAAGTCCCATAAGAGCATGACAGCTTACCGATTTTCCTGAGCCCGATTCGCCCACAATACCCAACGTTTCGCCTTGCTTAAGGTTAAATGAAATATTATCAACTGCCTGAGTTTTACCGTCTCGGGTATAAAAGGCAATTGATAAGTTATTGACGCTGAGTAAGTTCATAGTATTTCGTCTATTGGTTGCTAGTGGCGCGTGGGTCTAGCGCGTCTCGTAGACCATCGCCTAAAAAGTTAAGTGCAAACAATGTGGCAGATAGGGTTAAGCCAGGAAAAAGTAACAGCCATGGGTACTCCTCCATGGTCTCGACCCCACCCGATATTAGTACCCCCCATGAACTTTGTGGTGGCTGTATTCCCAAGCCTAAAAAGCTTAAGAACGCCTCTAACAGCATAACGCTGGGAATGGTCAGCGTAATATAGACGATGACGGGGCCGATAATATTAGGAATAATATGACGGCTAATGATTTGCCAGTGACTTAGCCCGGTTACAATAGCCGCACTGACAAAATCTTGGTTGCGAATATTCATCACCTGGCTGCGAACGATTCTGGCCATCGTCAACCATTCAATGAGCCCAATGGCTAAAAATAACAGCAGTAAGCTGCGACCAAACACGACCATCAACAAAATGATAAAAATCATAAAGGGCAGCGCATATAAAATATCGACGATACGCATCAAAACGGTATCGGTTAATCCGCCTACGTAGCCTGCAACAGTGCCCCAAAGCACGCCAATCACTAATGATACTGCCGTGGCGGCAAAGCCAACCATCAGAGAAATTCTACCGCCATACATAAGTCGCGTCATGAGATCACGGCCATGAATGTCAGTGCCAAGCCAATGCGCAGCTGAGGGCCCAGAGGCACCTAGGGCTAAGTTTTGCGTTTCGTAGCCATACGGGGCAAGCCAAGGTGTTAACACGGCGATGACCACCAGAACAGTGAGAAAATTTAAACTAATAATGGCCAGTTTATTTTGCTTAAGTCGATACCAAGCGTCCTGCCAGGGCGAGCGACCCTGGTCGAAGACTAAGTCTTGGTATTGTTGTAGATTATCGGCAGCCATAATGGTTAATGTTTCGTGTCTAAAGTGAGTCGAGGGTTAAGCCATACGGCCAATAAGTCAGATAGCATGTTCAAAAAGACGATTAAGCATGACAGTAAAATGGTGGTGCCCATGATCATCGTATAATCACGATTAAAAGCCGCTTGCACATAAAAGCGGCCGAGACCAGGAATTTGAAAGATAGTCTCGACCACAAAAGAGCCTGCTAACAAGCCGGCAATGGCGGGTCCTAAAAAAGCCACCACTGGCGCCAATCCCCCGCGCAGTGCGTGTTTAAATATAATCTTAGCGGTGCTAAGTCCTTTGGCTTTGGCAGTACGAATATAGTCTTGATTGAGTACCTCTAACATGCCGCCACGGGTTAATCTGGCAATGTAGGCAGCATAGGTCGAGCCTAATGTGATGGCTGGTAAAATTTTATCGCCGGGGGAGTAGCCCCAGCCTGAGACAGGAAGCCACTGTAGCCAGATGCCAAATACCAAGACCAGCAGCGGTCCAAGTAAAAACGACGGCATGCAGATGCCGGTCATGGCTAAAGACATGGGTATGTAGTCTTGGGCTGTATTTGGCCTTACCGCGGCCAGCATCCCTGCGCTTATACCGATAATAAGAGCGATCATAATAGCGTAAATAGCCAGTTCAAAGGTGATGGGCAGGCCAGCGCTAATCATCTCGGTGACGGAGCGATTGGTATAGCGAAAAGAGGGTCCAAAATCACCGCGCATGAGATGACTTAAATAATCAAAATATTGTTGGTGTAATGGTGCGTCTAAGTTATAGCGTTCATTGAGTCGCTCGATGACTTCTTGGCTAACGACTTTATCGGCATCAAATGGACCACCCGGGGCACTTCGAATTAAAAAAAACGTTGCAGTGATAACAATGAAGATCACGGGTATAGCTTGTAGTAGTCGGGAGAGAAAAAAACGAATCATTTATTGCCCACCGTCGATGGTTGAATCTTCAAGATAGACATATTTATAGGGATGAATATCGAGGATATTAGGTTCCCAGCCTTTAAGTTGAGGGTGCTTTAATAATACACGAGTATAGGTGTAAATAGGAATGATAGGACTCTCATCCATTAATAACTGTTCGGCCTGTTGAAAAAATTGATAGCGCTTTTTTTCGTCAGTCTCAGAAGCGGCTGAGGCGATCCATTGATCGTACTGGCTATTCGACCATCCGGTTTGATTATTGCCACCATCGGTCACAAACATATCTAAGAAAGTATTCGGGTCAGGATAGTCACCGATCCAAGCGGCTCGCGCAATGCTGTAGTCTAAAGCTTGGATGCGGCTTAAGTAGACTTTCCAGTCTTGGTTAGAAAGACGTACATTGATATTCAATGCCAGCTTCCACATTTGCTGAATGGCCACTGCGATTCGGCGATGGCCGTCACTGGTGTTGTAGGTCAATTCGATTTCTGGGAAGCCTTCGCCGTTGGGAAAACCCGCTTCGCTCAGCAGTTGCTTTGCTTGAGCCAGATCGTAGCGAATACTGTTGTTGTTAGCAAAATAACCTTGCGTGTTAGGTGGCGTGAAAGTAAACGCTGGAATTTGCCCGCCTTTGGTAATTGAGTCGGTAATGGCCTGGCGGTCAATGGACATTGAAAGGGCGCGCCTGACACGCACATCATCAAGCGGTTTCTCTGTGACATTCAGTCGATAATAATAGGTGCCGAGATACGGATCGATAGAAATTTTGTCAGGGTCATTGGTTTGATAGCTTGCAATTTTATCCAGCGGTGTGCTACTGGTTGCATGTAACACACCGGTTCTAAACATGCGCTCTTCAGTCAGTGCGCTGTCGATTGGGTAAAATAAGATTTCATTTAATCTGACGGTTTGATGATCCCAGTACTGCGGGTTCTTTTTGACTCGGATAATGTAATTGAGGCGCCAGCTGTCAAGCGTGAAAGGACCATTACCGACAAGATTGCCGGGCCGCGTCCAAAGTGTGCCGGCCTGATCCCGATCACCAAAGGCTAAAATCGTGGGCGGGTGAACGGCAAAAGTGCTGTAGTGGGCCAGCAGTGAGAGAAAATAAGGGGTTGGGTTTTCCAGTTCAACGACTAGGGTTTTGCTGTTGATCGCCTTAACGCCGACCTGACTAAAATCCTGTAACTCACCGTGATTAAAAGCTTGGGCGTTTTTGATGGTAAACAATTGGTAAGCGTATTCGCTGGCCAACGCAGGGGATAGCATTCGCTGCCATGACCAGACAAAATCATCCGCGGTAACAGGGTCGCCATTCGACCAATTGGCGTTATCACGTAAGGTAAAGGTATAGCGCTTTCCATCATCGCTGATAAGCCAAGATTCGGCAACGGCCGGCTGTGGCGTCAGTGTTGCTGGATCGACACTGATTAGCCCTTCAAATAAGGCGCTAATTATATTGTGCTCGGGCACGCCGGTGACGGTATGTGGGTCGAGATCTTTGGGTTCAGTGCCGTTGCCAAGGTGCAGGATTTGTCTAGCAGTGGCCGACTCAATATTACTTGGGCCAAGGTCACAGCCGGCGAGCAATAAAAGCGATAGGGAAACGGCCAGTAAGATTTTATTCGGCATTGAGTTGCTCGTTAAATGCTTGGTAGTTAAAGGGCCGGCCTAAAAACGTTTCGACTAGTTTCGCCGCGTCTTGAGACCCACCCGGGGCTAACACTTGATCGCGATAGCGTTTTGCGAGCGTTTTATTCATTAGCCCTTGCTGTTCAAATTCTGAAAACAGATCTGCCGCGATAACTTCAGACCACATGTAGGTATAATAGCGCGCTGAGTAACCAAATAAATGGCCAAAGTTTGCATAAAAATGGGTATCTTCCATGTAATCAAACGGCGAGTATTGGCTTTGAAGCTGCATTAATGTTTGTTTCAGATCTAAAGATTTGGGTGCGATTGAATAATAGTTCAATGACAGTGCGGCGTAAAACATTTGATTGCGAATATGTGTGCCCACACCGAAGTCACGAGCGGCGATCATTTTATCAACCAGTGGCTTAGGAATGGCTTCGCCGTCGGCATTTATGGCGAAGCGTTGCAGGCTGTCGTAATCCCAAACCCATTGTTCAAGTAATTGAGAGGGCGCCTCGACAAAATCGCGTTCAGTGGCGATACCGGATAAGCCACTCCAAGATTGGTGGCCGCCGATCAGACTGTGCAGTAGGTGGCCAAACTCGTGTAAAAAGGTTTCGACTTGGCTATGCTCCATGAGGCCTAAGTCATTTACTTGGCCAGCCTCATTAAGTGACTGGTCAGCACCCGGAAAGTTACAAATTAACGCTGAAATAGGTAGCTGCTTATTAGCAACGCCGGTTTGAATGCCAAAATGTGCCGCGTGCTTATATTTACCCTCGCGTGGATGCATGTCGAGATAAAAGTAGCCCAGTGTTTCACCTTGCTGGGTTTGCAATTGATGGGCAGTCACACTTGAATCCCAGACGGGTGTTTGCCACTCAACAATTTTAAGCTCGAACAGTTCACCGACTAAATCAAACACGCCATTTTTGACCTGCTGATAAGGGAAGTATTGGCGAATCGCTTTGCTGTCAAATTGATAGTGTTGCTTTTTAACTTGCTGTTCTAAGAAAGACTTTTGCCAATTACCGACCGTCGAGGCCTTAGCTTGCGTTTGCTGAAGTTGGGCCAGCAGTTGTGCATAGTCTCGCTCGGCTCTTGGTGTTGCTAATAGGTTTACTTTATTAATAAATTCGGCAGCATTTTCTGGATTTTCGATCATTGCAGTTTCAGTCGCATAGGCGGCGTAGCTTTTATAGCCCAAGCTTGTTGCTAATTGATGCCGCTTGGTAATAATGGCTTCTAACACTGCTTCATTATTGGGGTAGCCGCGGTTTAAAAATTGTAGATAGATCGCATGTCTGTGCTGGTCAGAATGTGCGTAGCGTAAAAATGGAAAGACACTAGGGTAGTCAGTGGTGATTAGCTGTTGGCCCTGTTCGTTACGATCGAGTTTATCAATATAGTCTTGCGGTAAGCCTTTCAGATCATCGGCGGATTGAATGGCGATATGGCGAACATCATCACGTATGTTTTTGGAGAACAGTTGCCCAAGTTCGGCAATATCATTTTGTAATTGACGAATGATTTTTCGCGTCTCAGCGGGTTGGTTAACGCCAGAGCGAACGTACGACTGCAGCAGCTTTTTTTGAAAGCGGACAGCGTCTTTATCGTCAGTTGCGAGATTAATGATGTTGAGTTGCTCATAAATAGCATTGGATAAGCTGACATCAGTATTAAGGTTAGAGATTTTTTTCTGACAGTCGCTGGCTGCGCTGCGTAACTCGCCGTTCGGGTGAGTATTGCTAAGTAATTGCATAGCGCTATAGCTGTTGTCGAGTTGAATGAAAAAGTCGTCAAGCTGGTTAAGGTAGTCAATCGAATCGGAGTGGCCTGTCTGCGATGACGCAGGTATAGCCTCTAAAACGGCCAGCTGTTTTTTTAGCCGTTGTTGATCTTGATCGCAGAGTAGGTGTAAATCGGTTGCCTCAATGTCGCGCTCCAGCATCTTTGCGAGTAAATCATTGTCGTCGTTACAAGCCATCAAGAGCTGACAGGACAATATTAACAGTAGTAAGTGATAACGAGGCATGGTGCTGTTTTTCCTTTTGCGGCTGATAGATTCAAGTCTGGCTTGCTTATTGTGAATGCATCGCCATTAAAAGTTATCTTTCCATTCTCGAATAGCAGCAAACACTTCATCGCCGACTAAATTTTTTTTATTTAATCGCTGGCTAGCTGCAGCGATAACGGCCGTTTTATCGTAGCGTAAGAATGGATTGGTTGCGAGTTCATCGGCTAATAGTGACGGTACGGTGGCAATGTTATTCGCTCTTTGTTCGCTAACAATTTTGATTCGCTGTGTTAATACTGGGTTGTTGGGTTCGACGACTTTCGCAAAGTTGAGATTGGCTTGTGTGTACTCATGGGCGCAATGAATACGCGTATCTTTTGGTAGCACTTTTAATTTGTCTAAGGAGTGACGCATCTGAGCAAAACTGCCTTCAAAAACCCTACCACAGCCTCCAGCAAAAAGCGTGTCACCACAAAATAAAAGTGGCTGACCTAAGGCGTTTGACGCAGGTGCAAAATAAGCAATATGATCCAGTGTGTGCCCTGGCACGGTAATAACTGTAAATGCGATTCCTAGCAACTCAATCATTTGTCCATCATTGACTGTTTGCGTGACTTGGGGAATGTTAGTGCTGTCAGGACCGATGACTTCGGCGCCAAATTCAGCCTGTAATTCGCTGACCCCACCGGTGTGATCACCGTGATGATGGGTGGTTAGTATATAATCAAGCTTGAGATCACGCTCAATTAACGCATTTTTTACAACTTTGGCATCGCCGGGATCTACCGTTATTGCGCGGCGTCCATCATCGATAAGCCACAGATAATTATCATTAAAAGCGGGTAGTCGGCTGATAGAGAATGGCAAGGTCGATACTGTATTCATGGGTTAATTATCCAATCGACGGCATGTTGGCTTGAGCAATGAAAGTAGTTTTTATATTATCAGCATCGCCGAGGTAAAGGCTATGCCTAGTTTTAACGAAAAAGACTGAGAATGAGATTAAGTAATCAACCGCCTAGCGACCCTTTTTTGAAGACAAACACTTTATTTTCGGGAGAAAAGTCGCCTATGCCTCAAGCTATGCGTCAGTTTAATGTGTTTTTGCAAACTGATCTTGGTGTCGCCTTGATAGCCGAGCAGCAAACGGTCCTCAATCGCTATTTACCATCCCTTGCCGGTAATAACTTGTTGCAGCTTAGCGTCCAACAAGGGCGTCAATTGGTTCCTGATGTTTCAGTGGGTCAATATTTACAGCTGGGATTTGCCTCCCTTCATAGTACCGTTCCCAAAGATACGATAATGGCGGATTACCAGCACTTACCGCTCGCCAAAGACTGTATCGATACTATTATCTTGCACCATGTATTGGACTTTTCTACCGATCCCCAGCAATTGTTGAGGGAGTCTGATAGGACGCTCCAAGATGGTGGCCATCTGGCGATCGTTGGTTTTAATCCGCTGAGTAGCTGGAGCCTGTATCGTCGCTACAGACGCAGGTTGAAGCCTGCGCTGCCGGAGCATCGGCCTATCCGCTCAGCCAGATTGGCCGAGTGGCTATCGGTATTAAATTATCAAGTACTTCATCAATCTTGTTTTTTTCATCGACCGACAATAAATCACCGTGGCTCATTAGAAGCCATGAGATTTTTCGAACCTGTTGGCCGTATTTGTCGCTTACCCTTTGGTCAGTTGTATTTCATCTTAGCGAAAAAACGGGTAGTGCCCGTCAATCCTCTGCATTCTTCTTGGCTTGAAAGGGTCTCATCCATCCGCGGAGCAGGGGTCAAGCAAGGTCAGCCGCAAAGCTACTCTGGCAATTAAGGCGCTCACTTCTGTTCAATAAGACTAGCGGTCTGTCAGCGACTTGGCTAACATGGTATTTTAGAGATTTTGTTAACGAAGGGCATAATTGTGGCGATTGAATTGTATACTGACGGGGCCTGTCGCGGTAACCCAGGTCCGGGAGGTTGGGGTGTCTTGTTGCGTCGTGAGGGCGAGGATCAACATCATTGTGGCGGTGAGCTTAACACCACGAATAATCGCATGGAACTGCAAGCGGCTATTGAAGGCTTGCGTTTATTAAATGATGATTCTGACGTGTTGTTAGTGACGGATTCTCAATACGTACGAAAGGGAATAACGGAGTGGATTGTGAACTGGAAGCGCAACGGTTGGCGAACAGCCGCTAAAAAGCCGGTTAAAAATGCTGATCTATGGCGTGAGCTCGATGAGCAGTCGCAACGCCATCATATTCAATGGCAGTGGGTAAAAGGGCATTCAGGTCATGCTGAGAATGAAATAGCAGATCAATTAGCTAATCGCGGTATTGACCAATTGTGAGCGTATATCCACTGTAAGCAGTGACTTAAGAAAAGAATTTTGATCGAGTAAGGGGTAGTTGATGCCGCACAGACAAATTGTTTTAGATACAGAAACGACAGGCTTAGAGCCTTCGCAAGGCCATCGTATTATTGAAATAGGCTGTGTCGAGCTAGTGGATAGGAAATTAACCGGTAAGCACTACCATCAGTATATTCAGCCCGATCGTGAGATTGATCAAGGTGCGCTTGAGGTCCATGGTATTAGTAATGAGTTTTTAGCCGACAAACCTGTCTTTAGTCGCATTGTTGACGAGTTTCTTGCTTTTGTTGATGGCGCTGAGTTGATTATTCACAATGCCCCTTTTGATATTGGTTTTCTTGACCATGAATTAACGCTAGCTGCTAGTCATGTTAAAAAGATGGGTAAGATCTGCTCGGTGGTTGATAGCTTAGTTCTGGCGCGAAGCAAGCATCCTGGTCAAAAAAATAATTTGGATGCGTTATGTAAACGTTACGCTGTCGACAATGCGAAACGTGAGTTACACGGCGCCTTGCTTGACGCTGAGATCTTGGCTGATGTTTATTTAATGATGACCGGCGGGCAGACCTCGCTGGGCCTCGATGCGAAGGCGCAAGCCGAGGGTGCTCAATCAGAGAAAAATGCGCCCTTAACACTGAACAAAGATCGAAGTCGACTGGCTGTGCTTGCGGCTAGTCAGGCGGAGCTTGATGCTCACCAAGCATTGCTGTCAGTGATTGATAAGAAAAGTGATGGTCAATGTTTGTGGCTTAATGGCCGCGGCAAACCTACGCAGCATTAGTTAGAGCCGTTCCTATTAATCCTTTTAATCCATTTAGGCATAAGGAGTGGCCATCCCTTCAGGTCTTTTTTTAAACCGTTTATAGCCCCATTGGTATTGGCTGATATGACGGTCGATCACTTTTTCTATTGATTGGTTCAAGGCGGCGACAGATACCTTTTCCTCTGCATCATAAATAGCCGTTTCGGGGGCTTCGTAACTGAGCTCAAAACCTTGTTTCACCCTTATTGCGTAGCCTACAACCACTTTACACTGGGTGCGTTTGATCAGCTGGTGGACTAATGTCATTGTATAAGCTTGTTGACCAAAGAATGGTGCAAATATACCAGAGTTTTTGGCTGGTACGTGATCGGGTAGTATGGCGGTCAGTTCATTTCTTCTTAGCGCCTTTAATAAAGCACCAACACCTTTGGCATTGGTTGGCACCAAGGCAGAGCCAGAGGCTTCACGGCCTTGTTTAATAAAGCTTTCTAGTGCTGGGTTTTTTTGTTGTTTGTAGAGGCTGGTCATGGGTGCATAGTGACTGCTATGACGACCCAGTATTTCCCAGTTGCCGATATGCGGTATCACTAAAATAACTCCTGCTTTTTGCTCCAAAGCGGCTAGCAAAGTATCTTCACCGTCAATTTTAATGATTTTCTTTTTAATCCATTGATCTGACGCTGCCCAGATAAGCGGCATTTCAAAGAAATTACTAATCGTTCTACTAAGGGACTTACTGGCTAGACTGTCGATTTCGGTGTTGTTTAATTCATTTTGAGTCAGCCTTAAGTTGGTTTTACTGCTTCGGTACAGTGAGTTGTCGCTAAGCCTCATTAGCTTGCCTAAAATGCGGCCAATAACGTCGGTCATCCACAAGGGCAGATGAGGTGCGAGATGGATAAAAAAAATAATAGAAAAATATTGTGCCATAGAGCGGTCGTTGCTTGCTTTACAAAAGCGTTGTGCTAATCAAAGATTGATTCCGTTGTTTTTTACTAAGCCAGCGCAATAGTTAATCGACGAAGTAACGACCTTCTTAGGCTAATGGTGGATATTGTTGTGATTGGGCACAGTAAGTTCACTGCTTTGTTGCACCTCGCTGATAAGGCCCGCCTCACGCATTGACACAGTAGCATCAGGCAGCAAATAGATGACGCTCAATAAGCCAACGATAGTGAGCGATATTGTATAGGGAATCGCTTTATACACCATCGTGCCATAGCCTAAGCGAATTAAGGGGGCTAAAGAAGAGGTGAGCAAAAACAGAAAAGCAGCCTGACCATTCGGTGTGGCAACAGAGGGTATATTGGTGCCGGTATTAATTGCAACGGCTAGCAAGTCATATTGTTCTCGATCAATAACCGCATTCGATAAAGCTTGCTTAAGTTCAGTAATATACACTGTGCCAACAAAGACATTATCACTGATCGCCGATAACAGCCCATTAGCGAGGTAAAACATGGGTATTTGAATGTCTTTATCCATCGATAAGACGTTGTCAATCACGCCTTTAAAGAGCCCTTGCTTATCAATTACCGCAACAATGGCAAAAAATACCACCAGTAAAGCGGTAAAAGGTAAAGCTTCCTCGAAGGCTTTGCCTAGGGCATGCTCATTAGTGACACCGTTAAAAGCCGTCGTGAGTACAATAACACTGAGTCCAATGATGCCTACCTCAGCAAGGTGAAGTGCCAGCGCAACCACCAGCCATATAGCAACAACGGCTTGAATAATTAACGCCATATTCGCCCTTCGGTCGCGCTTAGCGTCTTGCTCAATGGCGTCTTTAACCAGTATATCTCTGACCGACTCAGGGAGCTGCCAACCGTAACCAAACCAAGCGGTTTTTTCTAGCACTACCACCATGGTTAAGCCAGTGAACAATACGGGAATGCTGACCGGTGACATGCGCCAAAAAAACTCGGCGAATTGCCAGCCAGATTGGGCTGCGATCACAAGATTTTGTGGTTCACCCACTTGTGTGCATACCCCGCCCAATGCTGTGCCGACGGCAGCGTGCATCATCAGGTCGCGAAGGAAGCCTCTAAATTGCTCGAGATCTTGCTGGTGTTTTTCATTATTTTCAAGATCGTTTTGTTGGGCAGCCGAGACCGTTTGAAATATCGTATAAAAGCCAACTCCCACACTAATCACGACAGCGATTACCGTCAATGCGTCTAGGAATGCTGATAAAAAAGCGGCAACAAAGCTGAACAAAAGTGCTAAGAGCGCTTTCGATCGAATATTGGTTAATAGTTTGGTGAAGGTGAACAGCAATAGGTCCTTCATAAAATAAATACCAGCCACCATGAATACCAGTAATAAGATGACGGGCAGGTTTAGTTGAATTTCATGATAAACATCTTTAGCACTGGCCATGCCAAGTAGGATGGCTTCGATCGCTAACAGGCCGCCACTTTGAAGCGGGTAGCATTTCAGAGCCATTGCGAGGGTAAAAATAAATTGCAAAATCAGTATCCAGCCGGTGATATAAGGCCCGACGACTTGCAGTAGTATAGGGTTGGCGATAAGAAAAAATATGATACTGTTTTTATACCAGCTTGGAGCGTCACCTAAAAAATTTCGATAAATAGCTTGGTGAGGAGACAAGGTTTGCATAAATAAATCCTAATTCATTCATTTTTTTGTGACAGTTGGTACGAATTTGCAACTGCCGCTAAGGTGTTAATAAAAAGACCGGCCCAGTGTTATTTCTCAGCCAGCGATTATAATGGGTTTTAAGGGGTTTGGCAGTGTTAAAAAGACTTAATTTGAATATGTTTGGAAAACTAAGCCGACTTCACTAACGGGCTTTCAGAATCAGCAAGATTCCAGGCGAAATAAGCAAGCTTACAGCCCGTTTCAGCGCACATGTCATCAGCCATAATTAAATAGAGGAAAAACTGGTTTTTTTGAGCTATTCTTAAGGTATCTCCTAATTAAAGTTAAGTATATTTATGCTGTTTAGTCGATTTCTTAGAGATTTAAGCGCGTTATTCATGTCATAAAAATAGAAGGTAAGGTTTATTGTGATTGAGTTTTTATTGGAATATGGGCTGTTTTTTGCCAAAGTGGCTACATTTGTTATTGCGGTCATTATTATTGTTGTCGCGGTTCAGTCAAATCAAGGCGCTGCAGACACTAGTGGCCGATTGGAAGTCAAAAAACTTAATGATCGCTTTGAGCAAATGGAGTCGAGCTTACGAGATGTGATGCTTGAGCCTGAGGCGGCTAAAAAATGGGCAAAAGAACAAAAAGAAGCTGAAAAAGTTAAGGCTAAAGAAGCCAAAAAGCTCGCCAAGCAAGACTCAAAAAAGGGCGCTGATGCCAGTACTGCCAAGTCAAAAAATATTTATGTTTTAGATTTTGATGGTGATATGAAAGCTTCAGCGGTTGAAAACTTTCGAGAAGAAATATCAACACTACTGACCATGGCATCATCGTCAGATGAAGTCGTGGTTCGTTTAGAAAGTCCTGGTGGCATGGTTCATTCTTATGGCTTAGCCTCATCACAACTCGCGCGCATTAAGTCGGCGGGTATCCCGTTGACTATTTGTGTCGACCGCGTAGCGGCTAGCGGTGGCTATATGATGGCCTGTATCGCGGATAAGATATTGGCTGCGCCATTTGCTGTGATTGGTTCAATTGGCGTCGTTGCTAGCCTGCCTAACTTTAATAAAGTGCTTAAAAAGTTTGACGTCGATTATGAATTGTTGACTGCCGGCGAATATAAACGCACTTTAACTATGTTGGGTGAGAATACCGAAGCGGGACGTAAGAAATTTATTCAAGATTTAGAGCAAACACACGACTTATTTAAAGAGTTCGTCAGCCAGTATCGACCGAGTTTAGATATTTCGGCCGTCGCAACCGGCGAAACGTGGTATGGCCAAAAAGCGATTGAAAACCAATTGATTGATGGCTTGAGTACCAGTGATGAATATATTGCCCAATGTGTTAAAGATGCGTCAGTGTATGAAATTAAGTTTGTTCAAAAGAAATCATGGCAAGAAAAAATTGGGCTGTCTGCTCAGGCAGCCATAGAAAACAGCTTAGACAAGGTCTTTAATAAAGCGCTTCACGATTGGACGACACGTCACTAAATCGAGGCTGGACAAAGTATGAGCCAAGCGCAGTTACTGTTGTTTTCCCGCGCTGATTGCCATTTGTGTGATCAAGCGGAAATCTTAATCAATGCGCTTTTGATTGGCAGCCCTTGGCAGTTAACAAAAGTTGACATCGATAATGATCCTGCACTTCAGCAACGCTATCAAACCAGTATACCCGTCTTACTTCGCTGCGATAACCAGCAGGCACTCAACTGGCCTTTTCCTCAAAGTCGTGTTCGCTCGCTGCTTGATCTAGATTAAAAAAATCGCAGGTTGTTTTAGTCGTGGCCTCAATCAGTGTTTGGGTCTTAATATCAAGGCACTCGGCCAGTTTTTCTGCGGTAAACTTTAAACTGCAGGGTTCATTTCGACGATGTTGTGGCAGCAGCGCTTTTATCCCTTTTTGTTGTGGCGTTAGATAAGGCGCATCAGTTTCTATCATCAGTCTTTCTAGCGGCGCGTAGCGAATGATATGGCGTAAATTTTCACCGCGCTTTTTATCACTTATCCAGCCGGTAATGCCGATGTATAAACCCAGATCGAGGTAGGCTTTTAATGCCTCTTGGTTACCAGTAAAGCAGTGAACGACGGCTTTATTGGTGAGCGAATGGTAGTGGGCTTTGACGATGGAATAAAAATCTTTAAAGGCTTCTCTCTCATGTAAAAAAAGCGGTAATTGAGAGTCTTTTGCAAGCTGTATTTGCGATTCGAATGCCCTAATTTGATTGTCCTGGGTTGAGAAATTGCGGTAGTAGTCGAGCCCTGTTTCACCCACGGCGACGATGTGTTTTCGACTTTTGCTGGCGACTAATTCGCATAAGGTTTTTTCAGTTTGGTCATTGTAATGATCGGCCTCGTGCGGATGAACACCGGCAGTCGAGTATAAATACTGGGGGTAGTTGGTGGCCAATTGCTGGGCGCTAATGCTGCTTTCGGCACTGGTGCCGGTGGCAATAATAGCGGAAACTCCTTGTTTTTTAGCGCGCTGAATCACCTCAGGCAAGTCATTTTTGAAGCTTTCACTGGTTAAATTTGAGCCAATATCAATCATTTTGAAGAAATTCTTTTCGTCTTAAAGGTTAGACGGCCAATGCTCACTTGCGATGCGATTGGCTCAGTGTCGAGCAATTGCTTGGCCTGTAAAAATAAAAATTGTCTTCACATTTTAGCATTCAATGAGAGTCGCGGTATTTTATTTTCTGCAGTAAGGTGGAATGAGTAATGGGTCAAAAGAGATCATTTTTATTGATTTTAGAAGATTTTAACCGGTTTTTTAACTTTTATTGGCTTCATAATAGTCGCTCGCTGTCGCTGCATACTTAAAAATAACTACAGGAATTGCTTGACCAAATCTTTCTAGCCCCTTATATATGTCCGCCGTCTAATGCGATGGAACTTTTATTCTCTTAAGTTTGTACTAGACTTGAGCAATTATGGGGTCAGCGAAGGTTGACTAAAACGTTAAATGGTTGAATGCTAACCAATAATTGGAATGCACTGTTCTCTATGGGTAAGTCACTGGTTATCGTCGAGTCTCCCGCCAAAGCGAAGACGATCAATAAATACCTAGGCAATGATTATATTGTTAAGTCCAGCGTTGGCCATGTCAGGGATTTGCCTGTCAGCGGAAACGGTAAGCCTGTCGACCCTAAAGCCCGAGCAGCTGAGGCGGCCAAGACCCGTAAATTATCACCGGCTAAAAAAATCATTCATAAACAAAAAAAGGCCCGTGAGCAATTAGTCGCACGAATGGGCATTGATCCCAGTCAATCTTGGAAAGCCAATTATCAAATTTTACCTGGCAAAGAAAAAGTCGTTGATGAGTTACGCAAGCTTGCAAAAAATGCTGACTCGATTGTGCTCGCAACGGATATGGACCGTGAGGGAGAGGCGATCGCTTGGCATTTACGTGAAATCATCGGCGGTGACGATCATCGCTTTCAGCGGGTTGTTTTCAATGAAATCACTAAAAAGGCCATCAATGCGGCTTTTGAAGAGCCAGGCGAGCTTGACATGCATCGGGTTTACGCCCAACAGGCAAGACGCTTTTTAGATCGCGTCGTTGGCTTTATGGTATCACCTCTGCTGTGGGCTAAAGTGGCCCGGGGTCTCTCTGCAGGGCGGGTACAGTCGGTTGCGGTCAAGTTGGTTGCTGAAAGAGAGCGAGAAATCCGTGCGTTTATTCCAGAAGAGTATTGGGATTTATTTGCCGATTTAGCCGGTGACGCAGGCACGCTTCGCATGCAGGTCACCCGAGCAAATGATCAGAAATATCGTCCCACCAGTCAACAGGAAAGCGATGCTGCTTTAGCTGCGCTTAACAGTGCAAGTTTTACTATCGCTAAGCGTGAGGACAAGCCGACTTCGTCAAAGCCGTCTAAACCGTATATCACCTCGACCTTGCAGCAAGCGGCAAGCACTCGCTTAAGTTTTAGTGTTAAGAAAACAATGATGATGGCTCAGCGCTTATACGAGGCGGGTTATATTACCTATATGCGTACTGATTCAACCAATCTCAGTGCTGATGCCGTTGCGGATTGTCGACAATACATTGAAAAAAAATACGGCGCTGCCTACCTGCCAGAAAGCCCAATTCTTTACAGCAGTAAAGAGGGTGCGCAAGAAGCACACGAAGCGATTAGGCCATCTGATGTTAATGTCATGCCCAGCGATATTGTCAAGATTGACCCTGATGGTGTCAGGCTTTATGAGTTGATTTGGCGTCAATTTGTTGCCTGTCAGATGACTAAAGCTGAATTTACTAGTACCAGTTTAGTCGCCAAGGCAGGGGATTTTGAGTTAAGAACCAGTGGTCGGGTCATTCGATTTGATGGTTTCACGCGCGTGCAACCGCCAATGTCAAAAAAAGAAGAGGATCGTGTGTTACCTGACTTTAAGCAAGGCGATAGTTTGACACTTAACAAACTGGATCCCAGTCAGCATTTTACCAAGCCTACCGCGCGTTACTCTGAGGCGGCATTGGTCAAAGAGTTAGAGAAACAGGGTATAGGACGACCCTCAACCTATGCGGCAATTATTTCAACGATTCAAGACCGAGGTTATGTGCGGGTGGAGAATCGTCGATTTTATTGTGAAAAAATGGGCGACATCGTGACTGAGCGCCTCTCAGAAAGTTTTGGTGATCTAATGGATTACGGCTTTACGGCCGAGATGGAAGAAAAACTTGACGCCATTGCAGACGGCAAAAAAGTCTGGTCTGATGTGCTCAATGATTTTTACCAAGATTTTAGCGGTAAATTATCTGCGGCTCAGGCGGAAGTCGACGACGGCGGCATGCGCAATAATAATCCTACCAGCGTGCCTGCTATTATCTGTCAGCACTCTGATTGTACGGGCACGCGTGTCATGCAGATTCGAACTGGTACCACGGGTGTATTCTTAGGTTGCTCCGGTTATGCCTTGCCGCCTAAAGAGCGTTGCAAGCATACGGTCAATTTAATTTCTGGTGACGAAGTCGTTAGCGCCGATGCTGATGATGAAGCGGAATCACGCTTGCTGATTAATAAGCGCCGTTGCCCGCTTTGCAATACGGCAATGGACAGTTATTTAGTTGACGAAACACGTAAGTTGCATGTCTGTGGCAATAACCCTGACTGCGAAGGTTATGAGGTCGAACAGGGCCAATTTAAAATTAAGGGTTACGAAGGCCCTGTGTTAGATTGCGATAAATGCGGATCTGAGATGCAGCTTAAGTCGGGTCGATTTGGCAAATACTTTGGCTGTACGAATGAGGTCTGTAAAAATACCCGTAAACTATTGCGAAATGGTGAGGCGGCCCCACCGAAGATGGATCCCGTGCCGATGCCCGAGCTCGCATGCCTAAAGGTTGACGACACTTATATTTTACGAGACGGTGCGGCTGGTATCTTTTTAGCGGCCAGCCAGTTTCCTAAGAATCGAGAAACGCGCGCTCCCTATGTTGATGAAATTCTTCCACATAAAGCTGAGATAGACCCCAAATACCATTTTTTAATGGAAGGGCCTGTTCAAGATTCGCAAGGTAATCGTGTGCAGGTTCGTTACCAACGAAAAACAAAGCAGCAGTATTTGATGACCGATATCGACGGAAAGGCAACGGGCTGGCGGGCTGATTTCGAGAGGGGTCAATGGGTCATTACTGACAAAGTTGCGACTAAAAAAGCTTCGTCCAAAAAGAAGCCGGCCGCAAAGAAAAAAGCTGTGGCTAAAAAGAAAGCACCAGCTAAGAAAAAGACCGCTGCTAAGAAAAAGGTCGTTGTTGAGAAAAAATAGCCATTCATAAAAGTCGTCATACAGCTAAGTAACGGGCATAAATCGCTTTGCCTTTGGCTAGATTTAAAGCGAGTAATCAATGCGATGTTTAGCGAGTTTATACACGCTGATACACAGTGTTAGCGTCTGTTAAAAGCCTCCTTTTTTATTAAGCTTCTATTTTATATAGGAAAAATAAACCCTTGGATGTCTTTTTTGGCCGGCTAAAGTACTAAATAATGGCTTTACATGGTGGGTAACTTTACTGCAATTCTCATTGAAAAATGTTAGAATTAAAGCTGTTTACATATTTAGGGGTTATTTGTGTCTTCTTTTTTAGAGATTGTCGAGCTGGTAAATGGTGATATTGTCTTGCAGCGAGCAGACGGTGATGGCGAACCATTGATGACGATTCGGTTTTCCGATGAATCAAAAGGTTATATGCCCAACGGTCGATTAGAGGTTGCTCGAGCAATGATTCATGCCGGTATCGAGACGGCTTCAGAAATGCAGTTTGTGAAATCAGAGCTCGAAGAAGACGATGCAGAAGCTGATGCTCACAGGATACTTCATTAATTTGAACGGCGGGTCTGTTGTCAGCTTAGCGCCGAATCACGCCAACGCTTAAGCCTTCAATTTCAAAATGCTGAACGCGAAGGTCAACCTCGATAACACTGTAATCTGCATTCTCTGGCTCTAGCTCTATCAGGTGTTTGCTACGGGTTTTCCTGAATCGTTTCACCGTGACTTCATCATCAATTCTGGCGACCACAATGTCGCCATTATTGGCTTGATTCGTTTTGTGCACTGCCAGCCAATCGCCATCGAAAATGCCAATATCTTGCATGCTTTCGCCAGCGACCTGTAATAGAAAATCGGCTCTAGGTTGGAAAAAACTCGGTGAGATGTCACAGTAGTCGTCAACATGTTCCTGTGCCAGAATAGGGCTGCCTGCGGCTACTCGACCGACCAAGGGGATCCCTTTTGGTGTATCGCCAATCAAGCGAATACCTCGCGATGCACCAGGAATAATCTCTATCGCGCCTTTTTTAGCTAAGGCCTTCAAATGTTCTTCGGCCGCGTTAGCTGATTTAAACCCAAACTCAGAGGCAATATTAGCGCGGGTTGGGGGAAAGCCTGTTTCTTGAATGTAGTCACGTATTAAATTTAGGATTTGTTCTTGCCGCACGGTTAATTTCATTGTCTGCACCCTGTGTTGTCTAGCTATTTTTCGGCGTTGCCATTGGTCACTAATGATTTTTAAGGCATACCCGACGAACAACTGTTTATAATCACATACTGTAATTATAAACAGTTTTTAAAATAGGGCAAGTGCTTGATTCGTGCTGGGCTAAGGTACGATTAAGACTGGGTGTTATTTGTTCTTTTTGTTGCTAAGTTACCGAGATGCATTTCTTAAAATAAGGTCTATCATTAAACTTGCACATATAAATTGACTAATGAATGATATTTTGACGTGGAGAACAATTCATGAGTGCTTATTGCCCATCTTGTGGACAACCAGCGCTTGCGCTGTGGAAAAAAGCCTTTTTGAGTCCATTGGCGCCCGTCCCATGTGAATCTTGTGATATTGAATTAAAAGTGACTTGGGCCGCCTATTTAAAAGCGATCTCGATTGGCAGTATCATCTTTTTATTGGCTTACTTGCTGCTTGAGGCCGATTCCCTCATGCAGTATGCGGGTTTCGGTACTGGCTTTATTGTGATGTTGATTGGTCAGATATATTTCATGCCCTTAGAGACAGTTGTTGATCATACCAATAATGATTCTTTTGATAATGAATCTGTCGATGAATAGCAGGCGAGCCGCTTTTTATGCAAATCACTATTGAGTAAATCAATCATGTCGAATAAGCATTTACTGATTATCTATCACAGTCAGTCTGCAACGACGACGGCCTTAGCGGATGCGGTAGTCCAGGGTGCTGAGCTCGAAAAGTCGATTGATACCGTAAAAAAATTGGCCTTTGATGCTGTTATTGACGATCTTCAATGGGCCGATGCGATTATATTTGGAAGCCCTGAAAATTTTGGCTATATGTCAGGCGCGTTAAAAGATTTTTTTGACAGAACCTATCATCAAGCACAACCACTGCAACTATCGACGCCCTATGCGCTATTTATCAGCGCTGGTAATGATGGGACCGGCGCTGTACGCGAAATTGATCGGATTTTAAAAGGCTACCCGATGAAAAAAATCGCTGAGCCGATTGTCGTTAAGGGTCAGATCAGCGAAGTTGGCTTACAGGCTTGCCGAGATTTAGGTCAGTCGATGGCCTGCGCTTTATCCCAGGGTATTATTTAGCCTTGCAGGCTAGTACCTAGTAGCACTGGAGTAGGCCAACCTTAGCACCTGTTGAATTCAAAGCAAAGCGCGTTATTTTCATTGTTACAGTTGCTGAATCGTAATACCTTGATCCTCGCACAGCGGTTGATAATTTTTGGCCTCGCCTTTATGGGTGATGATACCAATGCTGGCCTTGTCGGGTGTTAAGTAGGTTTCAGTGACGCGTTTCAAATCGGCTTGGGTAACTTCCAGCACGGCATTTCTAAAAGCATTTTGGTGCGCTTGCGTGCGGCCATGTAAGCGCTTGTAAAAATCAATTTTCGCGGTACCTGCCGGAGATGATGGTTTATCCAAACTGCTTATGACGCCAAGTATGGCTTCTTCAACCACCCGCCATGGATGCTCGTTATCTAATAGCCAGGCGATTGAGGCATCAAAATCGTTTAAAGTTTCACTCATGCGAGGGTCGCGATACGAGTAGAAACGAAATCCCGCAACACCGCTGTCTTGGCTTGCACCGCCGCCATAGGCGCCGCCTTGTTCGCGTATTGCAGTATGCAAGAATCCATTGCGAAGCACACCGCCGAGAACAGTTAATGCCGGCGCATCTGGGTGGGCGCTACCAACTGTTTGATAGGCCTTGGCACAAAAGTTGACTTGGCTGTTGCAAAGCCATAGCTCGCGGCTGTTCTGGCGAATGTCATCGAGGCTGAATTCACTGTCTGCTTGGCTATCATGGTGAGACCAGAGTTGCTCAATTTTACGCGTTGCTTGACGGTTGTATTGCTCGTCGCCAATCACTAAGAATTCAGGCTGATTTCTAATAATGGATTGATGAACGTCAGCTAACTCTTCACAGAACCGGTTTAACGTCGACGCTTCGTTTAAGCTATCGTCGAGTGCTTTAAGATTCTTTATCCCTTCGATGCCTGCATTTTGATGATTGATTTTAGCTAAGGGGCTAAAGTGTTGAGTGGCGATCGACATAGCGAGGGTATGACCGCTGCCGGTAACTGATTGCTCTGATCGGGCTCGCGACTGTGCTATAAGCTCTCTAATCCGTTGCTGCTCATCAAAACGCACATGCTGATGGGTCTGCTCAAGCAGTTCGCTAATGGCATCGCTATGACAATTAAGGCCTTTTGAGCTGAGTATGAAGTGGCCATTAATCAATTGTTCATTGTCTAATACGCTAAAAAAATTGGTATGGCATGAGATGCCTCCGCAGACCGCCGTTTGCCAATTCTGTGTAGAAAGATAATCACGACTGCCAACCCCTAGGTCAGTCATGACATAATTATGAATCGATCGCAGATAATTTTGACGCGCATTGAGTGCCGGCAGCGGGATAATGACTTCTTGATAACATAGACCATTAGTCGCTTGTGGGTAACTGCTAATCTGTGGGGCGGTCGCCTTGCTGGTACTGAAGTCGGGTGAATCAGAAGCAGGTGGAATGTCTTCAAGATCGACCTTAGGCAGAACTTCGGGGTCATCGACCTCGTTTTGTCGCTGTTTGAGAGCCTCTGCAGTCGCAATGATCTCTTGTTTCTGGGCATCAGTTAATGTTGACTTAATATCACTGAGCTTGGCTTTTTCTTGGTCGATCTTATGTTGGCCAAGTTTGCCATCAGGTGACATAAGCAGGCTAACCCGATGCTGATTATTCAGTAATAAGCGATCAATGAGCTGTTTAATAAATGCAGGGTCCTCGATGGCGCGTCGGAGTTCAGTTAGGATAGGGTCGATATCCAAAGCTGCAGCAGCATCACCACGATGGATGGCCGTTGGTAAACAGGACAGCATAATCTGCAAGCCATAAGGATAGCTGCTACCGCCAATTTCACGTTGTTGTAATTCAAGCTGATCAAGTAAGGCGGTTAAGCGGCGATGCTCAACGCCTTGCTCAGCCACTGCAGTGAGAGTCGTAGTGACGAGTTCTTCGAAATCATCCATGCTGTCTGCTTTTGCGCCTTCAATGCCGCAGACAAAAACCATTTCTAAGCCAGTGTCGTCCATGCCACATAACGGCGAGGGAGCGGAGCCTAACGCGGTGGTTTCTAGTGCCAGCCGCAATTCAGATGCGCTATTTTCTAATAATACCGAGGCGAGTAAATGAGTGCTCATTAATTCTAAGGGGTCGCGAATATCTCCCAGCACCCAAGCCATAATGAGGTGATTTTTTTCATCGGTAATTTCTTCTTCAGGCAGAGGAAAGTGTTTAGCGGTTCGTTTGACTTGGTTGAACTTCTTTTGTAAAGGGACCTCAATTTTTTTATTAATCGGACTAAAGTGCTGCAGAGCAAGCTCTTCGAATACAGACTGATGTTGTTTGGCCGGTATGTCGCCAAAGGTCACGAAGGTTGCGTTATCGGGATGGTAGTGAGTTTGATAAAAATCCTGCAGTTGCTGGTAACTTAAATCGGTGATGTTCTCTGGCTCGCCACCACTGTTAACGCTATAGGTTGTGTCAGGGAAAAGCGCTTCGCCAACCGCTTGCCAAAGCTGGGATGTAATAGAGCTCATGGCGCCTTTCATCTCATTAAAAACGACGCCTTTAAAGACCAAGTCACTGCTTGAGTCATTGGGCTGTTCAAACTCAAGCCGATGACCTTCCTGTGAAAAATCTAAGGGGTCAAGTCGGGCAAAAAAGACGGCGTCTAAATACACCTGCATTAAATTATTAAAGTCTTTTTTATTTTTACTGGCAAAGGGGTAGGCCGTCCAATCTGAGCTAGTAAAGGCATTCATGAACGTGTTAAGTGATCGGCGTATCATCATGAAAAAAGGATCTCGAACGGGATAGCGCTGACTGCCGCAAAGGCTGGTATGTTCAAGAATGTGTGCAACACCCGTTGAGTCGGTAGGTACGGTTCGGAGCGCAACCATGAACACATTTTCTTCATTATCAGAGGCTAAGTGAATGTGTTTTGCGCCAGTACGAAGGTGTTGGTACTCTTCGTACTGAATATTTAATGAGTCGATATGAGTGGTTTTAATTAAGTGAAAGTTCTCGATTTTAGCATTCATAGTTAGCTTTTTTACTGCCTTAGTTTAACGTTAGGGATTTCTCTATGTGGTTGATTAAAGCCTAGACTTTCTTAACAAAGATTGACTTGAGCTTCATGGCGCCAATACTGTCAATTTTGCAGTCTATGTCATGATCGCCATCAACGAGGCGGATATTTTTAACCTTAGTGCCAATCTTAATGACTTTTGACGAACCTTTAATTTTTAAGTCTTTAATAACTGTCACCGTATCGCCATCTTTTAATGGCTGACCATTAGCATCGTTAATTGTAGCATCTTCTGAATCATTGTCCTGATTTAACACCGACCATTCATGGCCGCACTCTGGGCAAATGAACAGCGCTCGATCGATATAGGTGTACTTCGATTGGCATTTTGAGCAGACGGGCAGTTTAGTCATTGGCTTTACTTGTATTCACTGTCATCAAAGCCTATGTTAGCCTGTTTTAGTGCTTTAGTGGTACTTTTTTGCTGGCTCATTAGGGCCGACTAAAGCGTTTAAAACTGCAGTTGATAGATGTGTTGCCAGTTCTTGCCAGTAATGAGTAGCGACTGCTCACCGGGCATGACGGCAATCCCATTTGCGACCCCAGCTGAAGACTGTTGCTGTTCTCTTTTGAGAATCGGACTGAGGTCGATAAACCCGAGCACTTGTCCGTTACTGGGCTTGATGACAGCAATGCGAGGGCTTTGCCAAATATTTGCAAGCAGGCATTGATCGACCCATTCGAGCTCATTAAGCCGCTTAAGTGGACGGTTGAGGTAGGTGACACGAAGGGATTTCACCAGCATTAAACTCTCAGGGTCGCGATAATAAAGCGTGGCGCTTCCATCGCTGTTGATGAGGTGATGACCATCATGGGTAAGTCCCCAGCCTTCCGTTTTGATTGACCGAGGTGGCAGCGGACTAAAATCTTTTTTGTTGTAGCGTAAAACCTTTTTTGAGTGCCATGTCAATTGAATCAATTGATCTTGCCAAATCGTTAAGCCCTCACCAAACAGTGTTTCATCGATGGATCGCTGCTGAATAAGTCTGCCATCTTTCAACTGTATTTCTGCAATGCTTGATTGGCCGTAGCCGCCGGTTGACTCATAAATATTGCCATCTTGATAAACTAAACCTTGGCTAAAGGCGTTGGTTCGGTGCGGATAGCTGTGCGTTACTCGATAGGGCAAGGCGTTGATTTCGGCTGCGATAATGTCTTTTGTGCAATCCAGTGGTAGCACGTTAGCATCAGCAGCATAAGTCGGGAGTGTGAATAAGTAAGCCGTCGAAACCGTCAGGCAGGCACCGATTATCTGATGCCATCGCCGAACGAAATAAGCCACAATAAGCGGTGATTTTCTATCAATCGTAAATGCGCGCATTGTTGCCTTAGCCTCGGATAAGCTGCCTAACTAAAAAACGATTCGGTGCAATTGCCTGAGTGATTTTATCACCTAATGGGATTGGCGTGGCCTCAATTTGAGCAACTAATAGTCGTGCGGCTAACGGCGCTGTGGTATAGCCATGAGAGCCAAAGCCGGTGTTAACAAAAAGACCGCAATGGCTGACTGCACGTTGTTCAGGTGTTTTTTTTGCGTCTTTTTTTAGGCTATTAAACCGCTTTAAAAAGTCATTTTTTTCAGCAACTGGACCAACAATCGGCAGATAGTCGGGCGTCACACAGCGAAATCCCACGCGGCCATTAAGCGATGCTAATGACTCTTGGCTGGCTTCAAGCTGGCGATACCAGTCACTGTTATTGGCCAAGCTGGCGCGAAGCTTTTGAATATTGTCGAGATGATCCTGTGGCGATAATGCTAATTCATTATCTTTTGAATAGCTGGATCCTATCGAGTGATAGCCATTATCGGCAGGTGTTGAATAGCCCTCCTTACAAATAGCTAAACGAAGTTTCTGGCTTTCAGTGGTAGCGGCTAGGTCGGTGGTTTGTCCTCGCATGAATCGTAAGGGCAGCCATGCAGTTTGTTCAAATTGATGACTTAAATGACCGCTGGTGATGACAATAATATCGCTATCAAAGGCATTGCCTTGTTGATCGTGCGCGCGCCAAGCCGTCGATTTTTTTTCGAGGCGATTAATCTGGGTGTTCGCGATAAACTTAATACCCGCGGTGCCGCTTAAGGCTTGGCAGATTACCTTTGGCGCTAACCATCCCGCCTGTGGATAATAAATTCCCCCTTGACGGGTGGCTACGCCGCTAAGCTCACTGGCTTGATCAACGTTGACATTCCGTCTCGAGCGAAGCTCCGGATGAGCATTGAGTAACTCGTCGGGCAGTGATTCGCCCAGTTTTAGCATGCCCTTTAAGCCTTGCGCCAACTGACAGTCGCCCAGTTGCGGGTAAAATTGTTGCGCATAATGCAAGGCGGCCTCGTGAAAATCGGCCATGGCTGAACGATGCTGGGCGGTGCGAGCATAGAGTACCGCACGCGGATTGCCCGAGGCGGCGCTGGCCACTTCATCATGGCTGTCCAGTAAGTTAACCTGCCAGCCACGTTTCGCCAGCTGATAAGCTGTGCAGCAGCCAGCGATGCCCGCGCCCACGATGGTCGCTCGCCGTTTTTTATCGCCAAAGTTATGGCTTGGTTTCGTGCCGGGGTAATAGCAGTTTGATAAATCACTGCGCACTTTTTTTCTTTGCGGTATTGCCGTCAGTGTTGTTACTGTGTTGGCTTCAAAAGTGCCAGTTAGCATTTCACGTTTACGACCAAAGCCGGGTATTTTTTTAACCGCGAAGCCATGTTTGCTGAGCCCGTCGCGCACTGTTCTTGCGACGGTAAACGTGGCGACAGTGGTGTTGGCTGCGCTGTGCTTTGCCATTAAGGCGTAGATTGAGTTTTGCCATAAATCTGGGCTTTTGGTTGGCGCATAACCGTCGAGAAACCACGCGTCGACGGTCAGTCCTCGGTGATTAGTGCCACTTTTCGCGTTAAAGTTCGACGCTATAGTGCTGTGATTTTGATCGTTAGGGTTGCCTTTTGGATAATACTCTAGGCGCTTAAATGCTTCGCTGCTGTCGCCAAATAATAGCACTAACACAACAGGGAAGGAGGTATCTGTATCTAGTTCTATCAGGTAGTCACCGCCAATAGCATCGGGATAGCGATTGAGTAGTTCTGTCGCTAAATTAGGAAAAGGATTGTAGTGACGAATGCTTTTTATTAATGCAGCTGATGACAGAGGGTACAGTTCAGAGCTATAAAAATAGAGCGTGCGGGGAGCTTGATCAGCGGCGATGTGGTGATGGCTGTCACGCCAAAGTTGCCAGCAGGCTAGAAAATTTAAACCGCTGCCAAAGCCGGTTTCTGCAATGACAAAATGGTCTTTTGATGGTGTTTCTTGACCGTTGGCTAGCCAGCGATAAGGGAGGTCATTGCCGGCTAAAAAGACGTGCTGCGACTCTTCTGCGCCCTGACCGGGATGGTAATAGATATCATCAAAACGACTAGAACGTAAGCCACCATTACTGTCAGTGAATAACTGATCGCTACTGGTGGCCTCTATGGTGAGATAATCTTTGCTTCGACTCATGGGTTAGATTGCTGTGCTAATTTAGTCCATCATACGCGCTAACGGCTTAAATGTATGCTAATCAATGCCCAATTATTAACTGCTCATCACTTCATAATCATTAAGATTCAGTTTTTTCAGTTCGTTGCGAAACCGAGAGGGTGCCCATGGCCACGTCACTGGGATGCCATCAACCTCAAGGTACCAGCTGTTGCAACCGCTGACCCAGCGCGTACCGCTAAATGCATTGGTGAGCGACTCAGTAAATGCTTGAGTCACGTCCGCTTTTGGGGCCAGTGTGGTCAGCTCGCCGTCAACAAATTTGTCCACACATTGAAGAATATAATCAGCACCTATCTCAGCGATATCAATTAAGGATAAATTAGTGATGGGGCTATTAGGACCAATCATCATAAAGAAGTTGGGAAAGCCTGGCATCGTTATAGAGCGATAAGTTCGCACGCCGGCATCCCAGCGTTCCTCTAAGGTGGCGCCGTTTTCACCGATAATAGTGTCGACTCCCCAAGCATTTGGGTAAAATCCCGTGGCGGTAATTAGCGTATCAATTTCTACTAAACGACCGGATTCGCTGCCATCATCGACGACAACGCCGGCTGGTTCGATGCGTAAGATATTGTCAGTGATAACGTCTACATTATCGCGTTGAATGGCAGGGTAGTAAGTGTCTGATACAATCATGCGTTTGCACATAGCTTTGTGATCGGGGGTAAGTTTTTTACGCAGCTCGGGGTCTTTAACCGAGTTTAAATTTTCTAATGTGGCTTTATCAATATAGCGCCGCTGCCATCCATCTTTTAGTGCCGCTTGTCCAAACAACTCGCCAATCACGTCATAAAAGCGACGCGTCAAGTAACCCAGTAATGGCAGTTTTCGCTTTAAAAACTTATCGAAGGGCGAGTACTCAACATTTTCTGTGTGCATGACCCACTGAGCCGTTCGCTGAAATAGATTCACTTGTTTGCCCATATGAGCGAGTGGGCTTAACATTTGTACTGAAGATGAGCCGGTGCCAATGACACCAATGCGCTTATCACTTAAGTCGTATTCATCATTCCAGTCGGCGGTATGAAAGCGCTCGCCAGCAAAACTTTCAAGTCCTTCTATTTTTGGATATTTTCGCTTATTAAGCGGCCCAGTTGCCGCAACAAATAGATCAAAGACCTCGGTTTCAGTGATCTCTAATGCAGAGGGGTCTTGCTGTTCTTCAAGAATACTTTTCACACTGCTGCTACCGCCCTCATCACTGGTGAGGTTTTTAGTGGCTTCAACATGCCAGCGGTTATCTTTAAATTCAGCTTTTAATACTTCGGTATTAAATTGTATGTAGTCGATTAAGCCATACTTAACCGCCGTTTTTTTAAAATATTCAAATATTTCTGGGCCGCCGGAAAAACGTCTACTCCAATTGGGATTTGGCTCGAAGGGGTAGCAATAAGCAAAAGAGGCTACATCACAAGCAACACCGGGGTAGCGATTTTCTCGCCAAGTACCGCCAACGGTAGAGGCGCGCTCATAAATTTTAAAATTAGTGTGTCCGGCTTTAATGAGTTTAATGGCCATTAGCATGCCGGACATGCCGGCACCAATAATGCATATTCTGGGTTCTTTTTTGTTCATTGATTAGAGTTGTCCGATATAATTAAAATCTTTATAAGATTTACGTTAGATGTCATACGCTAGATTAGTGTCTAAGGTATTATTAATTTCAACGGTTATAATAATATTGCAAGTTATTGATCTGAATTAATATTTGGCCATATTGAGGCTGTTTTCCCTGACGGTGATTGGATTGGCCGTTTGAGCGATAAGAGGCTAGTATTTTGCAGTCAATTCTGAGCCATACCCATTATCCATGGCTTATCTGCTTGAGGAGTTCACTGAATGATTGACCCAGAGAAGATCACTCTTGAGGTACAACAATGGCTTGATGAGGTAGTGATTGGACTTGGCTTATGCCCCTTTGCTCAGCAGTCCGTTGCTAATGGCCTCCATCATATTGCAGTGTTAGATGTTCAATCGATCAACGCGATGTTAGAAGCTTTAAGGATTGAATGTGCAAGGCTCGCGGAGGCAGACCCTAAACGGCTTGAGACAAGTTTGCTCATTTTACCTCACTGGTTTGACGACTTTCTTGATTTTAACGACTTTATGTCAATGGCCAATGACTTACTGGCTGGTAATGATTGGTCGGGTCAGTTTCAGTTGGCAAGTTTTCATCCAAAATATCAGTTCTTAGGAGCTGAGCCTGAGGCCGCGAGTAATTTAACCAATTGTTCACCTTACCCCATTATTCATATTCTTCGTGAAGACAGCGTGACTTGGGCAGTAAAAAATCACCCAGACGTGGAGGCTATTCCGGAGCGAAATATGGCCGTTATGGAGGCCTTATCAGCGGATCAAATAGCTCATCTATTTCCTTTTCGATAAGCGTTGTTTGAGATAACAGCTGGCCTCATAAACGAATGTTAAGTTTTAAAAAGAACTCTAGGCCCTTGTTTCTGCAATAATAAGCTTTCTAATGATAGGCATGAAAAAATTAATTAAAGGTGGTTGTTTGTGACAAGGGAATTTAATCAAGAAGTTGATTGGTTGGTAGCAGGTACGGGTGTGGGTGGTCTTACTGGCGCAGTTGTTGCCCATGAATTGGGTGCTGAAGTGTTAGTGGTAGAGAGTGCCTCTGTATACGGTGGAACCACTGCTCACTCAGGCGGGGTTGCGTGGATACCTGGCCATCATTTGCAATCATTGGTGGGCATTGAAGACTCAAAGGAGGAAGGTTACCAGTACCTTCGTAGTTTAATCGGTGACACCGTGAAAGAGGAGCGCTTACGCGCTTATGCCGACAAGGCCGATGAGATGTTACAGTTTATGCATAAGCATAGTCGGGTAACTTACACGCCGTTACCTGCCTATATGGATTACTACGAAGAGCATCAAGGCGCCAAGCATGGTGGTCGGTCTATGTGCCCAGGTGCGTTTACCCTGCGCCAGCTGGGTGAAGAGGCAGCTTATCTTCGTCGTGGACCGTTTGAGGGTTTAGGCATGCCTTTTTCAATGACAGTGGTTGAAAGTTCCTCCTTGATGAAAATGAATCTGCGATCTTATTTGATTGGCGCTAAATTAATGTTGCGTTATTGGTTGGATATTCCGTCTCGCTTAAAGGGTTCTTCAGATGATCGTATTGCTTGTGGCGAGGCTTTGATTGCTCGGTTAAGAAAAACGTTAATGGATCGCGATATTCCTCTATGGCTTGACTCGCCAGTGGTTGAACTTATTAAACAGGACGATAAAGTTATCGGCGCCGTGATCAATAAAAAAGGTCAGACGGTATCAGTGAAAGCGCGGAAAGGTGTTTTGCTGGCGACCGGCGGTTTTGCCAGCAATCTTGAGATGCGTGAACAGTATCACCCCAAGCCTACCTCGACGGAGTGGACAGCGGCTTCGCCTGACTCCAACGGCGACGGCATTCGCTTAGGTCAGTCAGTCGGTGCGGCGGTTAATTTTATGAGCAGTGCTTGGTGGTCACCTTCTTACACTATGCCAGATGGCAAGACCATTTCATTGATCGCAGGCAAGGCGATGCCTGGATCGATTATGGTTAATCGAATCGGTAAGCGATTTACCAATGAAGCACAGCCTTACGAGGACGTCGTTAAAGAGCAATACTTGTCAGAACAGCGCGGTGATAAAGCCATACCATGTTACTTGATTTTTGATGCCCGTTATCGAAGCAAGTATGTTATTGGCCATATCAAACCTTCAAAAATGGAGTCTGATGACAATATACCAAAAGGTTACTTTGATACCGGCTTGTTGACTAAGGCGTCAAGCTTGCAGCAATTAGCTGAAAAGCTCAATATCGATGCTGCTCAATTAGTAGAAACGGTGGCTCAATTTAATGCTAACGCCATTAAGGGTGTTGACCCTGATTTTGGTCGAGGTGAAACTTTACATGACCGCTATTATGCCGACGCTAATGTTCTACCTAATCCCAGCTTAGGCCCTATTGACCAAGGGCCATTTTATGCCTTTAAGGTTGAGGCTGGCGATTTGGACACCAAGGGTGGTATCGTTTGTGATGAATGGGGCCGCGTTTGCGACAACGATGGGGCGGTTATTTCAGGCTTG